>JANQGC010000291.1 GCA_028277515.1 Anaerolineae bacterium
CAATGGCTCTTATCTCAATGGCCGGATATGCAAGAGGCGCAGGTGGAAACGGCCGTAGAGCGTATTATCGATCTGTTACAAAGATTATTAGCACCACAAATGAGAATGTGAGAATGGTCCAATCTTAAAGATTGGACCATTCTTGAAACTTAAATATCATGATCACCGTAAAAAACCTGACCTTCACCTACCGCGGCGGCGCACGGCCGGCCGTGCGAGATTTAAACTTCCACATCGCCGAGGGAGAAATATTCGGCTTATTAGGTCCCAGCGGCGCTGGAAAATCAACCACGCAAAAAATACTGACCGGCTTGCTCAAAGAGTACCAGGGACAGGTGTCCGTTTTCGGCCGTGACTTGTCAGACTGGGGTCCTGACTATTACGAACGCACAGGGGTATCATTTGAACTGCCCAACCATTATTTAAAACTCACCGGCATTGAAAACCTGGCCTACTTCTCCTCCCTCTACAGCGGACCGACCCAATCGCCGCAAGAGCTGCTGGAGATGGTCGGATTGCAGGATGACGGCCATTTGCTGGTTTCTCAATATTCCAAGGGCATGAAAAACCGGCTTACTGTCGCCCGATCTTTACTGCACAACCCGCAGCTTCTTTTTCTGGATGAACCGACGGCGGGACTGGACCCGGTCAATGCCCGGCGCATCCGCAAACTGATTAAAGAACAACAGCATTTAGGAAAAACGATTTTCCTGACCACCCATGACATGCACGTGGCTGATGTCTTATGTGACCGAGTGGCTTTTATCATTGACGGCCGTATCGCGCTCATTGATACGCCCAGAGCATTAAAACTCACCCACGGCCGGCCACAGGTGCGCATTGAGTATTTACCCAATGGCGGAGACGTCCTGGCCATGCGTGAATTCCAAATGCAGGGTTTGGGGGATAACGACGAATTTTGGCAGCTTCTACGCCAAAACCCGCTGCAAACCATCCACTCTCAGGAAGCCACCCTGGAAGATATTTTCATCCGGGTCACCGGCAGGAGCTTAACATGACCCGCCTGATTTCAACCATGAAATGGGATACGCGCCTACAGTGGCGCAACGGTTTTTACTATGCCGCCCTGGTCGTGGTCGTCATCTGGTCCTTACTGGTCAGCCAGATCCCGCAGCGCGCACTGCAAGAGTTGGGCGGGGGGCTGGCCTGGCTGCTGCCCATTGCTGTTTTGGGCAATTTACTCATCGGTACGTTTTACTTTATCGGCGGGCTTTTGCTCCTTGAAAAAGGGGAAGGAACCCTGGAAGCGCAGATTGTCACTCCCCTGCGCACAAATGAATATTTAATTTCCAAGCTCAGCACATTGACCCTGCTATCCCTGCTTGAAAACAGCCTGCTGGTGGGCATCATCACTATCTTTCGTTCCCCATTTGAGAGCGAAGGTGGATGGGCAATGATTGGGTCCGCGACGGCGCTAATGGTCGGCATTATCCTTTTCATCGCCGCGCTGGTCGTCGGGGCACTCATCCTCTGCCTGTTCGGATTTTTAGTCGTTATTCGCTATGATTCAATCAATGAGTATTTGCTGCCGTCCATTCTGATCACAACCTTGCTCATGCTGCCCCTGGCCACCTATCTGGCAGGCTGGTTTAACCCTCTGCTCTATCTCCATCCCGTCCAGGCGCCCTTGACCTTGTTCCAGGCGGCCTGGCAAACGCTGCCGGTCTGGGAAATTCTTTACGGTTTGCTATATGGTCTCATTTGGGTTGGCCTGTTGTTCCATGCCGCGCGCAAGGCTTTCTACCGCTTTGTAATCGCCAAACAAGGGGCAAAAAGGTGATGAACGTGACCCAAATCTTTCGCGCGCTTGGTCCCATCGACGCCAGGAGTATCCAGCGCGATTCGCTGCTGCGCTGGATGATCTTCCTGCCCATCGTATTAGCGGCCGTCGCTCGTTGGTTGATGCCGCTCATCCTGCAATGGATAGGCGATCTAATCAGCGTTGACATCATGGCCCATTACCCACCCATCATGGGCTATGCCTTGCTGGTGCTGACTCCCTTTCTGGCGGCAACGGTGGTTGGTTTCCTGCTTCTTGACCAGCGAGACGACGGTACCTTAACCGCTCTGCAAGTGACGCCATTGTCAATCAATGGCTATTTGTTGTACCGATTAACAGTGCCAATGGCCGCCGGCATCCTGGCCACGTTAATCGTCATTCCATTGTCCGGAATTGTCCAATTATCATTTTTACAACTCCTGCTGATAGCCATCGGTGCTGCTCCATTAGCGCCCCTTATGGCCTTAACCCTGGCCGTCATCGCCCAGAATAAAGTGCAGGGTTTCGCAGTGATGAAAGCTTCCGGGATCGTCTTATTACCGCCGCTGGTCGCCTATTTCGTCCAGGGTCCCTGGCAACTGCTTCTGGCCCTGGTGCCCACCTACTGGCCGGCAATGATGCTATGGACGGCCGGTGAACCGCTGTTTTGGATATTTTGGATTGTGGGTATCCTATATCAGCTTCTGCTGCTACTCATCCTTGCCCGGCGGTTCAACACCGTCATGAGCCGTTGAGAGAAATTAAAGTGCTACTCGAGGTTGGATCTGCTGTAATCGATCCGCTTCCTTTTGCGCTGCGTGGTATAAATCCCACCGCAATTGCAGATTCATCCAAAAACCGGGTGACATGTTAAAATATCTCGCCAGGCGCAGGGCAGTTGATGGCGTCACACCTCGTTTTCCATTGATTAATTCATTCACTCTTTGATACGGCACGTGAATTTCTTCGGCTAACTCTTTTTGCGAAATCTGCATGGGTAAAAGAAATTCTTCAAGCAGCATTTCTCCCGGATGGGTCGGTTGTCGATGAGTTGGAATCCTAACCATAATTTCACCAAAAATATGAGGCTCTAGTTCCTTCACTAATGATAATCGACTGCCATGTTATTTCAACTATTTTTTAAGATCGAATTTTTCGATCTTAAAAACCTTCATACCTCTAGCTTTATAATTCTGCAGCGCGCTAGGATGATCGAGATTGCAGGTATGAACCCACACCCTTTTCGTGCCCTCCCAATCCCAGGCCGCTTGGATTGCTTCGGTTAGTAAAGCGCCACCTAAGCCCTGGCCAATGAATTTGGGTGTCAATCCAAAATAAGCAATTTCCACATCACCATCCGCCTGCTTTTGTAATTCATAATATCCGGCCGGCGCTCCTTTTATATAAGCAACCCAGGTACGTAAATTTTCATTTTCCGCATATGCTTTCCATTCAGCATCAGACCATTGGAGTTTGTCCGTCCACTGCCATGCCTCTCCTACCCATTGGTACAGAAAGCGATTAAAGGAAAATTGTTTAATCTCGCATTCCATAATCATCAGCTCTTGTAAGGCTGCTTTAGGCACCAGGTCGGATGGTGAGAGCATTTCCAGGTAAAATGTTATCACGTCAGCCATAACCGAAAATTATCACATTGTTTGAAAATTTAGAAATCCTAAACAGGTGACAGTCACTTGCATTATTAAGGACTAGCGAGACAAATGTTATTAGTGACTGTCACCTTATGAAATTGTGGTTTAATCTCCAGCATGAATATTGTGACTAAACGGCGAATTAATAACCAGCATTACAAAATTTTTCTATTTCTCCTCTGCCTTATTGTTTTCGGCAGCATTCCTTTATTTAGTAGTCATCATCAAACAATGGGAGCGATGCAAAATGAAACGCTTGAAGATTTGTGGATCGATATGCGCATCGGCCCGCCGCTTATCGCGCTTTTTAATGAGGCGGCGCGAAATGATGACATTGCCCGTGTCGATCATCCCAGCCAGGCCGGGCAGCTCAATCAAATCAACAACGGCCGTAAACTGGTCATCTTCAAGTCCGTCGCCGAGTCGGAAGAATTTCTGCCCGAAATGGCCGGTGACATCGATATCATCGGTTACAACCTGGAGCACGGCCAGACCACACCGGAGGATGAAAAGAACGATCCCGTAGGCAGTATTCAACAAATGCGGGACATTGCCGACGAATATGGCCTGGAACTGGCCTTCGGACCCGATCATGATTTTGCCTTATCTCATGGCGTCGCTATGGCTCCCTATGCAGATGTTTTTGTCCTGCAGATTCAGCGTCAACAAACAAATCCCCAGGTAGTGAAAGAATTTGTCAACCCGATCATTCCACGGTTGCGTGAAGCAAATCCCGATCTGCAAATCAGCGTCCAGGTGCGCACCGAGGGAGATGTGCAGGCGCTGCAAGAACTGCTCCTGGAACTCTCCCCGCTGTTGGATGGCATTTCTATCCTGACCAGCCCGGACACGGTGGACACGGCCGAAGATTTAATGATCAGCCTCCGCCCAACCACCATGCAATCCTTCCGCAGCAGGGATTCTTTTTCAAATGTTGCTCTTGTTGGGGTGATTTTGTTGGCAGTTATTATTGGCTACTATTACTTTCGACGCAGCCAGGAAGAAAAATCATAACCCGTGTTATTTTTTATCTTTGGGATTCTTAGTCAATCGATCAAAGATTGCCTTTGTATCAATCGGCTCATTATCCGGTCCCTCCTGGCGCATTTCAGCAAGCGTCATTTCTCCCCGGGCAACGGCCGACACCTGCCTTTGTGAAAAACCATCAATATAAAGTTCGCGAACATCAATGCCGATGGCGCTACTCAAGTCGCCATCGTGCCTCTACTCTTTTTATCTTTATTCTGTTCCTGTTTTTGCATAAAGCTATATTAGTATGCAGAATCTAAATCGATCCTGCTTATTGTAAAAAATATCCGGCGAAAATGAAAATCGCATACCGGATCTGGTTAGGGATAGTTCCCTTTTCCGCCGGATCAGTTTCCACACCTTCCCTCAATTGGCGCTGAATCACCGCCTCTCGCCGTAACTGCTGCTGTTTATTTTGGGCAGCAAATTTTTGCCATCCATAATTGCTATTCATGTCACCCTCCAATTCCCACTTCTATACGTGAACCGTTTTTGTGTTTTTATGCCACTCTCTTTCCAGCAAGCGTAGGAATTCGGCCGCTGCCGGGCGCAGTGCTGCCACGCGCTGTTCTCTCCCTTTATCTGTACCGCCCATCTGCTTTTCCCAAATCGCGGCCAGTTCTTTTTCGCTGTCCTGAACGCCACCCTTCAGAAACCGGGTGAGCACCGGCGCGGCTTGATGGGATAAAAACCAAATATCGAATAATGAATCCACGTATTGTGGATGGCGTTCAGTGAAACGAGCGTGCGTTTGCTGGATAACCTCGGAAAACTGGTGACGCTGCCGGGAATCACCCAGAACCCAACCTAACATTTTTTTATAATGAACCGCCGGCTTAAAATCACTAATCGATAACATGATGGACCTCCGAGAAAATTTGATCTGCTGTGTTTGTTGCCAACAGGATAAGGTATAATTGGTTTACTCGAAAGAGCCATTTAACTTATAATTGAAGGGACCAATTCAGCATGGTCAAAAAAGCAGGTTTTTTCTCCATCCCCATCAATCTGGACCGCGAGCGGCCGCAGCCTCTATGGCAGCAGCTTTACGATTCCTTGCGCCAACAGGTGCTCAATCGCCAACTTGTGGGCGGCACCCGCTTGCCGCCGACGCGCGCCTTAGCCAAAGAATTAGGCGTCGGCCGCAACACCATCAATAACGCCTACGACCAGCTTATTGCCGAGGGATACCTGGAAGCACGCCAGGGGTCCGGCACTTTCGTCAGCGATCAGCTCCCCGAAAACCTGCTGCGAGTACGCGCCGAAGGTCCAATGACAGCCTCCAAGACGCTTCCAAAAGAAAATAAGCCTCCCAACCTCTCACGATACGGCCATAAAATTGCCACGTCTAATCTTCAGGAAACCATTGACCGGGGTGCGCCCATACCATTTCGCCCAGGCACTCCTGCACTAGACGCCTTTCCATTCGATTTGTGGCGCAAATTAGAGAATAAACGCTGGCGCAAGGTGTCGGCCGAACTACTGGCCTATGGTCCCACCGCCGGCTGGCCGGAATTGCGAGAAGCCCTGGCTAACTATTTAGGCCCGGCGCGTGGTGTGCGCTGCGCTCCGGAGCAGATCATCATTACTGTGGGCACGCAGCAGGCTATCATGCTCACTATCCGTGTTCTGGTAAACCCTGGAGACACCGTATGGGTGGAAGAACCGGGTTACATCAGCGCACGCAATCTCATGGCCGCCAATGGAGCTAAGATTGCACCCATTCCCGTCGATGGGGAAGGGATCGATGTCGCCGCCGGGCAAAAAATCGCCCCCCAGGCACGGCTGGCGTATGTTACCCCCTCCCATCAATATCCGACAGGAGCACTCATGAGCCTGCGCCGCCGATTAGAATTGCTTTCCTGGGCGCGTGAAAATGATGCCTGGATTCTTGAAGACGATTATGATTCCGAATACCGCTTTGAGGGTCATCCTATGTCATCTCTGCAAGGTCTGGATGATGGTCGGCGCGTGATATATGCCGGCTCCTTCAGCAAAGTCCTCTACCCATCCTTGCGTTTGGGATATATGATCGTGCCCCCATCTCTGGTTGAAGTGCTGACGATGGCCCGTCTGGCCAATGACCATTCTTCCCCCCTCATTACCCAGGCTGTGGTCGCTGATTTCATCAACGATGGGCACTTCGCGCGTCACATTCGCCAGATGCGGACGGTATACCAGGAACGGCAAAGTGTGCTCATTGAGGCTGCGCGTTCTTTGCTGGATGGGTTTCTGACCATTGATGCCAAACCGGCCGGATTACATGCGATGGCCTGGCTGAATGAAGGGCTTAATGCTGATAAGGTTGAAAAGCAGTTCGCCGCTGTGGGGATAGAAACGCCTTCCATAAGCAAGTATTCTTTTGGCGAACCTTCTCGCCAGGGTCTTGTCCTGGGTTATGGCGCTTTTTCACCAGCATTAATCTGGCAAACAATCCGCAAAATGGCTACTCTTATATAAAGGAATCGCTGATTTCCTTCGCTTATTGATTATCCGGGGTTTCAGGTGGATTGAACTCTCCCTTATTTGAAGGCGGGAAATAAATTCGCTGGGTTGGATAAGCAAAAGCGATATCCTCATACTCGTCAAAAGCAGCCAGAATATCCTCCCAGATTTTATTTTCACTGCCCCTTCGCTGTTTGGGATTACATAGATAACGTAGGGTCAACAGGACACCGCTGGCTTCCACACTGATGTATACAATGGGCGTCAAGTTTTTGTAATAAATCATATAGTGGCTGGCCGCATTACGCACGCTCTCCCGTGCATCCTTCACCAGCGGCGTCGCATGTTTTTCAATGATGGCCGTCAGGGCTTCCTTCGCTTTATGTCGGTTGCTTTCAAAGGTAATCAAAACCGGAATCTCATTCCAGATATAAGTAAAACCGCGGCTGTAATTGGCCAGTGTCTCATTAAAAATCTTGCGGTTGGGGATATGCAATACCCGGCCCGTGCTCTGGTCGGCATCTACCCAGTTGCCAATTTCCATGATCGTGAACTGAAAATAGCGCACATCAACTACATCTCCCGCATTTTGGCCGATTTCAATGCGATCACCGACCTCAAATGGGTGGCGGAAGATGATAAATATCCAACCGAAGAAATTAGTGATCGGGTCCTGCAGGGCGATGGCTAAACCGGCGGACAGTAATCCCAAATAGGTAGCGAATGAACCAATGTCGTTGACCCAAATTCGGCCGATTAACAGCAAACCCACAACCAGTGTGGCATACTCAATCGTTTTGCGCCAGCGATATTTATAAGCAACATCTTCTTCCCTGCGGCGTATGACAGATAGCAGAATAAGCCTGGCGGCCCAGATGAGGATGATGACGGCCAGGGTATAGAAGATCTGCTCTTGTAATGTGGGAGCGAGACCGAGATTCTCTTCAATCCATTGTGTGATGGTGTTCATAAGTTTCCTAATAGTTTATACCGCGCTGCCCCAAAATGGCTAATATCCTAGCCAAAGGGACACGAAGTGGATGGCACGGTTACATGAGTCATAAAACCATGCGACCAATTTGGAACCCATTCGGGCTGAAAGGTGTATATTGTAATAGATGACATTATCCGCCGACTTGCCAACGGCCGTCCCTGAGATGGGCGATGAATCAGAGCAATCGTTAATCATTCGCGCCCGCCAGGGTGACGCCGCAGCCTGGGAACGCCTCATGCGCCAATATCAGGGGCCGGCATTCCGCCTGGCCTATCTTATTTTGGGTGATCCCGCTGATGCGGAAGATGTCGCCCAGGACGCATTCATTCGCGCCTATTTGTCACTTGACGGCTTCAACGAGACACGGCCGTTGCAACCCTGGCTGCTGCAGATCGTCCGCAACCTGGCCTACAATCGCCAACGTTCGCTATCTCGTTACTGGTCCCATCTCCAAAAATGGTGGCAGGGCGATCCTGAAACGGCGATCAATCCGGGAGGCCAGGACAAGGCGGAGGCGCGCATATTGTGGCAGGCTGTGCGCCAATTAAAACCGGCCTGGCAGGAAGTGATTTATCTGCGTTATTTCCTGGAACTTTCCGAAGCGGAAACGGCCGCCACCCTGGATATCGCCCCGGGAACCGTCAAATCGCGGCTGCACCGCGCATTAAAGGCACTGAAACCGCTCATCGAGCATGAATTTATCGAGTAACCATGATGGAAAATGAAAACTACAATCAGGAAAAAATTGAATCTTTGGTCAAAGAAAAGGCACAATCTTTTCCCTATCCCGCCACACCTGATATTGCCGGCCAGGTACGCCTTCATATATCAAAATCAGCCCGCCGGCCGCTGTCCCGCCTGGCCTGGGCAATTACTGGGCTGATCCTGGTTGCCGGGCTGATATTAGCGGTCCCGCAGGCGCGGGCTTCTCTTGTCGAACTGATTCGTGCCGGCGCAGTGACGTTGATCGTCGACGATTCAGAAAAATCTACGACTACTCCTCCTGATACGGCTGAACTTTCCCTGTTGGAAGAGGCACTGTTTGCCAATGCCCAAAAACTCACCCTGGCCCAGACCCAAGAGCAGGCCTCTTTTGAATTAGCCGGTCTCCCCGACCTGGGTAAGCCGGACGCTGTTTACTTTCATGAAGTCTCAGGGCTATACGGCCAGGTTGTGGTCATGATTTGGCGCGACGAGGCCGCGCCAAATGGTGTGCAAACCCTTTTTTACCAGATGAATGCTCCCTACTACGGCATCAAGCAGGCGGCCAGGAACAGCATACGCAGCACGCGCATTGACGGCCGGGAGGCCTTCTGGATTGAAGGTGCGCACACATTTATCTTGAGCGGTGCGCAGGAGCAAAACCTGGTTCCCCGAGATGTGCTCATCTGGACCAGGGGCGACATCACCTACCGACTGGAAAGCGAGCTAACATACCAGCAGGCGGTGCAGTTGGCCGAATCGTTAGAATCATTAGCCGAATGAGTTATGTAAAACAAATTGCCTAATTTGTTCGGGCGCAAGCAAGAATGCTTACGCTACACATAGAACGAGCTTTCCAGGTCTGTCCTGAGCCTGTCGAAGGATTGTTCCCTGCGCAAGCAAGAATACCCATGCTACAAAAGGAGATCACCACATGAACAATAAAAATCGACTTCACATCCTATCCAATCAATATTTATTCGTCCTGCTTATCCTGGCCCTTTTCACGGTACTCAGCGCCTGTGCACCGGCGACCACTGAAGAAGCGGTTGCTCAGCCCACAGATTACACATTATTTCTGAACGACAGTTTTCTTGGCGATGAATTCTACCCATTGGATAGGGAAACATTAAATGCCATTGAAGAAACGCCTTCCCCTCGCCCAGGCTTTTATACTACGAGCGATGGTGTGTCCATTGAGTTACAATACGATAAGGGGCCGCAAGTGCGGGATGCCGGGCAAATTTGGATCGTCGTCACCAATCACCGATCTGGTGAAGAACTGGCCCGTTTTAACCCGCCCGAACCCGGTTTCATTTCCGGTTTCAGCGCTGACGGTTCAAAGCTTTTTTGGCAGCCCGATCTTCCTTATGATGCCTATCCGCCACCTATTGATTGGCTTGTCCTGGACGCTGAAGATGGACAGGTTCTCGCCCATATTGAAGATGAAACCAACGCTTGTTTCCGCCAGTGGGCCTTGTTTTCTCCGGACGGCCGTTTCGTCTATTGTGCCGTCGATCCGGCACTTGAAGATTTAAATCAACCTGCCCCATTACGCATCGCCGTCTATGACGTCGCCGGCGAATCCTTGGCGGCCGAAGTGGAAGTGCCTAATGTGCGAATCGGTGGTGAGCCGGCCACGCATGACGACGTGCAGATTTATGAATTCCTGGAACCGGCTTTGCTGCTCTCCCCCGATAGAACATATCTGACCGTGTATGATGCTGCTGAAGAAACCATAACGCTCATCAATACGACTGATCTTGCGATTGAAGAAAGCTTTTCTCTCAACAACTCCGTTGCCTTCTTAGACTTGTTCAGCAATGTCGCCCAGGCCAAGGGTATGATGGATGGTGTGATCGGCAATGGCAAATATAGCCTCGACGGCTCCCAGCTATACCTTTTCAACCAGGTATTACGGCCGAACCCGGAAGACCCGCCCGGAGATCAGGGACTGCGTCTGGTCGATATTGAAAAGAAATCGGTCCTCGCTGAAGCCCTCACTGATTACCTGGTTCAATGGCTGTACCCGGCCCCGGACGGAACCCTATTCGTCTTCGGGTCGGCCGCTGAACATATGATGCCTTTTGAAATTCGTGACGATGTGCCCTCAACCCTATGGCGGCTGGACGGCCAAACCCTGGAAGTATTGGCTCAGCGGGATTTTGACGGCTATCGCGCCGGGCGTATCATTTACACCAATTAACCGGAACCCTTCTCATTACAAACGAACCGGCCAGCATCCTGTTTAGGGATCTAAACTCTCAGGATGCCGGCCAATGCTCAACACATTCTGTTAACATTCTCTTATTCTCCTGTTTACTGATTATTGACAAACGGTTAAAGAATCCTGGATACACTTCCTCCTTGATGTGCTGGCGATTGCAAGCTGGCGGCCTTGTCGGGGCGGCTATCTCCGCTCTCTACACAATTCCAATTAACAACATGGAGGATTGAATGAATCACAGAAAACCACTATTGTTGGCGCTGGTTAGTATTGGACTCCCTTTACTAATTCTCGTCTTTTCCTTATCCGGCACCCAGGCAAGACCGGATGACCATCATGTCTCACTGTCCAAGGTCGGTGGATATGATTCCGGCCTTGGTGAAGGTGCGGCCGAAATCGTCACCTATGATCCGCAAACCGCCCGAATTTTCATCGTGAATGCAACGGATGCTTCCGTTGACATTGTGGACATCAGCGATCCGACTGAACCAATGGAAGTTTCCCAAATTGATGTCACGCCATATGGGGCAGGCGCTAACGGCGCCGCTTTCGCCAATGGTGTTCTGGCCGTCGCAGTCGAAAATGAAAATGACCAGGCTGAGGGAAAAGCTGTCTTTTTTGATGCTGATGGCCAATACCTGAGTGACGTCACAGTCGGCGCAAAACCGGATATGATCATTTTCACGCCGGATGGAAACACGGTTCTTGTGGCTAATGAAGCAGAACCGAACGACGATTACACCGTTGATCCTGAGGGGTCGGTTTCAATTATCGATCTATCCGGAGGAGCTTCCAGCCTGACCCAAGGAGATGTATCAACGGCCGATTTCAATGCCTTTGACGGCCGCGAAGAAGAAATGCGCGCCCGCGGTGTCCGCATCTTCCCCGGCATTCCGAGCAACACGGTTTCCAAAGATGTCGAACCGGAATATATCGCGGTCTCTAAGGACGGATCAACCGCCTTCGTCTCCTTGCAAGAGAACAATGCCTTTGCCATCGTGGACATCGCCACGGCTACTGTGGAAGATATTCTGCCACTCGGCTTGAAAGATCACAGCCAGGGTCCGGCGACAATTACCAATTATGAATGGACCGATTTACCTGACCTGGGAACAACCGCAGGTGGCCAAACCATCAAATTAGGCGGTTTCTCCGGTTTATGGTTTGAAGGTATGACCGGGGAAGGCCTCTACATGTTTGCTACGGTACCCGATCGCGGCCCCAATGGTGCCCCCACCGATGTCAACGATGATGGGGATAATGAACGGCCGTTTGCCCTGCCCGACTACCAGGCTCGCGTCGTTCGCTTCACCCTCGATCCTGACACCAATGATTTTTCAGTTACAGAAGAAATCTTCCTTACCTTACCCGACGGCACAACCCCCATTACCGGCTTACCCAACATTCCCGACGTGGATGAAACACCTGTTGATTTAGATGGTAATCTGCTTCCCTACGACGCCTATGGCGCCGATCTGGAAGGGCTGGTAATCACCGAAAACGGCGACTTCTGGGCTGTCGATGAATACCGTCCCGCAATTTACCACTTTAATTCTGAAGGGACGCTGATCAAGCGTTTTGTCCCCGCAGGCACAGGCGCATTGGCCGGCGAAGCGGCCGGCACATTCGGCATGGAAACTTTGCCCGCCGAGTATAGCAACCGCCGGCCGAATCGCGGGTTTGAAGGCATGGCCCTGGATACGGACAGCGGTATCCTGTACGCCTTCATTCAAACCCCGCTGGCCAATCCCGACCGCGCCACCTCCGATAACTCGGATGTGATCCGCATGTTGGGCATCGACCCCTCAACAGGTAATCCGGTTACTGAATACGTTTATTTGTTGGAAGGTTCCGATTATCGTGAAAGCAAAGTCGATAAGATCGGTGACGCTTTTTATGCCGGCGACGGCAAATTCTTTGTTATTGAGCGAGATTCATCAACCTCGTCGACCGGCAAGAAATTTATCTTTGAGGTTGATTTGCTAGGGGCTACCGATGTTCTTGGTTTGAGTTTCGCCGGAACATTGGAACAAGAAACGGCCGATTCCTTGGCCGCCCTGGGCATCCAAAGTGTATACAAACGAAAAGTCCTCAACCTGCCTTCGCTCGGCTACCTGGCCGGCGACAAACCGGAAGGGTTGGTCGTGTTGCCGGACGGCCGCTTAGCGGTGATTAACGATAACGACTTCGGCCTGCTTGACGAGGAAATCCCCGGAGACGGAACCATCGCCCTCGATCCTGATCCGACACCGGTCACACTAGGCATCATTGAGTTTGTTGAGGGCAACATGATTGACGCCAGCAATGAAGACGGCGGTATTAATATTCAGAACTGGCCCGTCTTTGGCAACTTCATGCCCGACGCCACCGCCTCCTTCTCGGCAGGCGGCATGGATTATTACGTCACAGCCAATGAAGGGGACGCCCGTGATTATGATGGCTTCTCCGAAGAACTTCGTATGGGCGATGATGAATATGTCATGGATCCCACGCGATTCCCGGAGGCAGCCACCCTGCAAATGGAAGAAAATCTCGGCCGTCTGAAGACATCAGATCAATTTGGCGATCTTGATGGCGACGGTGATTATGATGTATTGCACGCCTATGGTGCCCGTTCCTTCACCATTTGGGACGCTTACGGCAACCATGTTTATGACAGCAGCGATGACTTTGAACATATCACCGCCGCCGAGATCGCCGAGCGTTTCAATGGCGACTTCGACACCGATGAAGGCGAGTACAATTTCGACAATCGCAGCGATGATAAGGGCGCCGAACCGGAAGCGGTGACCACCGGTGAAGTCTTCGGTAAAACCTTAGCTTTCATAGGACTTGAGCGTGTGGGGGGCATCATGGTATACGATTTTAGCTATCCGACCGCTCCGGAATTCATCCTTTATGAACCGGCGGCTGAAGGGGATGTCTCTCCCGAAGGTTTGCAGTTCATCAGCGCTGATGACAGCCCCAACGGCAAAGCCCTGCTCGTCGTGGCCAATGAGATCAGCGGAACCACGGCTATCTATCAAGTTGATGGTCAGACGAGTGTTTATTTGCCAATCATTCGCACACCATAAAAAACCCTTTAACCCCAACATGAAAAAAGGAGCGCTTTGGCGCTCCTTTTTTCATTCATCATTTAATTCGCGTTCCCTTAAGTATAATAACACCTAGTGAACCCAACGATGCAAATCTTGATCTATCGTTGGTAGATCGAACAAGGTGATGTTCTCAGGCTGCCAATTGGCGCTGGAAGGTAGTGAAAAATTGGTGTCTTCTCCGGAAAAATCCCTGGCCGCTGAAGTCCATCCTTCGCGGGAAAAGCCAAAATAAGAAACTCGCCAATACCCTTTTTGGGGTACAACCTCCCCCGTTTTCTTGATAAGATCCTTTAAGACTTTTAAACCTGACGGCCGATTTCCCCATTTGCACTCACCCAAGATCATTGATTTTTCCATGGAATTAATGCCCACGACATCAACCTGAGCGTTGCGGGTCCAAACACTCCCCACCTGATCAATAGGACACGCAATTTTTTCTCGCGCAGCAGCTCTTAATACCCACTCCCTGCACAGTTCCTCCCAGGTGTGTGTGCCGATGAAATCCCGAAGATGGTGTTTGATTTCGGCTAACGCCAGGTCCGGCTCATTCAAAGCTAATTGCGCCTGCCGTGTGGCCAAAAAACGATAATAAAATCTAAGATAGGGATCAACAATATGATATCTACCCAATCGGGAGCTAGTCGATGCTGTAACAGGAACTCGCCTCTCTACAAATCCAGCATCCCGCAATACACTTAGATATTTTGATACATGTCCTTGTGTAAGACCCGTCCGAGTACTGATCGCCTTTTGAGTACGATCCCCTCTGGCAATAGCTCGCAGGATGCTCACATAATTATGCGGATCTTGAACGAAGTCCTGTAACAACAATCGAGGTTCTGCATGCATCAAGTTTTCAGCAGTTAACAACTCATTGCGTATATTTTCTGAAATCGTTAATTGGGAGTTTATTCGCTCCCAATAAGCGGGAATACCGCCAAAAATCGCAAAAATAGCTACCCGCTCATCCGCTTCAAAACCTGGGAAAAAATCCTTTGTATAGCCAAAAGGCATAGGCTGTAGATGAAGCTGGCGTGTGGCTCGGCCGTAAAGTGGTGCCTGATAAGACAACATATGCCGGTGCATCATCCCCAAATGTGATCCGCATATAGTTAAGAACAGATTACGTTTGGATAGCAGATGGTCCCACATATTCTGAATGGTGCCGGCAGCAGCGGGATTAATTTCCAGCACATATGTAAATTCATCAACAAAAAGCGCCAATCGTTCCTTTTCGGCCAAAACGGCCACCTGCTGCCAGGCTTGTTCCCAACTGACATAAGTAAAATTCTGGGGAGCCGCGGCCTGCGGGTTAGCAAAATTGTAAATTGCCTGGGAAAATGAACGCAGTTGATCGGTAGTTGATGATGGCTCAGCGACCCAATAAAGGGCTCTTGAATTGTTGCTTTTTATCCAATGGGTGATTAAGCGGGTCTTTCCAACCCGGCGACGGCCGTAAAGAATAAGCAACGTAGGGTCTGCGGCGCTCCAAAGATCATCAAGTAATCTTAGTTCCTTCACTCGCCCCTTAAATTCTCGAAATAATGGCATATATACACCTCAAGTATCATACTTTGCGTGTATAATACGCCAAAATTACGAATGTTGCTATGTTTTTTCCTCTACTAGCACCTTATCCACCCGTCGCCAATCCATATCAACCACCTCAATGGTTAAATTTCGAAAGGTAAACTTGTCCCCTGCAGTAGGAACACGGCCGATCGTGTGCATCACAAAACCACCGATGGTGTTGTAAAATTTATCGCCGCCCGCCGGCAGTTCTGCGAGATTAAAGAGCTGTTTAAATTCCTCAACGGGCAGTTTGCCATCGATCAGCCAGGAGCCATCCTCACGGCGCACGGCCGTTGGATTGGCCGGATCACCTAACTCTGGTACATCCCCCACGATTGCCTCCAGAAGATCAATAAAAGTAACCAATCCTTCCACCCCACCATGTTCATCCGTCACAAAAGCGATATGCGCATGTGCCTCCTTGAACCTTTCCAAAACCTGGTAAACCGGCAAACCAGAAGGAATGAATAAGGCTGGCTTTACCAGCAATTCCAAGTCTGGCATGTCACTGCTCCAGGTCTGCATGACCATATCTTTTACGAAGGCCAACCCGATAATATGGTCCAGATTACCACGGGCCACGGGATAGCGTGAATGCAGGCCGCTGCTGATCTTGCTGCGAATGACTTCCGGTGGATCCTCAGCATCCAGCCAAACGATGTCCCGGCGATCGACCATCAAATCGTTGACATGCAGATCACCCACGCGAAACAATTGCCCTACAATTTCTTCCTCGATTGGCTCAACAATCCCTTCTTCCGTTCCTTGTTCGATAATCAGTTGGATTTCCCCCTCCGTAATCGCCGGTTCGTCGTTTGGCTTGACCCGCAGCAAACGCATAACCAATCTTGTGGAGGCGTTTAAAAACAAGACCAATGGATAAGTTGCTTTAGCCAAAAGGGCCATGAAGGGTGCAATACGGCTGGAGATCGTTTCCGGAGCATTTAAGCCAATTTGCTTGGGTGCCAGTTCACCAAGGACCAGCGACAGATAAGTCACAAAAGCAATGGCCAAAAAACCGGCCACCGCGCTGCTATAATCACCAATGACAGGTAACGGAGCCAGGAGCGGCTCTAGCCAAGCCGTTACCTGCGTGCTGCCAATGGCGCCCATAAGGATAGCTACCAGCGTGATACCGATCTGGATCGTGGCCAGGAAAACATCCGGCTCTTCCGCCAAATCCAGGGCTGATTTCGCTCCTTTACTTCCCGCGTCGGCTCGCACCTTTAACCGCGCCTTTCTGGCTGAAACTACGGCAATTTCAGCCATGGAAAAGAATCCATTGATGATTGTTAAAATGAGTATCCCGAGCATTAATTTCTCCTGGTAAGATGGATGTAATTATAGATTATTATTGCAGAATGCCAGAAATCGGTCGTCTGGTCTTTTTTTAGGGGTATGGGTATACATTAAATCTCATCGCCGGACACACAGGCCAGAATATCATGGACCGCTTCTCCTCCACCCAGGATATCATGCCTTTTGCCGGTATTTTTTTAGCTTATCATTGGGGATCAAATCAAAAGTTTCCTGAAAATAAGATAGAAGGAAGTAACCGTCACGTTCCCCGCCCAGGACCAAGGCAGGCATACTATCATTTTTCATCACGCTATATTGAGTTTATTTTCTTTCACTGAAATCACATCAACCGTGACATAATCAAATCCTTTGATAAATGTTAACACATCATTCCAGTGCTGACCTTGAAAAAAGCAGCTATCTCTAATTGTATTTGAGGGATGCATACGGCCTCACTTTTCTTTTTCAATATAACGGCAACTAATTTGTGAGGACCGGCGCACAAACTTACTGCAAATAGTTGCAATATGCAGTCATTTGACTGTATAATGTGTTCTCTATATCAAATCGATCGAGGAAGCATATTATGCCTAATGTAACGGTTCAGGCGCGAATAAATCCAAAACTTAAAGAAGAAGCTGAAGCGGTTTTTTCTGCCATCGGTATCACCACGGCTGAAGCAATTCGTATTTTCTTACAGCAGAGCGTAAACAGCGGTGGCTTACCCTTTCAGCCATCCGCCAAATTACCCAACGAGGTGTCGTTGGCAGCCATGATTGAGCTTGAAGAACGAGGCGGTAAAGTTTTCATGACTACAGAAGACTTATTCGAAGATTGGAACCGCTGAGTATGTCTCTCACAATCCGGCAGTCTACAAGATTTCGTCGCGATGTTAAGCATTTGAAAAGACAAGGACGTGATATAGGTTTATTGCAAGAGGTCATTGCTACCTTATTAAACCAAAACCCTTTGGCTGAAAAACACCGCGATCATGCCCTTGTTGGTAACTGGTATGGATTTCGAGAATGCCATATTCAACCTGATTGGTTATTAATTTATCGCATTGAAAATGACGAATTGCAATTAGCCCGAACCGGCAGCCATGCCCAATTGTTCAAGTAACTGTCTCATCTCACCGTAATTATCTAACCAAAGAATATGGCTTTCCCACAACTTAGATCACATTGACACCGGATCATATTTACAATATCATTCCATTACCGACCACCAGTCGGTAAAGGGTAGGTTGCTGAGAATTATGGGAAAGTTCATCAAATTAGCCTGGCGCAATATGTGGCGTAATAAGCGTCGCACTTTGATCGCCACCATCGCCATCATCCTGAGCATGATCATCCTCATCTTCTTTCAAGCTTTCCTGGATGGCATGGATCAATCCATTTACGGCAACACCGTCCGCCTGTATGGCGGTAATGTCCTGATTCACGCGCCCGGCTACCGGGAAAAAGCGACCCGGCTTCCCATGCTGCCAGTGGCTAATGTTGATGAAGTTCTGGCAGCCATGCGCGATCAACCCAATGTGCTTGCTGCCTCCCGCCGCATCAACACAGGGGGTCTGGTCAGCAACCGGGATGCCTCGCAGGCGGTCAACATCACGGCCATTGAGCCACAAATCGAAGCATCGATCAGTCTCGCTGCTGAAAACTTGGTCGACGGCCGTTTTTTACAGCCCGATGATGGCGATAATATCGTTATCGGCCGTGCCCTGGCCGAGCATCTCAATGTATCCGTAGGCGACCGCGTTTCCCTGCTCGGCCGTCGCCAGGATGAGTCGATGCGCAGCCGCTCAATGACCGTCGTCGGCATCTTCGACCTGGGCCTGGGCGACGCTGAGAAGAGCCTGATGTATATGAATTTACCCACAGCCCAGCAGCTCTATAATCTGCGCGGGCAGGTGACGGAAGTCGCCGTTGTCATGGAGAAATTAGGCCAGGAAGATAAGTTGATTGACACCGTTGCTCCCCAATTCCCCAACCATGAAGTCGACTCCATCTACACCCTCCGCCCTGAATTTGGCGAAGCGCTAGATATCGATCGCACCATAGGCATCATGATGGGCGGCATCCTGTTGCTGATGGCCGGCATCGGTATTCTCAATCTGATGCTCATGGCCGTCTATGAGCGCACAAGAGAAATGGGAGTCCTGGCCGCGCTGGGATTAAAAGGACGGCAGATCATGAGCCTCTTTCTCATGGAAGGCGCCTTTATCGGGCTGGTGGGTGCGATCATTGGCTGCCTGATCGGCTGGGGGTTAGTCACCTGGCTGGGCAGCACAGGCATTGATTTTTCGGCCGCCTACAGCGACCTGGGAGACGCTGGAGAATTATATGCCCTGATGGGTACGGTGCTTTACCCGGCCATTTCCGCTTCCACCGTGATCGTATACGGCATTGCGGCCGTGATCGTCGGCGCTTTGGCAGCCTTGATTCCTGCTTGGCAAGCCTCACGCAACGAACCGGCCGAGTCGCTGCATTACGTGTAGGAGACGATCATGGTTTTTTCCAAATTCCTGACTATGGCCTTCCGCGATTTGCGGCGCAACAGCCGTCGTTCCGCCCTGACCGCCCTGGCTGTTGCCTTAGGCCTGGTCGTGACCTTCGCCTTCAGCAGCCTGCTTGAAGGCATGGTGGAGAGCATCCTATCTGACAGTATCCGCATCAGCACCGGGCATATACAAATAAGAAATGCCGATTATGACGTGGACAAGGGCAGTTTATTGGCGCAGGATTTATTGGATGATCCCGGGGCGTGGACCAACCAGTTCCAAACCATGTCCGAGGTTCGTTCGGCCGCGCCCGTTTTGTGGAGCAGCGGCCTGGTCAGCACAGCGCAAGAATCCGTCGGCGTTCAGATTGTCGGTTTAAATCCGGAAGATGCCTATCATGAACCCATCCGTGCAGGCATCATCGATGGCGAATATCTGCAAAGTGATGAACGGGGAACAATTTTAATCGGCCGTGTCCTGGCCCGGCAGCTTGAAGTCGGGGTTGGCGACCGGGTTAGTCTGGCTGCAAGCACCGCTGGCGGTGAAGGGCAGGAAGGGGTATTTACCATCGCCGGGCTGATCGACACTGGCTTTCCCAGCATCGATCAAAACCGGGTGATCATGCCCCTGGCCCAGGCGCAGGCCTTCAGCGATGTGGGCAACCGCTTCAGCAGTTTGATTATCATGCTGGACAACCAGAACGACGCCGAGCGCCTGGCGGCCCGCATTCAAATCCCAGGAACAGAAGTGCTCACCTGGCGAGATTTAAACACATTGATTTTAGAGAGCGTGGAAAACGGATTATTCTTCTATTACATTTTATATGGCATCGTATTCTTTGCCGTAGGTGTGCTCATCGCCAATACTCTGCTCATGTCCGTTTTCGCCCGCGCCCGGGAAATCGGCATCCTATCCTCGTTGGGCATGAACGGCCGGCAGGTCATGCTTCTATTCCTCCTGGAAGGGATACTCCTGGCGCTATTTGGGATCGCCGTCGGTTGGATGTTGGGCCTGGCGGTCGTCTTTTACATGACCTATATCGGCTTCACCATACCCGAAGAAACAGTGACCCTGGTCGAAGGTTTCGCCTTTGGCACCACGCTCAAAGGCGGCTTCGCACCGGAACAATTTATTGTACTTTCCATCCTGCTGCTGATCGTGGTTTCTCTGGTATCCCTTTATCCGGCCTGGTTTGCGGCCCGGATGGAGCCGGTGGAAGCGCTACAATCGTTGTAATTTACAGAGGCTTACTTTTTGCAATGACCCACCAGATGATTCGTTCACAGTGGGAAGACATTTTAGTGGATTGAAAATTTTATATTTGATGGGTCAGGCAAATTTATTTTAATTGCTTAACCTTAACCGTCGGCAAAATGCATGCTATATCATCCGGGTTACATTCGGCTGTTGCTTCCGTCAATACCGTGGCGGCCGAAACCGCACTTGCCTGGCGCAACGCCTCCGGCCAGCTATCACCAATCATCAACCTGTAAGCTAACGTCCCGGAAACCGCGTCTCCCGCTCCGGCAGCATTGACAACCGCTTGAGACGCCGCCTGGACATGATAGACTGCATGGCCGATCAGCGCATATAGGCCGTCTTGCCCACAAGTAATCAGCAAATTTTGCAGCCGGTGTTCGGTCTTCAAGCGTATGCCATCTTCGATCAAGGTTTGGAAATCGTTGATTTGCAAATCAAAAGCCGCCTTAAATTCTTCCAGGTTGAACTTAAGTAGTGTTGGTCGCGCCAGTAGAACAGGATCGATAGGCACGGCCGATGTATCCACCAGAGACTTCACACCGGCTTCATTTGCCCGCTCTACAACTTGCGCCAGAAACCCGGTGTCCATTCCTTTAGGTAAAGAGCCGCCGCAGATCAACCATTGAACCTTTTGAAGTTCGAGAGTCAATTGCCTGAGAAACGCTTCTTCGTCCTTTGCACTGATGATCATCCGGCCGGAAGTCAGGTGCGTATGCTGCTGTGGGTGTCTTTCAACAATAACGTGCGCAAGTCGCGTCTCACCCTCAACCCAAATGGGAACCACGTGAACGCCATACCGGCTTACGCGATCCACCAATTCGCGCCCAATATCACCGGCCACAAATGTCAAAGCCGTCGATTTTACGCCCTGGCAACCAAGTGAAACCGAGGCATCCAATCCTTTGCCACCCACAGCCGTCACCTGGCGGTCAATGCGCATGGGCAAACCAGGCGTCCAGGTCTCTATAAAGAAAATTCGATCTAAGGCCGAATTAGGAGTGGCAGTTAAAATCACGGTTGCTATTAAAATTTTCTGCGCCGGGTCTTGGCTCGCGGCCGAACCGTGCCCTCGGCCAGCACGCGATAAACTCCCAGTTCTCGCTCCAACTCCGTCCATTCAGCGAATGTGGCATCCAACCTGTCATATTCTTCCTGGTGTTCTGCCAGGGCTTGCTCCCGTTTTTCCAAGCTGTCCCAGATGTCGATGGTTAAAAAACGGCGGGGATTATTGATGTCCCGCAGTAAGGTCGTGCCACGAAAACCTGGACTTTGGCTAAACAATCTACTCCAGGCTCCACCGGGACCGTAGGCCAACTCAAACTGGCCTTGCGCCTCTTCTTTAATCAGATATTCCCAAACGATTTCAATCATCATTAACCAGGATACGGTTCAGACGTTCGTGTCAACTCGGCCGAAAAGTCCATTCTTAATTTTATCGGCACACGGCAATTATATTCAATATACAAATGATAACAATTTCGCAGGGATGTCCTGGATGCCAATAACGGCCCTCATCCCTACCCAAAAGCGGCACATTTAGATATGATCTAAGCGAATTTCATTTTAATAAGGACAGTAAAATGCTCGACAAAGCGCAAGCACTCACCCCTGAACTGACACGCATCCGCCGGGACATCCACCAACACCCGGAACTCGGCTTTCAAGAATTTCGCACAGCCCAACTGGTGGCCGATACGCTGCAAGAAATTGGTATTGAGGCCAAAACAGGCATCGGCCGAACCGGCGTTTTGGCCCAAATCGGCAGCGGTGACGGACCCACCATCGCCATCCGCGCCGATATGGATGCCTTACCTATAGATGAAAAGAACGACACCCCATACAGGTCGCAAAATCGGGGCGTTATGCACGCCTGCGGCCATGATGCCCATACAGCGATCCTCCTGGGAGCTGCCCATCTTTTGCAGCAAAATTTGATTGAGGATGGCTGGCACGGCAATGTACGCTTTTTGTTTCAGCCTTCGGAAGAAGCGTTTGATGGACAGGGAGTCAGCGGGGCTACGGCAATGATTGACGACAACGCCTTAGAAGATGTGGACGCCGTCATTGCCCTGCACGTCTGGTCCAACATCCCCAGCGGAGAAACTTATTTTCAGGACGGTTTTTCATTGGCGGCAGTGGACAGCTTCGATGCCAGAATCATCGGCGATGGCTGTCACGGCGCTTTTCCACAGGACGGCAGCGATCCGTTATTCATGCTTGGACCGATCCTCAACGCCCTTTACTCGATTCCATCACGCCACATCAACCCTATGCGTCCCTGCGTGGTCAGCCTGGGGCAGGTCAGTGGGGGCACGACCCACAATGTCATTCCCAAAGAGGTCATGCTCAAAGGCACCATTCGCTCATTTGAAGAGGACATACGTGAAAAATTGTGGCATGAAATTGAACGGGCTTTGAGTTTAAGTGAAAACCTGGGCGGCCGATTTGAGATCCAATTTAACAAGGGTTACCCGGCGCTTTACAATAATCCGCAAGTCAACGGCTGGCTGCGCTCAACGGCGCGAGATTTGCTGGGTGAAACGGCCGTCGGGGATGCAGAATTCGGCATGGGCGCGGAAGACTTCGCCTACATGGCCCAAAAAGCGCCGGGGGCCATGTTCATGATCGGCGCCGCCCTTCCCGGCCGTGCCCGCTTCCACCACACCGACACATTCGACATCAACGAAAAGGTGCTGCCCCTGGGCGCGGCTATCCTGGCCGAAACCGCGCGTCGTTTTGTGACCAGAGAAGTCACCCTGTAGAACAAGCTTTCCAGCTTGTTCATTACACCGCAAAGCAAAAAGTGAGCGGCTACATCTCCGACCATGTTAGCCATCTCATGACATCGGAAGACCCCTCCCTGGTTTTCAGCCATAAGCGGCTCGTTTGGCGTGTGCCCATCATTTTGGCGACCCCACATTGTTTGTTCTTAAATAATCCTCAAACTTCTCCAGCGCCTCGCCAAACCCGGCACGGCCGAATCCAAACCTAACCTGTTGGTCCGTCCCACCCAACGTTACGGCCGGATGAATGAGCACCCCGGCCTCCTCAGCCAGCGTCTCCGCCAATGCACTAACCGATGGTACATGCATATCCACCAGGGCCACTGATCCGGCCATTGGCCGCCGCCAGGTGAATAGATCAGGCCAACGGCCGAAAAAGGCATCAGCCAACGCTAAATTATCTTCAATCTGGGCGATGTTCTTTGCTCTTAGCTGTTCGCGCACCTTCCAGGCCGCCAGGGCCAGAAACTCCGATGGCGCCGGCGGGCAGATGCTGGTGTAAAACTTCCAATTGAGGATATTCTCACGCAGCGCTTCATCCTTAACCACCAGCCAGCCGCTGCGCAGGCCGGGTAAGCCATAGGTCTTGGACAAACCACTGAGTACCAGCGCCCTGTCTGTACAATCAACGGCTGAAGGGATTTCAGGTGTGCCGGAATGGACCAACCCAAAATACATCTCATCATAAAAGAGCCAGATGTCGCGCTCTTCGACAATGGACGCCATTTCCTGCAACTGCTCTAAACCGGGCAAATAGCCGGTGGGGTTGTGTGGAAAGTTGGCGACAATCATTTTCGTCCTTGGACTGAGCAATGCTCGCAGGTCAGCCATATCTAGCAGCCAGCTTGTTGATGTTGGCCGGAAAGCCCACCGCTTCACATTCTCCTCGCCGACCACATGGGCAAACATATTGATCAAGGCATCGTAGGCGGGAGAAAGAACGATCACTTCATCGCCCGGCTGCAAAACAGCCCGCGCGGCCAGGTAAATGCCTTCGACCGGTGTACCCAGAACGATCACGTCATCGGAGTCAGCCGTATCATAGGAGCCGGCAATCGCTTCTCTTAAAGCGGGATGTCCTTGTGATTCCGTGTAGCCTAATGAGAGTCGGCCGAGTTCTGCCAACTCAACCCCGGCCATCTCCAGCAGTTCGCCAATAGTCACCGTCTCGCAGTCAGAATTACACAACTGGTAAGGGGTGTTAAACTCATAGCGGGCAAAAAAATGTTCGGTCTCGAAAGGTTTAATTTTCATAACATACACCTTCGATATTAATATTCTCAAGATTTGTCAATTTTTTCTGTGGGATTTCCAGAGACACAAGGAAATAAAAATTGACAAATCTAATGCAAAACTACTTAATGTGTTTATGTCAGGGCAGAGCCGGCCCAAAACACAATTTAACGATCAAAGATAAAAAGGGAAATTATGGTGATGGAAACAAAAAGGCGACTGAGCTTACCTGACATACTGGTTCACAATTAGCTCCATTTGGCCGGAATTCTTTATATTCAGGTTGGACGACACGCTCCAACGTCTGATCATTCCATTGAACAATTATAGTCATCATCTCAGGTGTCTCTAAAAGGAAATACTCCCTGCAAGAGCTATTCCTTGATGGCCAAATGTCACCCTCACACATCTCTGATATATTATACGCTTCACCGTCTTTATTAAACTCAAGATCAAGCATATAGTTTGAGGGGACATTTCCCTCAAAAGCGATGAGCACACCGGAACTACAATCCATTAGGGTGCAGTAGCGAAATTCCTCGCCCTCACTTTTAAACTCTTCAGTCACGATAAGAGTTGTTTCGATCTGTGGTCCTAACTCTTTAGTCACGACGGGCGTTATTTCGATTTCTTGTTGATCTCCTTCTCTACAACCACTCAACAAGAAAGAAAAAACCATCAAACAAGGTATCATGACGCTTTTGGCCATTATTTTCATCGCGAGATCCCTTTGAGATTTACACATCCTAAAAAACTTAAGATGGAGTAAGCAGACGACGATACAACCAAATCTGGAGTATCATATAAACCAACCCTAAGATAATTGCCACAGTCCAGTTCGCCTGGCCGATGACAAGACTGAGGAAGTAAATGCAGGCTCCAAATGAGACGCCACCCAGCAGAGCTACTTGTAGAGCTAAGAGAAAGGCGATGCTCCAAGGTTTATAGGTCGAGGGTATGCTTTTTTCGCTCCAACGCAAGGCTTCATGCAACGGCAAGGGTTGAAGCTGCTCAAGGTAAAATTCTTTTATCTGATTCAACGCCCGCACACTCTCAGTCCAGGGCCTGGCGCAGGCGCACAAGCTGTAGTAGCGTTGACAAACCAAACAAGGTCAAGGTCAGGAAAACCACAACCAATGCGCGATGTATATTATCCAGGGCGATATTATCTACTTGCAAACTGAACAAAGCGGCGATCAGGGTTCCGAAAGTGACGATATAAAAGGTGCTGACCCGCGCCCGATCTTCATTGGCCTGGAACGCCGTTTGAGCGATGTAATCATATTCGGCCGATAAAAAATTGCCTGCTCTATCCAATTGCTTATTATTCTTTGCGTCGAGCAGGTCCCCACCAGCCATATCACTCATCCATATTCCTACGCAGCCGGTTAGCCATGATTTCTAACATATCTAGGGCGAAGAATGGAGAATGCTGCACGTAAAAAGTGAAATCGAAACGATTGACCAGGGCAGTTTTTGTTGGTTGGGCGGCGCGGGCGGTGGCGCTGCGCGGGCTGTCATCGATCAAGGCCATTTCACCAAAAACCTCACCCACTTGAATTTTGTTAATGATCTTATCCTGATAAACGATATCGACCTCCCCCTCCAGCACCACATACATATAATCACCGGCCGCTCCCCTCTCGAAAATAACTTCTCCCGACTGGAAATCTTTAGTTTTCCGGGCATCCTTAAAAATTTCTAACGAAATAGGCATTTGATTCTCCTCATCTTCGGGCCAAGGCAAACCATAGAATGGCATTAACCTTTACAAAGATTCTTAAGTTTCAAGCTGCGACCGGTCTCCTGACCGTGTCGCCTCTCGCCTAAAGAACTTCTGTCTTGTACTTAACAAGCAGCATGACTCCTTAGCGTATGATAACATCCCTCAACTGATGGACAAATAGTCACAAGAGATTTGTATTGCGAAAATTTAAAGTGGTTGCCTTTTTCAGGTGAGTAAGTAAAAATAGGCCCCGTTGAAAAATTTCCCAATATGGAGAATGCATGTCATCTGAAGAATATTATCGACCGGATACACCAAAAGTCATACATGAAACCATTGATGGCGAAGCGGTCATGATTCACATGGAAAAAGGATATTATTACAGTCTGGACAAAACCGGATCGACCGTCTGGAATATGCTGGAAAGCGGCACGGCCGTCAGCCAAATTACCGCTTACTTAAAGGAAAATTACGCTGGAGATCCGGCCGAAATAGTGCATAGCCTTCAAGATCTGCTCAATGAGTTGCAAACAGAAGAATTAATTGTGCCTGGCAAAGCAGAATCGAATCAAGCAACAACTGATCCGTCTCAATTAATGAGCAATGGCACTCCGGCAACAAAACCAGCATTTGTTCCCCTACAATTACACAAATATACAGATATGGAGGATTTACTCCTGCTCGATCCCATCCATGAGGTAGATGATACGGGTTGGCCTGCCCTTCCTGATGAAAGCTAATGGCCTTTGAACAAACTGAACCAAATATTATTAAAATCCCAGACCCGGTTCAGTTCTTCGATACATTTTACTATTTCTTCCACAAAGCCGCCCGGCAAGCCGGTGAAACGATCGATCGCTATTTTCTCATTCATGGCCAAACGATTTGCCTGCGTTTCGCCGGTCCGGCGCTCGTATCACAACTAACCCCAGCCCTGGCTCATTTGGCAATAGCTCCCGTGCAGAACCCGGCTCTAATTATTTGTATCTGGGACTCAGCATCCACCCTCACCAGCAAACCACCCCTCCCCCCATCCGTGCCTATGCCTCGCGGCGACATTCCAGGCTATATGAACCAGCGTATCGTCACCCATGTTGGAGCCGATCTCTTTAGCACCCTGGATCGCGAACGGGGATTGGCCGTGTACTGGTGTGCCGATGCCCAGCAGCTACCCCTTTATGAACGTGGCGCACCATTGCGCTCGATATTGCACTGGTGGTTTCAAACCATCGATATTCATCTGGTGCACGCCGGGGCGATTGGCAACCAAAACGGGGCAGTTTTATTGGCTGGAAAAGGCGGATCAGGAAAATCAACGACCTGTCTCTCCTGTCTCCAATCCGATTTGCTATATATCAGCGATGATTACTCATTCATTGGACTTCAACCACAACCGTATGTCCACACTATCTATAACACAGCCAAGCTGCGACCTGACAATTTGCAGCGCCTGCCCCATCTGCGGCAAAATATTGCTAATGCCGATAAATTAAAGAGTGAGAAAGCCCTGTTTTTTTTACAACAGCATTTTCCTGATAAATTGGCAAGGCAGTTGCCTTTAAAAGCGCTACTGCTGCCAGGCGTGAGCGGTGAAAAAGATACACGGGTAAAACCGGCCGCAGCGCGTGAAAGTTTAGGCGCTTTACTGCTGAGCACCATGCATCAACTGGCCGGAACGGATCAAAAGACCATAAGCACCATAAAGGAACTTGTTACCCGTATTCCTTCTTATCACCTGCGTTTAGGGTCAGACTTGTCTCAGATACCAACGGTTATTTCTGACATGTTGCCATGACCGGTAGGCTTTGAGTTTAGTAACTTGTCATCAAATGTCATCCCGAGAAATTCCACATCGCAGGCTCTGTTCTATCAGGAAAGAAGTATCAGTTTGTCATC
The DNA here is from genome assembly GCA_028277515.1 of Anaerolineae bacterium. The sequence goes on from JANQGC010000291.1 coordinate 28,200, forward strand.
CTGAATGGAGCTTGCGGAGTGAAGGATCTTTGTGTTCTCAACGTTCTGATGCATAAGATTCCTCGCTTCGCTTTGGAATGACAATTTGAGACGGTTTGTTTCTTAGCAGCAGATGGAGTACTTAATCACTTGAATAATCATTTGCCATCAATTAGCGTCATTATCCCCGTCTATAATGCTGAACAGTATTTGGCAGAAGCGCTAGAAAGCGTCCTTGAACAATCCTACCCGCCTAGTGAAATTATCATTGTTAATGATGGTTCCAGTGACCGGTCGAGAGTCGTTGCCGAAAGTTTTGTCCCACAGGTATCTGTCCTGCATCAATCCAATCAGGGAATCAGTGCAGCACGAAACCTGGGCATCAGGGAGGCTCAAGGCGACTATCTTGCTTTCATTGACGCCGACGACATCTGGCTGAAAGATAAATTACAAGATCAAATAAAAGTTTTCAAACAAGATGAGAATGTCGACGTTGTATATGGCCATGCCAGGCAATTCTACAGCCCCGACCTACCACAAGAAATCAAAGAAAAGCTATTAATCCGACAGCAAATTTTACCCGCGCACGTTGCCTGCGCCATGCTTATCAAACGCCGGGCATTTATGCGCGTGGGTTTGTTTTCAACGAGCCTGGTCGTAGGAGTTGATCAAGATTGGTACATACGGGCGAAGGATACCGGGTTAAACTCCGTGCTGCTACCCCAGATTCTATTTATGCGCCGCATTCATGAAGGTAATCAAGGTCGGCGAATGAAACATCTTACCAACACAAGGTTGCATATTCTAAAAGCTGCCATCGATCGCCGGCGCAAAGAGGAATCGTAAATCGGCCCGCCTTCAAAATAATCAATTTATAGCTCTTTACCAGGCAGCTTAGGTAATGGACCCAAATTGCCCGATGCGCTTCGTCGCTGTAAGGATCGTCTCACCAGCATGGGGATTTGGTAATCTTTCGTAGGTTGGGAGTGCATCAAGCTATTGGGATGCATGCGATGATGTAGGCAAACATCGTTCATTGCTCCTTGATTTAGACCCATCTCAGTAGCTCTAAGCAGCCAGTCGTTATCCTCCCCTGTTATAAAGGTTTCATCAAAAACACCGACTTTATCAAACGCCTCTCGTCTAAATAAGGCAGACCCTAATTGGTAAGCGATTCTCGTTTGGTTTTCATCTAATGGGATTTTTTTATCCCTCTCGCTAAATTCTCCAAAATACTTAGACCGGCCCCATACTACAACCATTTGAGGATGATCCAGTAAGTAAGCCAATTGACGCCTTAACTTGTTTTCTGGCCAGATATCATCGGCATCAAGAAAAGTAATAAAATCCCCCTTGGCCAGGCCTAATCCTTTATTTCGGGCGGCCGCCGGTCCGGCATTTTCCTGGTTGATAAGGGTCATTTTCATTTCCAGGCTTCTTACAATTTTCAGCGAATCATCGGTTGAACCATCGTTGATCACAATCAATTCCAATGGTTCGTAATTTTGTTGTTGTATGCTCCGTAAGGCTTCGATCACAAAGTTTCTGGCATTATAAACGGGGACAATTACAGTAATTAAGGGGGGTTTCATCATTTCCTGCCATTATACAAGCAGACGAAATTTTCATCGAGGCATCCTATCCGGCAATCAGGGCGATTCCAAAGTCGCCAATTATCGTACCGTAACCGCGACATCATTTTCGCGCTCTGGCGTATGCACAAGAACGCGATTGTGAAATCGCGGTTACGAAT
>JANQGC010000308.1 GCA_028277515.1 Anaerolineae bacterium
GTATAGCTGATGCCATCGGTGAAGGCAGCATCGCTTAAATCAAACACCCCTCCCGACACATTTTTCAGTTCCACAAATTCATATTCTTCCCCATCCAATGGATGGTACATAATTTCCGTAATCAATAAGCCGGCTGATGGATCAGGCGTCGGCGTCGGCGTTGCCGGCGGACCGCCATCAGAATTAGGTTCGCAGGGTGACCCGCCTTGGGCTGTGCTGGCGTGCCAGCTCGCCGGCTGGGAATTGTCAAAGCCCAAATCACTCAACTCTAGCGACGGACCATCCCCATCCGGCGTGACCGGCCAATCTCCTTCATCATCATAAGCAACGAAATCGACCAGGTTGCTTAATGCATCGTCTAATTGAACATCCTCCCCACCATTAGACAGAGAGGAATCCACCCATTGAAACACCTGGCAGCTCAGGCCACTATATGTCGCACTGTTTTTGGCCAGCAAAAGGTATTCACCATCGGCAATATTTGTTCCGGCAGGAAATGTGAAATCAACGCCGTCAGAAATGGTATAGCCATCCAGGGTGACAGCCGTACCTGTGGTATTGACCAGCTCCAGAAATTCATAATCATCATCAGATCCTTGTGCATCAGCCGGATTGTAGTGGATCTCATTGATAACGATATTCGGCGGCGGGCCGGAAGCCTCAAAAACGGCCGTGATCGTAAAATCGGCCGTCAATGTGATAAACGTTTCCTCATTGTTCACCCCCAACTCCTGCCACTCCTTAAACGCATACCCCGGATTGGGGATCACCTGCAAGCGGATCGGCACATTGCGGAAATAAGGACCGCTATAGGCAGGCCCCGGGGCTTCCACTCCACTGACCAGCACCGTGCCTCCGGCTCCTGTATTCACCGTTAATTGATGCATGCCGGACAGATTGAAATAGCCATCCAAATCCTCAATCATGAAGTCATACCGGCGGCGAGCGAAATCGCGCAGCTTCTCTACTTCCTCCTGCCAGGTCTGTTCGCTCGGAACTCCCCAGCGCTGGCGGTGGCGCGGCATCTCCCCGGCGATATTCTGCTGGAATTGATCGATAAAACCGACCACCCGATCAGCGTCATAAGAAGTATTCAAATGGCCGGCGAAGCGCTGAATGAACTCATCCTGAAAACCATCATTACCCAACAGTTTGCGTAAAAATAATGTGGACCATTCATAGTCATGGTTGGGGTCCGTGGCCCAGACCACCGTATTTCGCGCCGGATCGCGAAAAGCATTATCCAAATCGGCCGTCATCCAGCGCCATTTTCCCATCTCCTCTCTTGGCCGCCAATGTCGCAGATTATTATGCGGCCAATCGCGCGTCGCCGAATAAATCTGCGAGATCTGGTAATCCATAAACTCATCGATATCTACCCGGTCGGCGACATAGGCATAATGGTCGGCATTGCTCAAATTGCGATTCCGCACATAGTTCTCAAGAGAATCATAAGCCTGCCGGTCCCCTTCCTTGATCTCAAATTTATTGAATGATCGTTTAATCAGGTCAATATCCTCTTCATTGTGATGCGTTTCCACATAATCATCATTCAACTTCTCGCGGATATTTTGGATGCCCCAATAATCGCCATTGATGAATACGGCGACCGCGCGATACGCCTGGTTATCCAGGTCCATCCGGCCCATCGACAACGACTGGACGAGGCCATCGCGGAACATAGTCGCCCCCTGGTCCTGTCCGGATGCTCGCAGCAGAAAAGCCTTAAAATTATTCAGTTCATACCCGGGGAAAATATCATAAACAACCTCATTCAAGCCATACTGATGGCCAAGTTGAATATCCAACCCCTTAATTTGTTTGTTTCTCGAGCATCCGCCCTGTATCTCCACCTCGGCGTCAAAATTGAAACCGGGGGTGCCGTCAGCCTCAAAGAACTCCACGCTTAATGGCCGCTGCCAATCTTGAAAATAATTTGCTTTAAAATCCACGCAGCCGCCATCCGTCCCATTTAGACCAATAACATAGATTCCGTTGTAATCGCCAAAGAAATTATCCGGATCAGTGACCAAGGAAAGAACCGGAAGCGTCGTGCCCTCATTCATTAAATAAGAATGGGTGACAATGGAACTGTCCAACACCCCGTTTTCAAATGCCTTAGCCCGGATGACCGTTGTGCTGTTGATTGGAATTGGGCCATTGACCGGCGTAGAAAACTTCGTCGGTTCCGTCCCGTTCAGCGTATAAGTCACCAAAGCGGCGCTGGAAGGAGGGGTGATGGTCAAATCAAATCCGTTGGAATAAAATCCGCCGTCATGTGAAAACAGTGGTTCACCCGCTTGATCCTTGTCCGGCAAACCGGGCGCGTTATTCGGCCCATCAGGTGTTGGGTCCTGAAAATAAGCCCAGTTCGTGCTGCCATCCGGAGTTCGACCATAAGATACATTGCCGACCTGCTCATCATAAGTGAAGCCATCAGCAAGATCGCCAATTGGTGTAAATAATCCAACATCCTCTCCTCGATGCCGCAGTTTAAAATTGGTATGAACGGTTTTGTCCCTGTCATCGGTCCAAAAAATCATATAATCGCCGGGTCCGATATGTTTATTGCCAATCGTCCACTTATCGGGGTCATTCAAATCATCGGTCAACGTGTAGCCGTTCAAGCTAATCGTGTTGTTACCCGTGTTATATAACTCAATCCATCCTGAGTAATTGTTAAAACTAGGATCGCGCATAAAAGAGTTGTTGGACACCATGATCTCATTGATCACCACATCGGATGTGGCGCTAAAAGATCTCGGCGTCTCCCTAACCAAAATAAGTCCACAAACCACAATAGCGGCCATGATCCATAGATAAAAGCGCGAACGAACCTTCGGCAACCGGTCAATCTTCATCAAAAACTCCCTAGCTCATATTCCTGTTTTGTAAAGCAATTATTTAATTTCTGGCGCGATGAGAGTCCCCAAGATAGAGGAGATATAAAATGAATAGGGTAAAAAAATTTGAGCAACAGCAGAAGGATGGCGATGCGGAACGATAAAGGAATCTGCCTGCCGACAAACCATATTAATTTTGTAGCTAAAAAGGGCATTTCCACTCCTAAATTGGTACTGCCCAGCCCTCGTCTAGCACAAACGAAGGCAAATTCTCCGACCCGATCAGTTTAGCTTATCTGGCTTACAATTAATCTTAAAAAACCGCCCCTATAGCACAAATTTCTCAATTTGTGGTTAACCAAGCAATTCAGGCAATACTCAGAGGGCACGCTGATTGCTCTACAATCTCACTCGTCACTCGCATACCCGCCACTCGCACACCCGCCACTCAAATTTGTCTCACAATTTCATTCGAGATAAAGTTAGAGAATCAAAGGAGGCAAAATGGCCCAAACAGAACAACTTTCCAACGAAACCCGCTGGTACACCCTTGATGCGGCAAGCGCAGCTCAACAACTGGAGGTCGATCCCCAACAAGGTTTAAGCACCGCGGAAGTCAGCAGCCGCTTACAGCAGTACGGCCGAAACGAATTGGCCGCCGCTGA
>JANQGC010000337.1 GCA_028277515.1 Anaerolineae bacterium
ACAGGCCGCATGCAGGTAGGCCAAAGCCTAAATATCATCCGTAGCTACCAATTCGTTGCCGACCATGGAATCTATGATGAGAACTGTTTGTTGATCCGATCATTATTGCCAATACAGATGCGCGGATTCTACAGAAATCGCCAATTCCCATTTTTTCTCATTATTTTAATGGCTTATGTATGAGGCTTCAGAAAGCGGCGCTGATTAACCAATTCCCATTTAAGTTCAATTCGGTTCTTTTTGACAATCACCCGGGAGTATGAATTTCACTCCCCAAGAAGGGGGAGACTTGGGGGAGATCAAAGTGGCAGGCATTTTTTTTACTCTGTGGGATTGGTCTTGGTTAACCAGAAAACCCCATGGAACACACCCGGCTGGCACGGTGGCGGACGAGGGTGATCTGGGCAAGTTCCCGGGCCAAGACAAGGACCGGTCCATCGTCTTTTACTAAGCGGCCATGGCATGGGTCCGCAGTGGCTTTGCCACTCGGTTACAAAAATGTATTTCGTGATTCCTTAGGCTACCCGGAATGCGCTGGCGTCCGCAACATGCCGGCACCTGGGCTTGTGGGAACCTGAGGACTCCCCAAAAGGGCTTTTGGGTCGCTTATTGGAACGCCAATAAATGGCGACAAGCCGGATCAGAACCGACCAATTCTCATTGCCGGAAGCTGGACAGCCTTTTGATATCCATCTCCAAGGATTCCATACGCACAATATCATAAGAAAACTTGACATAAATGAATGATCGTTTATTTTAGAACCGTGCGAACCAAAGACGATGAAAAAAAGGCGGCCTTGTTCGAGGCCACCGTTAAACTGGTCAATGAGATCGGCTTCGTGGCTAGTTCAGTATCCAAGATCGCCAAGGAAGCCCAGGTCTCACCGGCCACCCTGTATGTGTACTATAAAAATAAAGAAGACCTCCTGGTTTCGACCTATGTCGATCTCAAACTGGATTTCAGTCAGACGATTCTGGATGGCCTGGATGACACCCTGCCCATCCGGGATATCCTGAGAAATGTCTGGTACAGCACCTTTGAATATATTTCCAATAATTTAAGATACTATAAGTTCATGGAGCAGTTTGCCAATTCGCCCTTCAGCTCTCTGGTGGATCGGCAGGCGGTCGAGCAATACTTTGTTCCCCTCATCAATGTGGTGGAAAGGGGAATTGAACAGAAGATCATCAAACCGGCGGATCGTCACATCCTGGCGGCCTTCCTGTTTCATCCCATCTCCTATCTGGCCAACCCCCGGTTGTGCCAGGAGTTCGAGTTAACCGAGGACGGCATTGAAACCGCGTTCACGATGGCCTGGGATGCCATCAAACTGTAAAATGTTTTTATGCCTAATATAAACGATCATTCATTTATAAAAACCAAGGCCGTGATCGCATTAGTAAAGAGACAGTAAACACTAAGGGGATTTACCATGTTGTATCGAGAAGTGCCGAAGAATGGAGATAAACTTTCAGTGCTTGGATATGGATGCATGCGGCTGCCGGTGCGGTTGAACACCATCAATGAAAAGCTGGCGGAAAAACAGATCCTGCACGCTATGGAGCGGGGGGTGAATTACTACGACACGGCCTATCCCTATCAGAGCGGAAAAAGCGAGCCGTTTCTGGGCAAAGTGTTGGCCAAGAACAACTGCCGGGACATGGTGAAGATTGCCACCAAGCTTCCCCACTGGCGGACAACGTCCAAAGCGGACATGGACCGGCTCCTGGACGAGCAACTGGGAAGATTAAGAACCGACCGGATCGACTATTATTTGATCCACGCCTTGAACGGCGAACTCTGGGAAACCGCCAAACGCAACGGGGTTCTTGAATTCATGGAGGATGCGCTGAAAAAGGGCAACATCATCAACGCCGGCTTCTCCTTCCACGGGCTGGCCGAAGACTTCAATGTTATTGTCGACGACTATGACTGGACCTTTTGCCAGATTCAATACAATTTCCTGGACACCCAGAATCAGGCCGGAACGGCCGGATTGCAATACGCGGCGGCCAAGGATATGGCCGTGATCATCATGGAGCCCCTGCGCGGCGGTGTTCTGGCCAGGTTCCCGCCGCGCAGGG
>JANQGC010000040.1 GCA_028277515.1 Anaerolineae bacterium
GTGCTTGATGCATTGGGCATCGAACCGCCGGAAAGTATCAAAGGGGTGACTCAATCTCCCTTGGAAGGCTTCAGTCTTAAAGCTAGTTTTGAAGATGGCAATGCGCCAACAGAACACCATACGCAATATTTTGAAATGCTTGGCCACCGCTCCATTTATCAAGATGGGTGGCGCGCCGTTTGTCCCTGGCCGGGACCCTCTTTCAAAGAGTCAGGTAAACCATTCGGCATGCCAATTTCCGCCGAAGAATTAACAAAACTGGATGCCAATAGCTGGGAACTGTATCACGTCGCTGAAGATTTTGCTGAAAATTACAACCTGGCTGATGAAAACCTGGAAAATGTGGTTGGTGCCATAAAGAGCTGGCTCTCAGAAAAACGAGATGTGCGCGGGGAAGTTCGGGCAAAACTGATCGAGATGATTGGCCAATGGTATGTAGAAGCAGGCAAATATAATGTTCTGCCCGTGGACGGCCGTGGCCAGCAGCGCTTCGCCGAAGAACGGCCGCAAATCGCCGCCAACCGCACCAGTTATATCTTCTATCCCGGCACGCAGGAAGTGCCCGTTAACGCGGCGGCAAATATCATGAACCGGCCATACAGTATTACCGCTGACATTGAATACAAGGAAGGTGACGAGGGCGTCCTCATCTCACAGGGCGGCATTGATGGCGGTTATTCACTTTATGTAAAAGATGGAAAACTGCACCATATTTACAATTATGTTGCCAGAACAATTTTCCACGTCGAATCTTCGGCAACCATTCCCGAAGGCAGGAATCAGCTTCGATATGAGTTTGAAGTCACCGGTGAAGCGGATGTTTTAAATGGCAAGGGAACACCCGGCCTAGGACAGTTATATATTAACGGCCGGCTGGCCGGGCAGGTGGAAATGGATGTAACCAATCCAATTATGCTGGGCTTGGCCAGCGGAGTGGCCATTGGTGCCGATCCCGGATCGCCGGTCACCATGACCTATTATCAAGGCCCTTTCCCCTATGCCGGCAAGATTCACACCGTCAAAATCGACGTGAGCGGCGAATTGATACAGGATTCCGAAGCAGAAATGCGCGCTATTATGGCCCGCCAATAATGAAGTTTTTAAGCAGGTGACAGTCACTCCAAAGGATATATTTCCTCAAGTATGCACTTGAAAAGTGACTGTCACTTTGAGGTTATAATTACATCTTTGCATTTGGTATAGACCACACCTGCTTGTAAAATTGAAGGAGGCAAAGCAATGGAAACCAATCCAAAAACGAGTACTGGCCAAATAGTCTGGCTGTGGACTGCGATTGTGATCAGCGTTCTGGTCTTGATCATCTCAGTCGGTGCGGTCATCGGCACCTGGGTCATTCGTGGGGTGGCTATTGACTTAAACAACAGCGTGATGGATGGCGTGACGCGCATCGCCGAAACCGGCAGCGGGGCAATTGTCCGCGTCCAGGAACGGGTCAACGAAATCAGCACAACGGTCAGTGAGGTGCAATCGGCCGTCGATGATGTCTCACAAAACGTGGCTGATAAAGGGGTCATTTTGACCGTTCTGCCCCCTGAAAAGGAAGAGAACCTGGTCAATTCGGCCAATCAAATCAGGGAAACGGCCGAGACGATCACCTCGTCATTGGCTGCCGCCATAGAACTCTACCAATCGATCAACGCCATTCCTTTTATTGATCTGCCTCGGCCGTCCGATGAAAGGCTGCAAGAAATCAATACCGGTGTCCAGGAAATCGAATCCGGGGTCGATCAATTTACCGGCGAGGTGCAGCAATTTCGCGATAACGCCTCCGCCGAAGTCGATCAATTATCTCAAGCTGCAGGCGCAGTCAAGAGCCGCTTGCAAACCACCGAAGGGAACCTGGACCAACTTCATGCCGATGTAGAGCAGCTTCAATCATCGGCCCAATCATTTAAAGTCACATTCGCCAGGATTACCACCATTGTGGCTATCATCTCCACGCTCGTTTTCCTTTGGGTCATTTACGGCATGGTTGTGCTCATTCAAAAATCACTTCAAGGTTTGAGAACTTAAGAAAAGAGGAAACTTATGAATACCATTTTAATCGCCTTATTAGCCCTTGTTCTGGGCGGCTTGTTTTTAATGTGGGGCTATCGCGTCTTCCTGGTCATGCTGCCTATTTGGGGCTTTTTTGCCGGGTTATGGTTGGGTGCTCAAGGAGTCGCCTTAATCTTTGGCGACGGATTTTTAGCAACGACCACCAGCCTGGTAATTGGTTTTATCCTGGGGTTAGTTTTTGCCCTGCTCTCTTATCTTTTCTACACGATTGGTGTGGCCCTGGTTGCCGGTGCTATTGGTTTCGCCCTGGTGACCGGATTTATGGGTTTGTTCGGAATGGATGGCGGATTTTTTGCTTTCATGCTGGGTCTGGTTGGGGGTGTGATCACGGCCGTCTTAACCCTGATCCTCAATTTGCAAAAATATGTGATTATCATTTTAACGGCCGTTGCCGGAGCCAATGCCCTTATCCTATCCCTACTGCTATTCATCGGCCGGGTCAGCACTGACCAACTTCAAGGAGCCGGCAACGCCATTCGGCCGGTGCTGCAAGACTCATGGTTTTGGGCTATCGCCTGGCTGGCCCTGGCGTTGGTCGGTTTAATCTTTCAACTCCGAACCAATCGCACCTTCTGGTTCGATAAAAAAGTTTATGTTGAGGGCGGTTATTAAACCGTTTGTTTTCTAACCAAATTAGGTATTGTGACAGTCACTTTGGCCATTATTTAGGTAGCAATACTAATGGTAAAGTGACTGTCACTTGAGGTAATTCATGTTTTTCTATATCGATCCCGTTTACTTTTGGTACATTTTCATCCCCACATTGATCATTTCTTTCGGCGTCCAACTTTATCTGAAAAGGACAAATGCCAAATGGAGCCAAATTAGCAACAGTGAGCAGATCCCTGGCCCTGTAGTTGCCCGGAATATATTCGACAAGACTTCTCTACAAGCCATTCCGGTAGAGCGTGTGCCTGGAAATCTGACCGATCATTTTGACCCGGCTTCTAATGTTGTGCGCCTTTCCGACGGTACGGCCAAAACGACCTCTGTCGCCGCCATGGCCGTCACTGCCCATGAACTGGGTCATGTCCAGCAGTACCAGGAAGGATCAGCGATGATCAAGGCGCGCAATTTCCTGCTTCCCGCCCTGCGCTTTAGCCCGACCATTTCCTATTTTGCCTTATTTATGGGTTTCTTTTTCAACATGACCGGGCTGATCTGGGTCGGTATATTCTTCTTCGCCCTGATGGTCCTTTTCTCTGTCCTGACCATACCGGTTGAATTCAACGCCAGCAGCCGGGGACTAAAATTACTGGAAGAATCGGGCCTCATGCAAACAGAACAAGATCGGCAGGGATCAAAAGCGATACTGCGTGCCGCCGGACTGACCTACGTCGCGGCGGCCGTCACCTCCGTCATGCAGCTTCTTTATTACATCAGCGTCGCCCAAAGACGCAGATAATAATCACAAAAGGATAGTGGAGGGTCAGCCATCCTGAAACATCCTAGATTGGTCCAATCTTGAAGATCCTTACGCAAGATCAGGACAAATTGGACCAATCTATCAATCTGTATTTACCGGTCCGCGCCGACGGCCGGGAAGAGCAGGATGTACTGGAACGTGCCGAAGTCATTGTCGTCATCACTGATCTCAATCGCCAGTTCGGCCGTCTCCGCCGCCGCATAGGCCGGGTCATCCGAGGTCGCCACATGGGCCACGCTGCCCTGCTCGATGAACTCACTGAGCACACCATCTACGGCCCGGACCGACACGCTTTGCGCTGTGCTCCAGTTGTCCGGCGTGAAGGTCAAGCACTGCCCCTCATCCTGGTCGATGACACAGGAGGCGGAGAGGGCTATCTCGCCGCTGCCGGCGAGCAGCACGGTGACAGTGGACAGTGGTTTAGTCATCAGTGAGACAGTGTA
>JANQGC010000060.1 GCA_028277515.1 Anaerolineae bacterium
GGCCGCAGGAGCAGATAGCCGTGCTGGTCACGCTGCTGCGCGCGGCGTACCTCAATCGCGAGGCGGTAGCGGATAATGAGTGATCCTGTTTTCTGTGACGGGCGCGCCGGTCACAGAAAACATCCTGGATCCAGGAGTATGACATGAAACGATCGGCATTCAGATACACCGGCGGTAAATGGATTTTAGCGCCGTCGATCATCCGGCATTTCCCGGCGCACCTGGTCTACATCGAGCCATTCGGCGGCTCCGGATCGGTGCTATTGAGGAAATCGCGATCAGAAGCGGAGATTTACAACGACCTGGACGGCGATGTCGTCAATTTCTTTATAATACTCCGCGAACGAGAAAACGAATTGATTCGGGCGCTCACGCTCACGCCATTCGCTGAGAGCGAGCACCGGCTGGCCCGGGAGCCGGCCGACGACCCGCTGGAACGCGCGCGGCGCTTCTACATCCGCGCACAGATGGGCATTGCCGGGCCTACGGCGAAATGGAAATCCGGCTTCAGGCGGCAGAAACGGGTGCGCTACAAGGGCCGCAAGGCCAAGCCGGCCGCCAGATCATTCTCAGAAATCGAGCATCTACACGCCGTGGCCGGGCGATTCCGCGGCGTCACCATTGAATCGATGCCGACGCTCAAATTGATGCAGTTGTATGACAGCGACCAGGCCCTTTTCTACCTTGACCCGCCGTACGTCTCCGAGACGCGCGGCCGCTGGGCCTCCGCCAGCTACCGGCATGAGATGAGCGACGAGGATCACATTGAATTTTTAGCGGCCGTACGCGATCTGCGCGGCCACGTGGTCATTTCCGGCTACCGGCATCCGATTTACGACGAGGGCCTGGCCGACTGGCAGCGCGTCGACCGCGAGGCCAGAGTGAATGGAGCGGGATCGGCCGTAGAATCGTTGTGGCTGGCGCCGCACACCTGGGAGGCGCTCCAGGATGAGCGGGGCGGGCAGATGAGATTGTTTTAGTATAAATGAAGGAGATTGTGAAATGAACATCTTGTTACCTAATGGCATAACAGTTAATTGGAATAACGTGGCTTATATGCAGACGATTGATCCTGTTCGAGTTCCTGATTTCGAGCATCCTGATTTTGATTGGGGCAAATCAGCGTACAACGCCTCGCAGCCACACGGTTGGGATAAAGAAAAAACTCGATTTTACTTTACCGATCATGTAGAGCCAGTCGAAGTTGTCGATCCGGATTATTTACTATTTGAGACAATTAATAACTACCTTAGAGAGAAGCCCGACACTGAATTTCTTGAGCTAATTAATTTTGGAGAAGGCGCATAATTTTTTTTGTTGCCGATTACGCATCAAGATCGGTCTTAGTTCGTTTCCATTTTTCAGTACTCTTTATGGTATACTATTTTTTTAGAAGGAGAATCAAATGTTCAAAAAAGGTCAGAGAGTTAAAGTTAAAGCACACACTGTTTTTCAAAACCTGTCAAAGGGGGCTGTAATAACGCCCCGAAGGCGTATAAAGTCTCGGGTATATCGGTGTCATCGAAAGTGTTCAAGATGACGGACTCGGTGGCGAAATAATTATCGTGAATCGCCGCCGCCGTTCCGACTGGTCCTTTGAAGAGGAAGATCCGGCTAATGTCGTAGTAATACCATGAGCGGATGGAGCAGAAATTACTTTCGCTGCACCAATTGCAGCACGCAGAAAATCGCTCACCACAGCCACGGTCTTTGCCACACCTGCTATGTAGCAATCAGGCAGCGCGGCAAAGACCCGGCCACTTACAAGCCGCAGCGGAGGAAGCCAAAACGATCCCTGCACGGCTGGCGCAAAGTCTGGCGGGAGAAGGCCAAAAAAGTGCCGAAAGCAACCAAGTCCAGGCAAAATAAACGAAATTACCTGCGTCGCAAGGCCAAAGCGGCCGAGGCGCAGGGCAATCTTGAAGAAGCTAAGCGGCTGAGAGCCACTGCCGAAAAAATTTAAGGAGAAAGCCATGAGTTACAAAACCAGGTATATTACCGGAAACAGGCTGAAAATTCTCAATGACCGCCTGGAAGACGCCGGGTATCCGGCAGTTGAAGAGGGATATGCCGTTAACATCGTGAACAAATTCAATGCAGCGGAACAACCCGAAGTCGAAGAAATTATCCAGGATGTCACAGACATGACGAATCGGGAAGTCAATGAGATGGCTGGTCGGATAGTAGACATGGATGAGTTTTTTGAAAAGTTGGGGTGAGAAAAATGATCAACTTTACAGCCAGGCTCCGAAGCGCCTGGAGGGATTGGTCAGTATAAAATAATCGGCCGTTCTATTCAAGCACCAGCACACTTGACAAAATAAGAACGGCCGTTCTATCATGTGGCCACGATGACCACCAACCAAAGCCGCAAATGCACCGCCCATAACAAAAACGGCTCGCCCTGCAAAGCGTGGGCCATCCGCGGCAGCCACCCCCCGCGCTGCTCCTCCCATGCCGGCCTGACCGGCGGCCAGGCGGGCAACCAGAACCGGCGCACCCACGGTTTTTACGCCCGCCAACTCACGCCCCAGGAGACGGCCGACCTGGTCACCCGCGCCCAAAATATCACTATCGACGACGAAATCGCCATCATGCGTGTCCTGCTGCGCCGGCTAGTAGAGTTTCTAAAAGATCATAAAAAGATGAAAACCACGACTTATTTAGAAATTGTCGATCGCGCCATCAAATGCTCGCGCACCGTCGCCTACCTGCTGCGCCACAGCAACGCCGGCGGAACCGAACTGTGGGACAAAATTTTAGACAGCGTCGGCGACGAACTTGGGTTAGATCTGTGACCCGCTTTCCAGATCCGGACTTTTTCTGTGACAGCGGCTCCGGTCACAGAAACAGGATCGCCCGTTACCCGTGACCCTCTCCCGAACGGCCGTCGCCGGTATCCAGATCCTAAAAAATCCCGATTTATTTTCGCGGCTGGTCCTCGAGGTCCGATTGTACGATTACCAGCAACGGCCGTTCGCCGCGATCATGGAGAGTATCCGCCGCAATGCCGGCCTGGAATTCCTGCTCATCTTCAGCCGCCAATCCGGCAAAAACGAGGCCATCGCCCACCTGATCACCTATCTCATGAACCTCTACCGCCGCCGCGGCTGCAATATCATCTACGGCGCCACCGGCGACGGTCTCGGCCGGGGCATCGCCCGCCTGGAAGACCGGCTCAACAATCCCTGGAACCGCGCCCTATGGAACAAGGCCGCCAAACCGGTTCGCCGAATTCTCGGCCGTTCCGTGGTCACGTTCATCTCCTCCCACCCCTCGGCCAGCGCCCGCGGCGACACCGCTGATCCCCTGCTGGTCATCGACGAGATGCAAGACCAGCATAAAAGCCACCTGGAGACCGTCTTCACCCCCATGCGCGCCGCCCACAACGCCACGGCCGTCTACCTGGGCACGGTACGCACCTCCTATGACGCGCTCTGGCTCAAAAAAAACGAGCTGGAAGCGCTGCAGCAGCGGGACGGGGTGCAGCGCGTGTTCTGGGCCCGGCCGGAGCAGGTGACGGCCGTCAACGAAAATTACCGCCGCTTCCTGGAAGGGCAGGAGACGAAATTCGGCCGGCGGCATCCCATAGTCAGCAGCGAATACTACCTCCAGCCCATCGACACCGAATCCGGCTTTTTCCCGCCCCGTCGCCTGGCCCTGCTGCGCGGCGCGCACGCCAGAAAGCGCGAACCCGACAATTCGGCCGTCATCGCCCTGATCGACGTCGCCGGCCAGGATGAAGCGGCCACCGATCCCCTGGCCCAATTGGACAATCCCGGCCGGGATTACACCGTCTGCACCATCGTCAAAATCATCGAGACGGACAACGGCCGCCATTACCAAGCCATCGACATCTTCACCGACCAGGGCAGCCGCCATTTTGAGGACAACCCCGGACGGCCGTCGTTGGCCGCGCGCCTGCTGGCGTTCTTGCAGCATTGGCGCGTGCTGCACACGGTCATTGATTCCTCCGGCGTCGGCGAGGGTCTTTATGATTGGCTGCGCGTTAAATTAGGCGAAACGGCCGTCACCGGCTTTCAGTTCACCAAGTACAGCAAAGCGGCGCTCGGATCGTCTTTCCTGGCATTGGTGGAGACCGGCCGCTTCAAATATTGGACTGACGACGAGGATTTTTCGGATAGCTGGTGGTTTTTCACCCAGGCCCGCCACTGCACGTATGAAATTACGCCCGGCGGCCAGTTTGAGCGCGATCTCAAATGGTTCGTGCCCGAATCGGCCGTCATCGACACGCCGGCCGGCACGCAAAAGGTGCATGACGACCGGCTGATCAGTGCGGCATTGACGGCCGTGGCCGAGGGAGAAATCAGCAAGGGCAATATCACAATGGGGCTGGCCGTCTCCCAAGTCAATCCGGGCGTCGACCCTCTGGACAACCTCAAGTTTTAATTGTGGGACAAAAGGGTTAATTTCTTGATTTTTACATAGGTCGCTTCCCTATATTCATCCCCTTTTTCCATTCCCATCAACCACTATTACTTGACACGAACAAGAGTTCTATTTTAGAATGGCAGCGGAGGCACTTATGAACGAACACAAGCCGGGTATAAAAACGTCCGAATTCTGGCTCACCGTCATCGTCAATCTGGCCGGCGCAATTATCGCCATCTTCGCCACCCGCGGCCTGGTCACCCAGGAGGAGGGGGCCTTGTGGCTGGACCTGGTTGAAGCCGTCGCCGTGGCCGTCATCCCTGTAGCCCTGGCTTACGTCAACGGCATGTATATCAAAAGCCGAACTGCTATAAAGTGCCTCGAATAACTTCATGAACCCTCTACAACGCTTCGCCGTCTGGTTAGCCAATGCGCTCGGCGCTAAAGAGCAGCTAGGCATTAGTCCCAATCTGCAGACAGACAACTACTGGCCGGGCTACAACCACCGCCGCCATGACCGCACCCAGGCCGACATCCAGAGCCAATACGCCGACGCACTTACCGCCTGGCGCAAGAACCCGATGGCCTGGCGCATCATCCAGGTAACGACCGACTACGTGGTCGCCGACGGGATCGAAATCAGCAGCCCCAACAAAAATTTACAACGCTTCATCACTGCCTTCTGGGAGCACCCGGAAAACCACATCAAACAGCGCCTCGAGGAAATGAGCGACGAGCTGGCCCGCTCAGGCGATCTATTCCCCGTCCTATTCCGCCAACGACAGAACGGAGTTAGTCTGCTCCGCTTCCTGACCAAAGACCAGATCCAGGAAATCGAGACCGCCGCCAACGATTGGGAACGGGAAACGACCATCATCCAAAAGACCAGCGACCCCACACGCCCCAAGAAATGGCGCACCCCACACTATTCCCGCTCAACCAGGAACCGCGCCATTGCTCTGCATTATTCAATCAACAAGCCGATCGGCGCCATCTTCGGCGAATCCGACCTGACCACCATGCTGCCCTGGCTGCTGCGCTATTCGCGCATGCTGGAAGATCGCGTGCGCTTCCATTGGGCGACGCGCCTGTTTTTGTGGTTCGTACGCGTGCCGCGTAACCGCGTAGCCGAGAAGGCCGAGCAGTATAAAGAGCCGCCGGATGCCGGCTCGGTCATTGTCCATGACGAAAGCGAGGAATGGGACGCCAAAAGCCCCGTCCTGCGCGGCGCCGATGCCGCACCGGACTTGAAAGCGGTGCGCAATATGATCGATGCCGGGTCGGGTTACCCGCCACACTGGCGCGGGGAGGCTACGGACGTCAAC
>JANQGC010000014.1 GCA_028277515.1 Anaerolineae bacterium
TAATAACTTACACCCTTACAAAATCAATCACACAGAGATTTGACAACTTCCCTTGATGTATGGGTGAAAACCATTTAATAAAAGTTGTCAAATTTTAGGCAAAACAATAATAACTATTCCAGGTGAAACCCTTGTTCCTCTAAGATTCGCCGCAAATAGGGCCGTTTTGGAACCGAAGAGCGACGAGCCGAATGTTCCGCCCAGCCATAGATAACCGGTTCTTCATCGGCCGTATGTTTATTTGTAACCTGCCGCCCTTTATATATCCTGGTAGCAATCATCGCCCGGTCATATTCGGCTATCATCTCTACCTCACCCTCACTGTCGTATGTTTCCCAGTGCAGAACAGCCTCCAGGGGCAATCGCGGCCTGATTTTAGGCGGCATTACCGGATAACCAAGAGCCATGCCGGCCACGGGAAAGACCAGGTCGGGTAGCTGCAGCAGCTCAATAACCTCGCGTGGGTTATTTCGTATGGCGCCCACATAACAGATGCCTAAACCCAAAGACTCAGCGGCCAGGGCGGCCGATTGCATTAAGATTGCCGTGTCAACGGCCGCTAACAGAAAATTCTCCACGTAGCGGCTCACCTGCTGGAATCCTTGCCGCCGGCTGACGCGCTCCAGGCGACTTAAATCCGCGCACCAGGCCAAAAAAACAGGCGCCTGGCGGATAAAATCCTGGTCCCCGCACAATTGAGCCATCGTTTCTTTTCTATCCTCATCGCTGATCGCCACGACAGAATACATTTGCAAATTTGAGGAGGTTGAACTTTGTTGGGCGGCACGCACAATCTCCCCTACCAAAACCTGCGGAACCAGGTCCGGCTTATAGCGTCGCACCGAACCATGACGTTTTATCAGCGTAATCGTTTCATTCATAAGCATTCCATCTCACAATTAAAAAGACACCATCGCTATCTTACGGCGATGGTGTCTCAAATACTCTTGTCCATTCCCAGTCATTAAAAATCACCGGGAATAAACAGCTAAGTCACATCTAGCCTCACATCTAATACCAGATGGTTCGTAGTAACCGCTTCAGCGGTTCTACGGCTAAAGCCGTTACTACAAACACAACAACTTTACTAGTTCTTAGCAGTGTACGGCAGATAATAAGTGACCGGTTTCACAGTGATGCTCGGCATTGGCTCTTGCATACCAAAGACACTTTCAGAGTGACTGATCAAGAATTCCGGATTTGCCGTGCCCACCTTGTTCCCAACATAATCAAAATCCAATTTGAGGTGGGTGTTGGTCAGGAACGGGTCCACCGCCATCGCGAAGTAGGCGACACCATCCGGTTCTGGCTCACCAACCAGATTGTCATAGCCCATAGTTTTGACATAATCTCCGGCTTCGTACAAGCTGGAAGCATCGTCACCGCTCACACCGACCCAGCCTTCGCTCATGCTGCCCGGCATGTACATCAGATTTTTCGGCTTCTCAACAACAACCAATGCATCTTCAAAAAGGCCACCATGATTGTGAATATCAATATTGGCCGTACTCATCTGATTGAGGTAGACAAATGCGCCGTCACTGTCATAGAGTGCGTTGTAACTTCCATCATCGGCCGCAGCTTCATACATCTTATTCCAGAATTTAACATGGCCGTAGCTGCCATCTTCCGCCTGGTCTACCAGTTCGACATGAATGCCATACTGCACAAGGCTGTCACCAGGATTACCTGGGCCAAGGAACTGTCCACCGACAGAGAGGCCCCAGAGACCGGTGACATCTGCGCCAATATTGACGCCATCGTCAGCCAGGGCACGAACCCGTGTAGTGTAATTGTCTTTAGCCGGAACAACCACGGAGGAATCTTGGTCAGCCAGGTAAACAAAGCCATCTCCGGGGAAGACCCAACCGGGCACGGAGCGGAAGCTGTCATGAAAGTCAGGTACTGCTTCTTTGCTGCCAAAGTTCATTACTTCTTCGGCCGAATCTGCATAATCATGAATCATCCAGGCCGGTGTATCATCCAGGGTGAATGCACCATCCATCGCTGAACGACGGTTGCTGAACTCGGGAGCCGGTTCACCGGCATCCGCATCCCACCAACCACCACTCCAGGAGATGGGCTCATAATGCGCATCAACCAGGAGCAGTTCACCCTTGGGTCCGGTTGCCGGAGGGGCAAACTCGCGTCCGCCGTTGATCGCCTGGTTGTTTTCGTAGCGATTATTACGATACCAGACCAGAAGTCCAGGAACATTGGCAGAGAATTTATCAACCAGCCAACCCGATTTATCATGCGCCAGGCTGTAGTACTGTTCGGTCAAACCATGAGAAGCGATCGATCCTTCATCATTGCGCCACTCAAGCATGTAATAATGGGGATAGACAATATTGAAGGGCACTTCTTCCCAACCGGGACCACCATGACCATTGCTGTTCATCCAATCACTGGTATCTTCCATATCATTGTAATAAACCTCGGTCATGCCATCCATGATGGTGACGTTATCGAGCCACATGCCCGGATCTTGCACAGCCTGGTCAGTGACGTAATCGAATGAGATATAAACCATGGACTCACCTGCATAAGCGCTCAAATCGTAAGTTAAAATCCCTTCGTATTCGCCCGTCAAACCACCTTCACCTAACCAGGCAAATGAACCATTGGGATCGGCCGTCGCATAAAACGCTTCTTCATTCAGCAGGATGTCCCAATTTTCACCATCGGTGGAAGCACGAACATAGGTGTAATCCCAATCTTCCTCAATAGCGATATAGGTTGTAAAAGAGAGAACTGGAGAAGCTGCGGCAGTAAAATCAAATTCTTTTGTCAATGAGTGAATAACCTCATTGCCCAAAATACTATGTAATCCTTTGCCTTCTCCAGCCATATTTTCAACCGCTACTTGCTGGTCAGGTAAGCCAATCCACACCGAATCTTCCGTATCTTGCGGCGTGGGATCGGCCGAGCCAATCATGATTTCTTGCATCGCAGCGTCATAATCAATCCTCATCGGATCTGCCCAGCCAAAAAAGTAACGTGCCCAGGGGTTGAACGCTGCCGGATGGGAGCCACCCAAATCACCGCTCCAGGAACCACCGGACATCACAATCCAGTGCGCCGTGGAGTTGCTGGTCGCGCCGGTCTGGTCGTAATAGTCGGGAAGGCCAATATCATGGCCAAACTCATGGACGACAACCCCAATATCCGCATCTTCCGGAATATGGGTGTAATTGGCGATATAAATATCATCGCTTTCATCAGGTGTATCTTCACCTTCAACCTGGCAGCCAATGGTCAGACCATTGCCATCACCTTTGTCGCAATAAACATCCCAGGAGTGTGCCCAAAGCTGGTAGTTGCCATATTCGCCGCCACCGGCGGAATTGTCAACACCGGCATGGATAACCATCAGGTGATCGACAATTTGGTCGCCGTCCGTATCATACTGCGCCCAGTCGAAATCCGGGTCTACTTCATTTAATTTATTGGCAACGTCAATGGTGAACTCAAAACCAAAGCCGGAGGGGGTTCCATCACAGGGATACCCGGTACCTTCGGGATTTAACTCATCCCCATCCCAGCCATAATAGGCGACGGAGTGATCCAGTTGAATCCAATCCGGATAAATATCACCGTCAATGGTATATAGCCCTTCTGATTGTTCTTCGTACCATTTGGTGGCGGAAACACCGGTCAAATCAACGCCGGCGCCATCATTGAGGTCTTTTCGTACAACCCCAACCCCATCGCCGAACATGAGATCTTCATACCATTCGATGCTAAAATCCTCTGTCCAAATGGTGTTGTTATCTCCGTGCTCCTCCGGGTTAGGGATGGTGCCGTGTAAAGGACCTTCAATGGTTGATGTGCCAACCATCATCCCTTCCGCATCACAGGTGTCGATGGTGTCTTCCCCATTAAATTCAAAGGGAATCATCAACATTTTAGCTTCACCAAGTTCACCGAGGTTCAGAGCACGGGGGCTTGTTCCCAACGATTCAGCTTTGGCCAGGTCAGCCATGCGCCTTTGATAAGCCAGCGGATTGGGACCACTTTTCTCTTTCTTTGTGTAAAAGTCACTATACCATTCACTCAGAGCGGCTATTTCTTCGGCCGAATCTCCGACCTCAACCCCCGCAGCTTGAGCCGCGACAAAGTCATCTCTGGGTGGGCGTTCATTAGGGAAAACGCGCGGCATCTTTTCAATAGAAGTGCCTAGATAATCATAAGTTCCTGGCGCTGCATTGCTTTGCCGTTGCGTATACAACGTCAAAACCAGGGCCAAGACCAATCCCGCAGCAACCAAAACCATTGCCGCTTGAGTCTTAGATAATTTTGCTACACTTATCATTCTTGGATTTTCCTCCTCACAGAAAGTCCTAAAAAATCTTTAAGCCATCATCATTCAAAGTTAAGTTGTTTTTCTAACTATCTAAACATTCATTAGAGATCCGAGATTAAGCTCAAAACCACCATTTGTGTTTTTCCACAAATCTTCTACATCAAAGTAATATCTCCCACTAAAAAATCTGATTCTAAAGCTCAAAAAAGGGTAGACCCGAAGGTCTACCCACCCAAATATTTAGAAATCCAAGTAAATTGAAGCTACATTAATTTGATCGTACCGATGGCATGAAGATAACCGGTCCGGCAAATCCAGGTTGGATTTTACCTCCTTGCACAAACACATTACCTTCCCGATATAGATTATAATCATATATCACCTGGCCTTCACCGTTCTTCTCAACTTCGAAACCACCAAGCTCTAAGGATGTCTTTGTACCGATATCATCACCAGCCCAAACCAAATACTTGACTTCATCAGCGGCCGATGCCACTTTCCCAGCCTCAGCCAGCTCAATCGCCTCTTCCATACTTCCACCACCAACAGGTGTAAAGCCACCAAAAGCTGAGTCTTCCACATAGGAGACATTCTCTGGTAGACCTACAACAAATTGTGGCATCGAAAGTTTGCCACCAATATTTTCATTTACATAAAAAGTTGTTTTCCCATGAATATCGACGGCCGCATCCGTATAGGCTTCATAAGGACGATTCCAAATTCGAACCATCGCATACTCATCATTACTCATTAGCACTTCAGCGTGCAAGCCATAATGAACATCATCATCCCCTGGATTACCGGTACCGAGAGGGTAACCACCAACAGTGAATCCATATAATGCTTCAAATGGATCCCCATCTACATCTGTAACCGGAGTCGAGTAAACGCCTCTAGTCGGCAGTACGGCGCTGGCCCCTTCATCCCAGAAGTAGACAAATCCAGTTTCCGGGGAGAAGAAGAATCCAGGTGTGTAGCCATAGCTGTCATGGAAGGCTTGAACCGGGGGTTTGCTCTCCCAAGTAACATCAGGAGTTGTTTCTCCTGTTGCCGGATCATAGGCCCAATTTGATGTCCATTGTTCAGTAGCATTTAGACCAAAGCCGGCGTCACCAGGCATTATTCGTCCACTCAAGTTCACTCCAACTAAATCATCGCGGCTAGGGTCAGGCACATCCCACATTTGCGGATAGAAATGGGAATCGACAACAAGATGGGCAAACTTGGCACCAACTGCATTTCCAGTGAAGGTTGAGTCACTTAGTGAATAATCAAAGCCTTGGGATTGATCTCTATAGTTAACAATCAGAACTTCATCAGTTGCCGGAAGCCGGTTAACGCGCACGTCTGCTCCCTCTGATGCGATAACATCATAGGGGTTGTTCAGAGACTCGTCAAACCCATTAGCAACGCGATACTCTAGGAGATAGTAACGCTCATATACTTGAACGAATGGCACAGTTCTCCATCCCTCATTGGTCCAATCACTGAAATCCTCGTCAAGATCATTTTCATAGAGGGTTCCGGAGTCATCCACAAGCATAATATTATCAACCTGATATCCAGGGTTGGCCACAGCGACATCAGTTAAATAACGAATCATCACAGTGACGGTCTTGCCCGCATAGGCTGATAAATCCCAGCGTAAAGTCCCTTCTCCAGCGCCGGTTAAGCCCCAACGTTCTCCTGGAGCGACCACTTCGACACCATTCGGATCATCATCAACCAGTACGCCATCCATATCTTGCGGCCATTCCCAGGTTGCCCCGCCATCATCGGAGAACTGGATTAAACCATAATCCCAATCCGCTTCAATATCCCAACTGGAGTCGAATGAGAATATTACTTGTCCTGTTGCCGAGGTTAAATCGAAATCTCGGTAGACGCGATTATCGAGTAAATCCCCAGAATCAGACCACCAGGCAACTCCATCTCCAGCCTCATTATTGATATTTATTTCCCCTTGAGGTAATCGGATTATGACGCCTTCTTCTGCATCTTCAGGCGTGTACCGTGCTCGACCGAGCTTAACCGTAATGCCTTTCTCCATCGGGCTTCCGGTACTTGTAGGATCAACTTCCATTCCGTAAGCTAAAAGGGCAGGATCATTCCACTCCAAAATCATTGGGTCTTTTCTGCCAAGCACCCAGGAAGCGTGTAAAGCTGAACCCATTGGACGGGTAGCACCAAGTTCGCCGCCCCAAACACCAGATGAATGTGACGTCCACCAGGCATTGGAGTTATCGATATCAGTGGTGTAGTAATCCGGAAGTCCAAACTGATGTTCAAACTCTTCCTGAATTGCGCCAACATCGAGGTGTTCCGGATTAATGTTAAATCCCAGAACATAATAATCATCACTGTCATCGCCGGGAGTAGTAAATCCAACTACTTGTACCGGATTGAAGAAGCTGCTGCTGCTGGTGCTTAAGCGATCTTCACCCCCACCTTCTTGAAAACCATGGCCGGCATGGATAACTGCCAACAGATCGATAATTTGGTCGCCATCAGCATCAAACTCGCTCCAATCAATGGAAGGATCGCCATCATATTTAGCCGTAATCCCGGCGACAACATCTTCAATATGGTCCCCATATCTTGCATCACTAAACGTTGGTGAAACACAATTTCCTTCATCATCTTCCTGATATACGGCCGCCCCATAATATTCATG
Source organism: Anaerolineae bacterium (assembly GCA_028277515.1). Next base: position 6,981 of record JANQGC010000014.1, read on the forward strand.
AGCATTTGGAAGAATAATTGAATCTGGTAAGATGTCGCCACTTGTCATATAAGGTGCATCTGGCGGGTTCATTTGGATTAAGAAATTATTCAGAGAATAACCGCTTAAATCAATACCCCCAATATCCTCACGAACAATGCCATAGCCGGCATCTTCACCCGTGCCAAATATGGCCGAACGATAGTCATCAAGGGTCAAGCCATCCTTGAAGAAACTGAAATTATCCCAATCAGCGGGGGGATCTTCCATACCCAGGAATAAAGAATCATAAGTAAATTCCTGCAAACTACAGCCTAAACTGGGATCATTTGGATCAACCGGATATTCACGTTCAAAAGTCTGACTGCCACCGGGTGGATCATATTCTGTTACTACCGCCAGGTATGCTTTTTGTGGCTGGCCCAAAAATTCATCATCACCAAAATCATCCGCGTTTACGGCACCACCATTTAACAAAACATTTTCACGTTCCAATAATTGTTTTGCGGCAAATGGATTAGGGCCAATATAAAACTTTTCTTTTTGTTGATTTATTTTCCTCTTTTGGGCTTCAATTTCTTCTAGGCTGGCTCCAAGTGGAATTCCCCCATAATGCTCAGAACCTGCGATCAATTCATCCGTTACTTTGAAGCTCGTCCACATGCCTTCATGGGCAAATGCCGTCTCATTAAGTCCTGCTTCCTTAACCTGCCATAATTTTGGACCATCTTGGTTATTAACCGCCATACTCCCTGTAGCGGCAATTACAAAAGCTATCAAAGCGATTATCCCCAAAACGAGAATAATTCGGCCCTTTGTCATATAAGCGCCATTAATATTCATTATTTCTCCTACTACATTGGTCATGAAAAAAGTAAACGATAGGAATTCGTAATCAAAAAATAATTTTTCATTTTTAAATAAAAAAATATTACTTAGTTCAATTTTCTACAAGAAAAAATGATGGTTATTTTTCCCAAACTTCAAACAATTAATTAAAAGTAATAACTTCCACCCCCTTTTAAACATCTGAGTCTAATTTCCAAAACGTATTCCCAAATTACTAACTATTTGAAACATAAAACGTGAAATTTTGAATTAGTCTCCGCTATACTCACGAGGAAATCTAAATTGAATTTGATCAAATTCCGCTCCAATGAAAACGTGGTTAAGATTCTATTAATTTTTTATTAATTCGTCAATCATAAGTTGATGGGACAGAGGAACACAGAAATTATTATTTTAAAGAAATAAACTAAAATGCGTGATTAATTTCATTACAACCAAATAATTTTTTTAGCCATAAATGGGTGGAATTTGATTAGGAGGGAAATAGGGGATCGTGAAAAAAGTGCGAATAGATTATATTATAAATTATAAAATCGAGGATTTATGAAGCTCTACAAAATTACTTGGTGACTAAATTTTTGCACAAACATTTATTCAACATGTTTCCCTATCCAAGTGCAGATATATTTCTGCGCCGGTCGCGCCCAGAACTAATTACCAATAAAAAAACAATTTCCATAAATCCTTAGCTGGGAGCATTTACCATATACTTTCGTTAAAAATATATCAATTTTTTTAATTTCTTAATCAATAACAGGTGGATCAATGACCAATCTACCAATCGGAGCATCTACTGGTTCTTGGCTGCATTGAAAGGGCAAGCGTCCCTCACCCCCATGAAAAGCATAAATTTCCTCTTCTACCTGGAAATAAATCACATATCCATGAACTTCCATTGGACCCAATCGAAAACCTTTTGACCGGCAACCCATGCTTCTGTCAGGCCATACTTTGCTTTCATATAAAACCAGTGAAACATCTTCCAAGTCGACATCCAGCCTCTGAGCTAATTGCCGACCGGCATATGCGATTTGGCCGTCCCGACTGTCAATATCAATCGACTTCATCTCAACATCATTTGCAGCAACATCATCACCTTCAAACAATTTCTCATCCAAGGCTTCACCATCTAGCAGTCCTATTTTTTGGCCTTCACCATTTGGGAATTCAACCAGCACTTCGCTTTCACCGCTGTTAATTATCTCACCCTTTTCCCCCAACGGCACGGCAGGTATACGCTCTAGCGGCCGATAATCAGTTGAAAATTCTTCCGTTGCGGCACTTACATCCACGGCTGCCGGTTCCACCGACTCCCCAGGGGCAGAACATGCAACCATGAGGAAAAATAATACCAATACACCAAAATTCATCATTTTTATGCTCATATACCTTCTCAATTGTCTCAATAAATTTCATTTTTCGTGGAAATCTATCATTCCCTGGCCTTCCAAATGAAGACACTTTCATCTTAAAGACGCCAAAAAAGGGACAAAAGTTCCAAAGATGATACCATTTCCTTAAGAATTGGAGCTTGAGTGTACAAGAAGCGAGGAATTATCAATGCAAAAAATATTTATTACATCGTTAATATGTTTCGGTTTGGTCCTTGCAGCTTGCAGCCAACGGAATCCATCACAAGGGAATCCGGCAAACCGAAATGATGATACACAAGTTTCATAATCGGAACCTGTAATAAGAAAAAACTCAGGAATTGACCAGGAAATTGTGAATTTAAGCGGGGAGGACGTTCGATCCTTAACCAACGGCCGTTTCCTGCTGACAACATTCATGGTCCACAGTGAAAACATTCCCATTCCCCTTACCGATCAATGGAAATTAGAGCGCGTATATGCTAATGAAGAAAACGGCCGGATCTACACTTTCACCGCCGAAGAGTGAACCCTCATCCTTAAAGACCCCCTACCACCAAACGGCAACCTGCTCTACAAAGCTGAAGTTACCGGCCCGGACAACCTCACATACGCCGCCGAAATCCGCGCTGACGGCACAATTGCCCTCACCCAATAAAAAAAGTGAGCCTCTTTGAGAAGCTCACTTTTAATTTCAAAAAATGTCCAAGGATAACGGTGGCGAGGATTCCACTCCTCGCCACACCTGCACGAAATGGATTTCGCGGCTACATGACTTTAAAAAGGTTCATCATTCTGCAGCGATCCTTGGACATCCACTAATCAAAAACTCTAACGAGCAATAACCGGCATGAAGACTTGGTAGGTGCAGTTCGCCGTTACTTCAGTTTCCAGACTGCCCACAGCGCGGTTGCCCCAGCTATCCGTCACCTCAATACGAACCGTATAATTTCCACAATAATCATAATCGTGTCCGGCCGTATCAATATTTGTGGCCGGTGTGAACGAGCTACCATCTCCAAAATCGAAGCGATAGGAAACACCGACCGTATCTGTGATATTAGAGGTCAAAGTCGCCTTGAACACCGCCATCTGCCCCGTTTCCGAGTAATCCGAAGTGATGTCTTCAAGTTCTACCACCGGTTCATCCATCGCCCAATCCATGAACATCTGGAGCAGATCTTCACGAGTAGTTATTGCATCAGGACCATTGTTGACACCTTCTAATCCAAAGGATGTGTAAATGGAACGGCCGTAATAAGTGACACCCGGCCTTTCTAGGCTTGGTTGATCGCGATGGGCGACCGCCACATAACCATTTTCAATGTTGTTCGATCCGGGATATTGCAAAAGTGCCCATACATTGTTTTCCCAAGGAGGAGATTCCGGTTCCGTAGGGGCTGATCTTATTTCGTCAATGAAAAATTGATTACCTGCGCCATCACCACCACTGGCGGCCGGATCACCGACATCTAGCGATATTCCATTAAATGCCTGTGGTGAGCCATTGGCGGGAACAATCGGCAGCGTAGGCGTCACAAATTGGGTAACGCTGTCTTGCAGCCAATCGGCACCTAGAACAGACGAATAAGCAAAGTTACCACCATTTGTAGAATCAGAATTCCAAACAGCCGCAAGATCCTGACCCATAGCAATAAGTATTCCCCCGTCGTTAGCATATTGCGTCAACCGGTCCATATCAATCTGCGTAAGGGCAGTGGAAACAGTAAACGTGCCATCAGGTTGGAAATTGTCACCGGTGAAGTAGATGATCGCTTTGTACTTGGACAGCTCAGCCGCTTCAGGAATGGTTGCCGGTTGGGCAAAATTCGGATCGGCATCCCATACATCATAAGCAACACCCAAGGCATCCAATGTGCTCGTATAGTAAGCTGAATAATTGGGCGCTCCAAGCGAAGAGCTGCCATCATTATCTATGATGAGCACATCATTCGTCGCCGCAGGCACGACACGCGCCCACACCGGGAAATGAGCGTCATGGCCGTTATCACCTTCCATGATGACATAACCCTGATTATCACCAACTCCCTGGCTTGTTGAGGAATCGAAATCGACGGTGACGACTGCTGATTCACCAGGATCAAGTGTGATACTTATGGGGCTAACCATAAAGCCCGTCAACGTGGTTGTCTGCGTAACCGCAAAGCCTGCACCCGTATAAAGTGTGCTAAGATCGTAAGTCTCCGACTCATCCGCTACGTTAGTAACCATCACATCCATCGAAGACATATCTCCATCGACAACCTGGCCAAAACCTACGCTCGGTGGATCGAGGATAACACCAGGATCAGTGGCATTGGTCAAATCCAATCGCCCTGCTCCCATATCTAATGGTTGGGCGGGCGTTGTTCCATCAGCAATATAGATATCCATATATTTTGATGTCGACATCAACGCTGATTTTATAGCCGCATTGGACCAATCAGGATGAACCTGGCGCAGCAGAGCGGCCGCCCCGGCGACATGTGGTGAAGCCATCGAGGTACCGGAGGACTGGCCAAAACCCAGATGTCGTGCTTCGCCCGTCGCCCCAGGTGCATATCCCTGAGCCAAAATATTAACGCCGGGAGCAGCAATATCCGGTTTCAAGGTGTTGCCCACACCAGGACCACGACTGGAAAAGCCAATGATCCGGTCGGGAACATTACCGGCCTGGAAAGCAAGCGTATCAATCTCAAGTTCTGAGGCAGCACCATGAGAATTGTACCAGTTCACTACACCCTCGCCATTCGTTTGACCGATAAAAATAGACGAGATACTTATATCGTCGGCTCCGCAGTCTGGAGCATAATCACAAGCAAAGCTCATATTAATCAGCCCATCACCGGCGTTATTGTAAACAATCACAAATTCTGCTCCGGCCTCTTGGGCAAAGTACACTTTGTTACCAAAGTTACAGGAGCCACGGCTTATCACAGCCGCGTATCCGGTGAATGTATCCGCCGGCCAGGCGCTGCATCCTTCAATGTTTCCCGGATCGGCGCTTGCTGAAGTTAGAAACGGATAGCTTAAAATATCACCAATCGGCAAACCTGGCCCAAAACCTGCGCCGCTGTAACTCATACTCTGCAATGCAGGAGAAATAGGTTCAGGAGCCGTCACATTCAGGCGGCCGGAAGCCAATGTTCCATCGGTCGTACTGGCAGCCACACTGATATAATCATCAGAAGGATGATCACCGGTCCCTTTTCCGGGGCCGGCATTGCCCGCGGACATGCTGACAAATACACCGGCATTTGAAGCATTGATCAACGCCTGGTCGATTGGATCTAATGCGCCGCCAACCGAACCGGGACCACCGCCCCAGGAATTGTTGACCACATCTGCACCATCCATCACCATATCCTCAATCGCCGCTATACCTTCTGCATCATGGAATGAACCATCACTATTGACGCTGGCATAAAAGACACGGTAGCTCATGACCCATGCCCCTGGCGCGACACCGCTAACTGTCTCGGTAATCCCCAAATAATCAGCTACGACACGATTTCCTGCGGCCGTTGATCCGGTATGAACACCGTGTGAGGTGCCATTTTCGCCGGGCCAGGTGTTCTCATCACCCACAGCGGGTGGATCAAACTCACGGAAATAGGCGCGGGAGGCGATAATCTTGCCATTGTTGTTGGCAGCATCCCCCAGGCCGCCTTCTGGCCAGCCATCAGGATAGTCAAAACCTGTGCCATCAAACATGGGCGCTGCGTGGTGTAAACCGCCATCAATGGAAGCAACTTTTATTCCAGCGCCCCCATTTTCATAACCACCAACTTGATCCCAAATAGCCTGCACATTGATCAAAGGCATGCTAGCATAGGTTTGAGGATAATGTACATGATCGAGGTAAACTGCCTTTACACCGGGCATAGCCTCCAATAGTCGTCGCGCCTCATCACGAGGAGTAGCGCCCGGATCGACGACAACGCCATTAAAAACAACCTGATAGGTTGCCGCAATTGACTGGCCGGACTCATTGATATATGAAGAGACATCGGCGCCAGGTATGGCCTGGGCCATATCAGCGACAAAAACAGCTTGCTCAGCTTCCAGGCGAGCGATGTAGGCCTGAGCGTCGGCCGAATTAACCGCCAAAGCGCCATCAGGTGAGCGGCTCATATCTGCCCGCTCGGCTAATGCGGGAGATTCGAGTTGAACGATTAAACGATGGGACGCGGTCTGATCGGCTGTAGGGACATCAGTGACTCCTTCATCAAGAGACGCGGCCCCCACTAAAGTGGAAAAAACAGTAAGCGTTAAAATCAGGGAAAGGATCATAATAGCCAGGATGGCCAAAACGCTTTTTTTCTTGGAAACTACTAACATGTAAATCCTCCTAAATATTAAGCTAACAATTCGGGGAGTTTGGCTTGCAAAAATACATTTCCGTAAGGCTTAATAGTTGCGTAATAGTCACTCCATAGGATTTCCTCCACCCAGGGTCCGCTAAGACTTTATGATTTCTTCTCACACAATTTTGACTCCCTACCATTTAGTCAACAAGGTATGAACTATCAGCACCTGAAGTTTGACTTGACTGGAATCTATATCATTTACCGAATTTAGTCAACAGAATTAGGAGGAAAGGGTGCAGTTACAAATTGTGTAAAACCGGAGGGTTCGATTTGGGTGGGCCGTCGAATGGTAGGGATGAGCCGGCGCGGTGGGCAGGTCATGGTTACGGTCACCATCATGCCGCGCCGGCTCACCCTTCACAGCCAAACGGCGTCTTGCCGGACGAGCCGGGCGGGATGGTTGGCCACGGGTTTCCGAAAAGATTTTGCTTCGGCTATTTGTCTGGTGGCAGGATAATCCCTTTGTTGGTTGGTTTATCTGCCGGTGCATCACTGCACTGAAAAGGCAGCCGTCCCGCACCACCGTGGTATGTATAAAACTCATTTCCAACGCTAAGGTAGATAATATAGCCTTGAACTTCTGCGGGCGTGAACCGCTTACCTTTGGGACGGCAGCCGAAATTCCCGTCAGGCCATACTTTTTGCTCGTATGATTTTAGCATGACATCTTCCAATGGGATGTCTAAATTTGCGGCCAATTCCTGGCGAGCATAGGCAATCCGCCCCTCTCTACTGCTGATATCAACTTTCTTCATCTCATTATCCGTAGCCATGACTTCACTATCAGCACCATTGATTTCTTCTGCGATTACTTCACCGTCAGGCGGGAGCAAATTTCCTTCAACCGTCAGCGGCGCTTCAACGATAACCTCATCCTCTCCGGCGATGATTTCATCATTCGTCTCCGGCATGGGTACGGCGTTTGAAGGTTCCAGCGACTGTGTCTCTCCGGAATACTCCTCAACAACCCCGGCATCATCGACGGCCGAAGGTTCAACCGATTCCACCGCTGCCGAACATCCGGCCAAAAGGAAAATCAAAAAAACCAATAATCCAGCTTTCAACATACGTAACTCCATTATACTCTCTTCTTGTGCTAACTGTTTCATCATTACTGAAAATCTATTATTTCTCGCCGTCAAATGAACAGCCTTTCATTCCTTAGACGCAAAAAGGGGTAAATAAGTTCCCTGAAATGGCAATAGTGGGCAAAATAAGCGGCAGACAATACAATCAAGCCCAATTAAGATGCCATGTCGGCATAGCCTTATATATATCTCACCAAATAGCCGGCATCTGTTCGTCATTCTGTGAAAAGAGTCATCCCTCTCGCCATCCTCATTTTGGGGCTTATATTTATTGGAACAAGTCCGGCCATTTTCGCCCAAGAGCCGCCACGCATACAAATCGAAACCGGGCTAATCAACCCCGGAGATTTTTTCTGGTATCGCATTCCGGACCTGCAGGCGGGTCAGACTCTGGCCATCCGGCTGAACGGAATCTCCGGCAATCTTGATCCGATCATGGGCCTCATTTCCGGCGATGAAGATACGGAGCAAGTGGAAGACGCTTATCTCTCGGCTATCCAGGATGCGATTGTTAATGGTTCGGATCCATTAATTGCCGCCCAACAAGCGGCGGATGAACATTTCTTAACCTGGGATGATGATGGTGGACCGGGCCTCTCTGCGGAATTGTTATTTGAGGTTCCAGCAAGTGGGGATTATCAGTTGGTGATCTCCAATGCTCTTAACTTTCTCGGTGAGGGGACCTTTGGCGATTATGAACTCATCCTGGCGCTTGATCCGCCGGCCGGTTTCTCTATGGCCGATGCCCAACCGGACGGTGATCGGTTCGCCGTCCTGGATCGTCAGGCCTCATCCATAGGGGCGGAAATTGAAGAAACTACCGGCATACTTAATGCCGATGCCCCACAACAAACATTGGCCGTGCATGAATTAAATTCCGGTGACATGATTTCACTGTATATTGAAGCCGTAACTGGAGATTGGCATCCACAGATTACTCTGCTAAATTATGCTGGCAAACCTCTACGAATCGTTTCCTCCGGATCTGACGCCGCCACGGCTGCGCTGGATTATATTGTCGAGGATCACGGCCGTGGCCTCTCCATACGAATCCAGGACTGCTGCAATGAACAGGCTGAGTTGGGTGAATACCGCCTGCTGGCTGCCATCAATAGTGAGCAAAAACTCACAGATCAGACGTCGGCCAACAGCCACCAGGTGATCAAGGAGCCAATTCCCGTGGCCGTAGGCTTGAAATTACAACAAATTGTAGAAGTGGATGAACAAAATGAATTCTTTTCGGCCGTGGCCAGCCTGCAAATGGAATGGAATGATCCCGCGCTTGCATTCAGTCCCGACGAATGCGACTGTACCTTTCGCACCTATACCGGTAAAGATTTCGACCAATTTCAGGAGGATACCGAAGGCTTTTGGCCAGATTTCACCTTTTTTAACCAACAAGGCAATCGCTGGACCCAAAATAGAATCGCCGTCATCTGGCAGGATGGGCATGCTTTATACTTTGAACGATTTTCAACCAACTTTCAAGTTGATTTCGACTTCCGCAAATATCCCTTTGACAATGAAGAATTCAACATCATTGTCGATTCGATTTTCCCGGAAGATTTTTACACCTTCACTATCCTTGAAGATTTTAATGAGATCAGCCCCGATCATGGGGAAGACGAGTTCCAAATTGGCGAGCTACAGACAGAAATCAGCAGCGAGCAGGCCAGCACCCGCTCAACTACCTCGCGTTTCACTTTCAGCTTTGGTGGCCCTCGCCATCTCAACTACTATATCTTCCAAATATTCATCCCGATCCTATTAATTCTCGGCGTGCTCTGGGTCACCTTTTTTCTGCGAGACTACAATTTACGAATTGAAGTGGCCGGTGCCAATCTCCTGGTGTTCATCGCCTTCAGCTTTAGCCTGGCGGACAATTATCCCCGGCTAGGCTACCTGACCTTCCTTGATGCCGTCATGGCCACGACTTTCGCCATCAGTGCGCTTGTGATCATCTACAACGTCTTCCTCCGCCGCCTGGAAATGAATGGCCAGGGTGACCGAGCGGATAAAATCGATAATGTGTTTGATTGGATATATCCCTTAACCATCCTTCTTTCAATCCTACTCCTTTACGTCATATTCTTCATACTGTCCTAAGTACAAACAACTATGTTTTAACGGTTGTCATTTCGAGCAAAGCGAGAAATCTCTCGAGAGATGCCTCGACAAGCTCGGCATGACACATGCAACAATACTTTTTTGTTGGTACTTAGCTTCGATCACTATCGTAGTGGCGGGACAGGCGGGACAAAACCTTACCGAAAACCTAAACCATTCATCCCGCCTGTCTCGCAAGGCTGGACGTCGATTGGCCGTGGAGGGTGAGCCGGTGGGATAAGATGCAAAGGAAGCATCTGCCGGCGAAATCCGCCAGCCTAACCCCAATCATGAAAGCGGCCCGAAATGGGGCGAGGCCGCGCGGACTCTACAAATTAGGGGTCCCTCCAACTTCGCACCGCGCGGCCCCGCCCTTACCTCAATGCTCAAGGCATTGTAGAGCCGGCATTTCATACCTATTTAATTCATACAAAAAAAGTAATCGCACCCCCAAGAAAAATATCTCTTGACAAGGAAAACAAAAAGGTCCATAATGTCAGTAGTTATTTTCCTAACGTCTAAGTTATAGAACCAACGACTAAACAGAATGGAGAACAAATGAGTAGTGATCTGCAATCCCAATTACAAAAACTAGGCTTCTCAGAATACGAGGCAAAAGCCTACATCGCCCTCCTGGGTAAAAGTCCGGTATCCGGCTATGAATTGGCGAAACAATCCGGCGTACCAAGATCCATGATCTATGAAGTGGCCGGAAAATTAACGGCTCGCGGAGCCGCCATGAGCCTGCACAGCGGAAGTGTCACCCGGTATGCTCCTGTTCCGCCAGAAGACTTTTTGGATCAGCTTCAACAGGAACAGGAAGATTTATTCGGCCGTTTGCGAGAAAATCTTTCCAGCCTCGCCGCTGCACCACTCCCTGACCTTGACTATGTATGGAACATCGAAGGGAATGAAAATATACTAGCGCGAGCCTCGGAGATGATCGATCAGGCCCAAAAACAGATATACCTGGCCCTACTTCCAGTCACATTCCCTGCCCTGGAAACCGCATTAATCCGTGCGGTTGAGCGGGGCGTTCGCACCGTTATATACACCACAGATGAAATTAATTTACCCGGCAGTGAAATTGCCGTGGCCCATGTCTCAGAAGAGACCCTGGGCCAGGCCAGTGGTCTTGGGCTAATTTTAGTCATAGACGGACAAGAGGTGCTCATTGGCGAACGATTGGACGGTGCCCAGGCACGTGCCTCATGGACGGGCAGCTCACTGCTCGTTTTTATAGCCGAACACCATCTGCGCACCGATCTCTATTTACCTGAAATATTATCCCACCTTGGATCAAAAGCTCTGGACATCATTAAAGAAGACGACCGCGAATTATTCACCCGGGCTTTGGAGAGTGAGATAGATCATCCTCCCAATTAATGAAATCATGATTATAAAAAACCTCTTCCGGCGAAAATCGCGCAGCATACTAACCATGGCCGGCATCGCTATTGGTGTTGCTGCCATGATCGCTCTGGGCGCATTAGGTGCGGGATTATCTGCAGGTTATCAGGCCATTGGTGGAGGGAGCCAGGCTGATTTCGTTCTCACCGAGGCCGGTGCTGTTGATCCGGCGTTTAGTGCCGTCGATACCCATCTAGGAAATCAACTCTTAGCCCTGCCCGAAGTTTCAGAGGTCGCAGGTATGATGATGGGCAATGTTTCCGCAGCAGAGGGCGCCAAATACTTTTTCATATTTGGCCATGATCCGGGCACCTTTGCCATTGAACATTTCCGCATCATTGAAGGTGAGGGGCTGGATGCACGGGGCATTCGCGGACGGCCGTTGATCTTGGGTAAAAACGCCGCAGAAGGTATGCAAGTCGGTGTTGGCGATACGCTCAACCTCACCGGAGGGACCTTCAGAATTGTGGGCATATACGAAACCGGTGACGCCTTAGAGGATGGCGCGGCCGTCATCACATTAAACGATGCCCAAATCATTTTACAGAAACCGCGCTTGGTCAGCGCCTATTACATTCAAATGAAAGACAGTCGCATGGCCGAGAGCTTGCGCCAGCGCATCGACCGCCGCTTTCCAGATATAGAGCTATCCACAGCCAGCGAATTTGGCGATAAGCAGCAAACCGTGGCCATATTAGATGGCGTCGCCTCTGCAATTGCCGCCCTGGCCATCTTCGTCGGTGGTGTAGGCATGACCAATACAATCTTAATGAGCGTCTACGAACGCACGCGAGAAATAGGTGTATTGCGCGCCGTTGGCTGGCGACGCCGGCGCGTGTTGCGCATGATCTTAGGTGAAGCACTATTGCTGGCTTTTTCCGGTGCCCTTTTAGGTTCATTGATTGGTGTTGGTTTGGTTTTAGCGATACGAAATGTACCGCTATATGGTTACACGCACGGCCAATTTACACCCGAATTGTTTATTCAAGCCTTCGTTGTCGCCTTGGTCCTTGGCCTCATTGGCGGTCTGTATCCTGCCTGGCGTGCCACAAAATTGCAGCCGCTTGAAGCCATGCGCTACGATGGCGGTGGCCATTCGCGTGTCAATAACCACTTCATAAACCGTATAGGCGGCATGACATTAAAAAGCCTGTTCCGCCGGCGCATGCGCACGATTTTAACGCTTCTGGCCATCGGCATCGGTATTGGCGCAGTGGTTGGTCTGGGAGCAATCATAAACGGTGTTACTGCCCAGCTCAACGATGTTTTCGCCGGAAGCAATGCCCATCTAATGGCCCTGGAACGAGATGTATCCGATATGGGTTACAGTGCTATCCCAGAACGGGTGGGCTCGCGCATCGCCGCCCACCCTGAGATTGCCCAGGTCTCGGGTGTTGCTGTTGGCTTTGCGATGGATTTTGAGGAAGCACCTATATTTATCATGTGGGGCTACCATCCCCAGGAAAAAGCCATCTCACGATTTAGGATTGTTGAAGGGCAGCCGCTCAAAGCTAATCGGCAAACCGTTATTGGCAAACCTATCGCTGAAGCGTTAGGTCTCAATGTGGGTGACACGCTTCGGGTGAGCGATTCCGCCTTCCGGGTGGTGGGCATTTATGAAACCGGCACCGGCTATGAAGAAGCGGGTGGGCTGTTCACCTTGCGCGACACCCAGGTTATGGCCGGCAAACCCAGCCAGGTCAACTGGTATGCCATTGAGCTACATGATGCGGACCAGGCTGATGAAATGCTTGCCTATCTAAACGAAAACTATCCGGAGATCGACGTCTCTTTGACCTCGGAGTTCACCGAAAACTTGCCTGATTTAGAGAGTGTCGATGCCATGATGGGCGGGATTGCCGTATTAATGGCTCTTGTTGGAGCATTCGGCATGACCAACACCATTCTGATGAGTGTGCTCGAACGAACCCGCGAACTGGGTGTCTTACGTGCTGTCGGTTGGAGCCGGGGACGCATATTAAGCATGGTTTTGAAGGAATCTCTGTTGCTTGGCGCATTGGGCGGGCTGACCGGCATATTAATTGGCTATATTTTAACACAGGGGTTAGCGGCCGTTCCTTCGATTGGCGAAATGATTGGATCTGGCAGCTTCTCACCTGGCCTCATCCTACAGGCAATGGCAATTGCCATCATTTTAGGCGCTTTAGGGGGATTATACCCCGCCTGGCGAGCGACAAAAATGCAGCCCGTCGAGGCATTACGATACGAATAATTATTGGATATGGGAGTTGAATTAAAATGTTTAACCATATACGAACCTTTCTTATTTTATTAACTTTATTAGCAGTTGTGGCTTGCAGTGGCGCGGATAATTCTTCCGATCTGGAAACAGCGGCACAGGATACGGCCGACTTTGCCAACATAGTCACCGCCACAGGAAAAGTGATGCCCTTACGATGGGCAGATCTCAGCTTCCAATCCGGCGGCCGTCTGATATCCGTCGTTGAGGAAGGTGCTGAAGTATCCACTGGGATGGAACTTGCCCAAATTGAAGCCAATGGATTAGAGCAGGCCGTCACCCAGGCCGAAGCCGCTCTCGCCGCCGCTGAAGCGCAGTTGGCCTTAGCCCAGGCCGGCGCACGCCAGGAAGATATAGACGCCGCTGCCGGCGGTGTGCAGATTGCCCAGGGCCATTTAACGGCCGCCCAAGGAGGTCTGGATGATACGGCTGCGAGTAATGAAACATCCATTAAACAGGCTGAGGCGCAACTCGCCCAGGCTAAAGCGGAAGTCAACCGTGCCTACGCCGATCTGGCACTGCTCCAATCCGGAGCGAGAGCCGAGGAAATCGCCATGTATCAAGCCCGTCTCAACCAGGCCCAATCGGATTTCCTCATTGCCGAAAACTTGCATTTCTCCAATTTTATTGATCCCGGTCTTGGCGGTGGTGCTGAAGAACGGGCGCGCTATGCTCGGGAGAGCGCTCGCGGTGCACGTGATGCTGCGCAGGCCCAGCTTAACCTGGCCCAATCCGGCAGCAGTCCTGAGTCCATTTCCGCCGCTTCAGCCGTGGTTTCAGCCATGCAGGCGCAGGTGGAAATCGCCGAGGCAGCCCTGGAAAAGGCACAGCATACAACACCCAACACCCTGATCGCCGAGGCTAAAGTGGAGATTGCCGGCGGTGAATTAACCCAGGCTGAAGCTTCATTAAACAAGCTAAAGAATGGCAATACGCCGGAAGAGATTAAAGTCCTGCAAGCGGAAGTGGCCATGGCCGAAGCAGCCCTTTTAGCCGCCGAAGAAGCCCTGGCCAATACAATGATTATTGCCCCGTTCGACGGCGTCATCGGCCATGTACAAATCAATGAAGGTGAGATGGCTATGGCCGGTGTACCTGTTTTAACAATGGGCGATATCAACGCGCTCCGCGTGGAAACGACCGATCTGAACGAAGTCGATGCCGCACATATCAATCTTGCTGACAAAGTGACCTTAACCTTTGACGCCCTTCCCGGCGCCATCATCGAAGGCAAACTACTCAGCATCTCGCCAATGGCCTCATCAGGTCAGGGAGGCACCAATTTCACCGCCATTATTGAGATGGTCGATCCCCCGCAAGAATTGCGCTGGGGTATGACTGCTTTTGTGGATATTGAAGTGAACTAATAATGTGACAGTCACTTATTACTCGTATTTTCAAGAAAGATCGTAGCATTTCGAGTGACTGTCACCTACTAAGGCAATTATGAACAACCAACCGATCATCCAAATCATCGATTTAACCCGCATCTATGGCAATGGTGAAGAAGTTCGTGCTCTGGATGGCGTCACGCTGACTATCCCCACAGGCTCCATCGTCAGCATCGTTGGACCTTCAGGGAGCGGGAAATCAACGCTGCTCCATCTCCTGGGTGCTTTAGACCGCCCAACTTCCGGGCGCATCCTGGTCAATGGCCAGGATTTAGCCCAGGTGAAAAATCTAGACCGCTTCCGCAACCAAACTGTGGGTTTTGTCTTTCAGCTACACAATTTGATTCCCACGTTGACTGCCCAGGAAAATGTAGAAGTTCCCTTGTTTGAACAAAAAGTCAGCTCCCGCAAAAGACGGGAAAAAGCGCTTCATTTATTAGATTTAGTTGGTTTGGGAAATAGAAGCAGCCATCTACCCGGCCAATTATCAGGCGGACAAAGACAGCGTGTGGCTGTTGCCAGGGCATTGGTCAACGATCCGGCGCTTGTACTGGCCGACGAGCCAACCGGAGAACTTGACGCCCACACGTCGGCCGAAATCATTCAAATGATGCACCGGCTGAATGAGGAACTGGGCACAACCTTCATTATCGTCACCCACGATTCGGCCGTCGCTCGCCAGACAGACCGCATCATTACCCTGGATTCGGGTAAAATACTCGACGACCACCAGGTGGGCAGCTTGTTTGAAGAAGACCTTAAGGATTTACGCCAATCCGCATTAGGGCAAGCTCTGCTGCAAGGAAGTCAAGATACGTTGAGCGTGGGGGATAAGATGCTATATGAGGACGGGGAGATCACAGAAACCGGCCGGGTCTTGCGTAAACTACTGGAAAGGACCTCTGGGTCTTGATCCTTTATTGGTTGAAGGTTTCACCGTTCAGGTTCGTTTTCAGGAACTTATCATACCAGGCCATCGTCTTCGCCAGCCCACTCTCCAGCGATTCGAGAGGCTGCCAGCCCAGCAGTTCCCGCGCCAATTCGGCACTTAGATATTCGTCGCGAATCTCGTTTTGAACCTCGTTTAGAATAATCGGCCTCAAATGCGGAGAAGGAGAAATCTGTACGATCGTCTGCACAACTTCCAAAGCGGATGCCGGGCAGCCGGAGCCGAAATTGATCGCCCTGCCGCACAATCGGTTTTCCTCAAAATGTTCGGCCAGCATCAGATACGCCCGCACAGCATCTTCCACATAAACATAGTCTCGTTTAAAAGAGCCGTCGGAACGAATAACCGGTCGTTGTTGGCGCAGGACACTGCGGATAGACCCTGGGATCAAGCGGTTCCAATTCAAATCCCCGCCGCCAAATAAATTGGAAAAGCGACTTATCACCACTGGAAGCTGGTAAGTGGTTGCATACGATTGGGCAATCAGATCAACGGCGCTCTTTGACACATCGTAGGGATGACGGCCGTGTAAAGGGTGCGTCTCTTGAAATGGCAAATATTGCGGCTGGCCATACGCTTTCTCGCTGCTGGCCACAAGGATTCGCGTCACCGTTGGATTGCGCCGCGCCGCTTCCAGCAACAGCCACGTACCCCGGATATTGGTTTCAAATGTGGATAAGGGGGAGCGGTTGGCGATACCTACGATGGTTTGTGCCGCCAGGTGGAAAATGGTATCAATCTCATATTCAGCCAACACCCGCTCCAACAGCGCATAATCAGCCAATTGGCCATTAATCATCGTCACCCGCCTGGCCGTCCCCGAGCGGAATAGCTGGGCCTGCGGCACATGGTCACGCACCAGGCCGACGACATCCGCGCCGTTGGCTACCAGTTCGGCCGTCAACCAAGAGCCTAAAAAGCCAGTACAGCCGGTGACGAACACCCGCCTGTCTTGCCAAAAATCTTCTCGCTTAAATGGTTCCAGATTTTTCTCCAAAAGTACTTTTATTCCTCATCCGGCCAAATTTTCCAGGGTGCACCATTCCGCCACTCCTGCTCCAGGTCAATCGCATCCTTTAAGGTATCCATCGACCGCCAGTAGCCCTTGTGGCGAAACATCATCACCTGTTTATCAGCGATCATCTCCTGTAAAGCCCCGGTCTCCAATGCTTTATCGTCCCCATTCTGCATATATCTCAAGGATTCTCTTTCAAAGACCATGAACCCACCATTGATCCAGTATGGCAGCGAAGGATATTGTTCGTACCGCGAGATCAAACCGTCTTCATCAGCTTCCATAATTCCATACTGGTACTGCTCAGGCTGCACGGCCGTAATTGTCGCCAGCCGTCCATGCCCCCTGTGAAAGTTTAGTAAGGCACGAATATCAATATTGCTGACGCCATCGCCATAGGTAAGGAAGAATCGATCCTGGTCCAGGTAGTCGGCGACCCTGGCCACCCGGCTGGCTTTATCGGTGCGCAGGCCGGTATCAACCAGCGATACCTGCCATTCCGGGTGCAATTCCTCACCATGATAAGCGATATGGTTGCGCCTCCGGCCGACCTTCACTGTAAAATCACGGGTCATCCCTTCATAATTAAGGAAATAACGTTTAATCTGCTGCGCTTCATATCCCAGGGGCAACACAAAGCGGTGGAAACCATGTGCCGAGAAGATGCGCATGACATGCCAGATAATCGGCCGTCCGCCAATTTCAACCAGTTCCTTTTTAGTCAGCGTTCCGCCGCGCATGCGCGTTCCTTCACCGCCACAGAAAATTACGACCGGAATGTCATGACTCATCGTTCAAATAATCCCTTCAAAACTTGTTGATCATAACACACGCCAAAATCAACTGCCAATTTACTCCACTTCGTAACCGCGATTTCCAAATCGCGCACTTCGGAACGCG
>JANQGC010000012.1 GCA_028277515.1 Anaerolineae bacterium
GTAAATAGCTTATCAGCACGTTGGTGTCAATTAGAACACGCATGCCTAATTCTTGAATTTTACCTTACCCTCACTTTCCATACGTTTATTAGTTTCCTGGCTTATATCATCAGATATTTGTTCTGCTTCCTTTTTGGTTAAATCAGTGTTTTTCTCTTGAATTCGTTTTGCTATCGTTTCAAGCTTGTTAATTGCTTCTTCCTTTAAAGCTTTTTCCCTAAGTGTTACTAATTGCTGATACTCTCCAAACGGCATTATGACCGCCTTCGGCTTTCCTCTGCTCTCAACAATTACTTCGTCACTATTTTCAACCGCCCACTTCATCATGGCACTTAGACGGTTCTTTGCCTCGCTTACAGAAACGGTCTTTGGCATGACTACCTGTCCTTGTTGCGTATTACTCATATATTATGTCTAGATATATAGCTATTTTAGTGGTCTGACAAATAGCTTGTCAATAAGCAAAAGCAATTCTATTCTCTTGAATCTTGAGGGTGATGTGGACCTTTTCTTTCCCTTAATGGTTCAGTTCCAGTTCCTTCCAAAGCCCCCAAGGGCTTTCCGTCTTTGCTATTGACTGTTGTAAAAGCATTCGGAAATTCATTTTCTTTCTTGCCAATCATTCCAACATAAAATCTTTCGTCTTCTTTGAGATTGGTCTCGACACCTCTTATGATCATTTTTTGAATCACATCAAGTTATTTTTCTTTTTTAGCTTCTATAGCTTTTTTTCGTGCTTCCATTGCTTCCCGAATTTTAGCTTTTCGTACATAAATCTCGGTTAGAATGTCCTGCATTAGGACGAACAATACTTCCGATCTCTCTTGGTCCATTAATGGTAGGTGCGGATGAGCCCCATCGTGCCCAGACACCAATATTTGGTTGAAGATCTCTTCTATTTCATCATCTAACCCAGCAAGCTCTTTTGCCTCCCTAAGTTGATAATGAACCCTATCCTTTGCAGAAGCACCTAAATCCATAAATATACTTTGAGAAGTTCGACGACACATTGCAGCAAACGCATTGAATGCTCCCTGCGAATAGCATAGAACTGCTTCTTTAAAATCTTCAGCAACGCTTTCTGGCAAGTACTCGTACTCAAACTTTTCTAAAGGCCTCTCAATAACTTGATAATCCTCACTTAGGTCAATTGAGTTTTTATTAGCGTAGTTAACGACTCCATACTTTAATGCAATTGGTGAATTGCATGAGTCACATCTATATCCAACAATGACACTTGAGGGTTTGAATCGACGTACTAATTCATAATTTGGAAAGGATACTGCTGATACATTCGATACAGTGGCACAGCTTGGACAAAGTAAAGAAAAGTGTTTATCAAAAATATTTTTAATGTCGTTGGAGTTGTATATTTTCATTTTTCTTGATCCTTCACTCAAATATTGACATTCCAAATAATCTTGCGTTTTCCCGAATCAATTTTTAAAAATCAAAGCAATATGCAAAGTTAATATAATCCGTGCCCCTATTGTTCATCAACCATGTTAGGATGCCAATTTTTGAGGACATTTTGCTGTTAATGGATCAAGGCTAGGTATCGTTACAAACCATTTCTCCCTCACCAATGATGCCAATCCATAATATTTCAACTCATATTCTCCGTTAACCGTCACTTCGTAACAGACACTTACCTTTTCTACTCCCATGTCCAATTTTATCTTTGAATAGTAAACAACCGAAAGAGAATCTATCCCTTCCTTATCATCCAAAAATCCCAATTACCCTGATCAACATAATCAGGTATCTCTAGACCTGTTTGGTTTTCAGACACGATCTTAGGCTGAGGACTGTTTGTGCAACCGATTGTTAGAATTAGAAGAATCAACTGAATGTGTATAAACTGCAATTTCTTGCCAGTCCAAACATCCATAATGAAATACACAATCGCTTTTTATACCTGGATGAACTGGATGAGTATAGACACTTTCGTAACTTCCTTGTTCTTGAATTTCTTTGTTATGAACTCAAGATTCACAATTTCTCAGAAAGTCTATTTTAGCATATTGAAATCATTGTTAAATTAATTTTAGGTAGTGATTATTCACTTCCCAACCTTAGACTTAACCTCATAATTGACATTGATGCATTGAAATGCCAGTATCAAATAATGAGCGAGGATCAAGTAGATATTCATTCGCTTACCCCAAAAACTGCAAGTGAGCGTTTTTTTGAAAGTGGTAATCATGGTGTTGAGACCGGCAGTTTAGAATATACATTCCTAAAGACGGCGATGGAAATTGAGGAGGGCGGGAATTTTAACGCAGTGAACCCCGAACTTGTTGAAGTAAGTGCTTATCTGGGTGTTGGAGAGTTAAAGGATCAAATTTGTGAAGAATACCTATTAGGAAAGTTAACTGACGATGAATTTTCAGCCGCTCAGGATAGGTTTCTCAATCTTGGAAATCAAGCCATCTCAATGTATAAAGATTCTGGAGCAATTTTGGAAACCGAACTGCTAAAGAATTCAATTGGCACGGTAGGTATTTCAAATAAAGATATTGTTGGTTTCGGCGACTCACATGGAATAGAGGTTCCAACCCGAATAAGAGCTAAAGCTCATGAGGAATCATTCGAGACAACTGGCAAAATTGAAGAGCCAAAAACCCGAAAAAGAGAATGGTTGACGGGGGCAAGAAATCTGTTTAGTGATTTGAAAGAAGAAAAAATCTCTAAAGACGAATATGATGAAATCATCAAACTAGCCAACCAGTGTGCCCCCGAAGGGTTAACTCTAGATGAGCAAGGTGTTGAAGGGTCTTTGGCAGACCGGCTTCTAAGTTTGGCCAATAAGTCTAAGAAAGTGTCCGCAAGGTTCAAAAAACTTCTTCGTAGAAAACCAGCTAAATAGCCGATTTGAAAACAAGTAATATATATTCACCATGATCCAAGTTTATTACAAGGTGTCTGGAATTTTAGAAGGTGAAAAAGTTTTATAAATAATTAGGGTCCAAATTCTTCAATACTTCAAAAATCTGTGTTATCCTATAATTTGCTACGATAAGGAGGATTTGAAATGGATAGATATGGTTATTCATATCTGGACTTTATAGGCACTCTCATCATCATCACATCCACTGACAAAGAAACCCTTGAAATGGTTGAAGATGCTTTGCTGGAAACTCAAATAAATTTCGATAAAGATAGAATGGAAATTCCCAATCAGTTGAGAATCACTTCACATGGGAACCATTACGACGAAGAAAAAAGAAATGCTGGAAGATTATATTGGGCTGCTATGACCGCTCTCTTGAACAATGGCTGGGAACCATTTGCATTGGAAGATCGTATGCCACACTTTCGGCGAAAATTTACTGATTGATAGGAGTTTATGGAGGTGAAAATGAAAAAACCGCTTTATTGGCCTCCAATATCATCAGACGCTTGGATAGGATGGATATTGGGCACCATTGGTTTTCTTGGTTCGTGCGTAATTATTGCATTCTTTGGACTCTGGATATACCTTGATCATAGTGCTAGAGTTTTTCCGACTTCATTATTGGTATTTGGGTGTGGAGGCTTTGTTGGATCCCCGTTTATAACTATATTAATACTCGGCTTTATAAATGTACGTAATAACAACGATAAGCGAGAGCGAAACCTGAGAATACGACAAGATACCGTAGAAGAACTTCGATCAGAATTGATTTCTGAAGCAGGTTACGTGGGTGGACATCCATTGATACCGCAGGTCGATAGAGTCGTTCTATCATTAGTCAAGCCAGTAATTAATATATACAAATTTGGTCCTGATTACGAAATTATTTTTGCTACTAACATTAATCTTGTCGATATCAGAAAGGTTCGTATGGGTAGACCCAAAAGCGCTAAAGAGATCTATGACGAGGATTCCGGTTACAGTATAGATGTATATGAACAATCACCATTCTTCAATATTATCTTTGTGTTAGATGGCCATACTTATCAGGCTTCATTTGAAAATTTTGAAAGTCCTTACACTCCGAGAAGTTGGTACAACAAAATTACTACCATGCAACATCAAATTCGAACAGAAAATTGAACGACTGGTTTTGTAAAAAATATTTTCTTTCTTTCGTGATCGGATGATGTTTATTGATTGAGATTCAGGCCGTCCTCTTTAATATACTGTGGACCCCAGATTAAATAGTATTAACTTATAGGTTGGGTCTTGTAAACGAATCGGAGGAGTCCAAAGCCTTAAACATGGCTGTCAAGCTCCTATCATCGGACAAGAAAGCGAAACCAGGACAAGTAAACTGACAAGTGTCTGCAATCTCTTTTCTCTGTTAACAGAAAATATTAAATCACCGGCCGTCAACCTAAATTGGGATATAATGAACAAAGAAGACCTTATAAGTGGGTGAAGCTTGGCTGGGCAAGAAAAGGGTAACGGAAGTGTATATTACTCCAGAGGCGAGCAACGGTGGATCGCTGAAATTACCCTGCCTGACGGAAGCAGGAAAAAGAAACGCTCCAAAACAAGAAAAGAAGCTGATAATTGGAGGTATGAACAAATCAAAGCATTGTCTGAAGGCCGAACACTGCCTGATGACAAAATAACTTTTGATGAGTTTGCCGACAAGTTTTTGTCAGATGTAGCCATCCACACCATGAAGCCCAAAACCTATCAGTCCTATGATAGCTATTTGAGGCTCCACATAAGACCTGCATTTGGGCGCAAGAAGTTAAACAGCATTACCCCAGCCCAAATACAGCGCCTTTATTCTCAAAAACTAAATGAGGGTCTATCCGCAAAAACTGTAAGCCACATACACGGGTATTTGCGCCGTGTATTGAATGAAGCAGTTAAGTGGGAGTTGATTTACCGTAATCCTTGTCAGTCTGTTACTCCTCCCAAAGTTCAGAGGAAAATACCAAAAGTCTGGACAATAGACCAAGCTCAAACTTTTCTTGGGGCGGTCAGAGATCACCAATATTTTGGGATATATTTGATTGCCCTAACTACAGGGTCCAGGCGTGGCGAAATTTTGGGCATGGAATGGGAAAACATAGACTGGAACAAAAGCACAATATCAATCAAAAAAACTGTAGTTGAGTTAAAAGGTGTAGCCACAATCTCAACCCCAAAAACAGCAAAATCAGCACGTAAAATTGTTCTCCCACAAGTTGTTATTGACCATCTGAAGACATACCCGGACAAGCAAGGCTTTATCTTTCAGTCCAAGGCAAATACTCCTGTTCATCCTCGTAACCTGCTTCGACATTTCTACTCAGTGCTTGATAGTGTTGATGTTCCCCGTATTCGTTTCCATGATCTAAGACATACCGCAGCTACAATACTGCTACAACGTGATGTTCATCCAAAAAAGGTCCAGGAGCTTCTAGGCCACAGTTCAATTACATTGACCCTAGACACCTACTCCCATGTTATACCTGGCATAGATGATCAAACTGCAAACGAAATGGATGCTGTATTTAAATGAACGGCCGTAGCGATTGCCGTAGCGATTAAATGGTTTAAACACCCTCTGATATGGCTTAAATCCCCTCTAAACCACTTAAATAAAGGGGCTTTCTTCTTTCTCATAACCCGGAGGTCGTACGTTCGAATCGTACCCCCGCTACTCCAGAAAAGTCCACCGTTTGGTGGACTTTTTCTTTACCTATACCTAATTTTTTCATTCACGAAACCTATTTAACTCCCATAAAAGTAAGGGAGTAAGCGTCATCGGGGAAAAACCGAAGGTCATCTAGGTTCATCCAAAATGAAAATTAAAGGCTCACAGAGTTGGACATGAGCGAATGTCTCAAGCCAAAAATTTCACTGCAAGCCTTGAAAAAAACCGTCACTTTGCTACTTGCGAGAGTTGACTATTTCGTCTACCCAACATCAGGATCAAGGCCATCCCATGGTAAGTCGTAGTCTATATATTCTAGAGGATTAAAAGGAAGCATGGATAGATCCACCGGCGGTTCCGCGAGGTGAGCGGTTTCAGCACGGGGACTTTCGATGCCGGTGAACGGAACACCCCGGGCCGATCTACTGTCCGGATATTCCTGCTTCCAAATTTCGTGCCGTTTACGCATCTTGTTAAACGACGAGCTGGTGTGAATCAAAGGTACAAGTTGTGGGAACATCTCGCGCGGATCGTTATAGAGATCGTAAAAGGCTGCTCCAAATCCACCGGGATGATCCGATACCCATTTCCGCTTGTAGCGCCCTTTGATGGTAGCAGCCAGATGGGGTCCTGTGTATACGAAATTGTAGTCACGCCGGCTGTAAGAATCGCCGTTGAGTAATAATGAGGTCTGATCGACTCCATCGATAATTCGGTCGGTTGGAATGTATCCGGTAGCTTCAGCTAATCGAGCGAAGGTAGTAAATAGGTCCATTTCGTGGATGATGTCACCAACAACCTGGCCAGGTTGGATAGTTCCCGGCCACCAGGCGAAGGCCGGTACCCTAATGCCTCCTTCCCAGAAGTCTCCTTTGCCACCTCGGAACATGATCTCACTTTGCCCCATGCCTGGCGGCGGATTGTGAACCATAGGTCCATTATCGGCATGGCAGACCAAAAGTGTGTTCTCGGCGATCCCTAACGCTTCCAGCTCGTCCATCAAACTGCCAATGAATGCGTCAGTGCCATACTGAAAACGCTCGGCCAGGATGGAGCGTGCCGGCGTTTTTCTATTAGGAATGGGTGCCATGCTTAGAGTCTCGTTGGGCCAATACACAGCATAAAATGGCTGCTCTGCTTTGGCATTGCGACGAATGAAATCAAGTGTTCGCTTTCTACACTCTTCTTCAAGAGGATCCCAGTCCTCCATCTCCCGGTTGCCCCATTCGTGTCCCAACTCGCCTTTCTTACCTTCTATGGCCATAAGCCAGCCTTCAGGAACGAAATATTCATCGAGACGGTAGCGATCCTCAGGCATCGTCTCCGGGCGGGACCCAAGCACAGCATTCCCGGCCTCTCCCCTCTGGTTATAGGCGACAAGCACCTGATTGTAAGGTATAAATAAGGTCTCATCAAAGCCCTGGTTGTGCGGGTAGCTCTCCTCCACATCGCCTAGGTGCCACTTGCCGTAAAAAGCTGTCGCGTAACCTGCGTTGGACAAAACCTCCGCACTTGTCACCTCATTACCTGATAAGCCATTGTTCTCGATTGGAAATGCGACCGTATGCATCCCGTTACGAATAGCGTGACGGCCTGTTATGACTGCTGCTCGGCTGGGCGTGCATGCCGGTTCGGTGTATAACCTTCCAAACATGATGCCCTCTTGAGCCATCCGGTTACAGTTTGGCGTATCGAAACCTCGTAAAGCATTGATCACTGGTATACCGGCATCGCCGAAGGCCATATCGTCCCACATAATATGCACAATGTTTGGCGGTGCACCATGTTTTTGGCGTAATTCCGCCAATCGTGCATCAAGCTCCGTATCCTCTACTGCCCATCGCTCTCGATGTTGCTCATAGAGGATGTAATATTCTGCATCATGTACAATCTGATTTTCAGCCATTATTATCTCCTTTTGTCGGCTCAAACTTATCTCATGGGGCCGGGCATAATCACCGGCATGAATCAATCCTAAATTTCTCCTTTGATGGATATTGACACTCAACATACAACAAGGGATATCCAAGATCGTATAAACTATTTAGAACGCCTAATAATTCGGCCTGATTTTGCAAAGATCCAAGCAATGTTGTCACCGGCCATGATTTGTCGGTATTTTTATTAATTTCCATATTGCCCAAATAGGCGGACCAGCTCTCCGTGATAATTCCTTGAATCTGTATACGATAGGTTGCTCTTTTATCGCTGTTGAACCGGTCGGTCATAGGATATGGTCACTTTGCTGGTACAAGAAAGGATCATCATCAGTCGAATTATCTTCAAAGACTTTTCAAATGTTCCGCTTGAATGAATATCCCATTATTAAAAAAGTGTTTGTTTACCTTTAATTAGTATAGTGGGGAAAAATCGCCTGTGAATCACTCGAATGAGTGATAAAATCGTGATTTTTGGAGAATTTCACAAAGGTGGGTTAGCTAACCTGATTCAGGTTAACCTAAATTATTGAAGAAAAATAGAGGAGGTGTTATGTAATCAGATCCATTTCTCTCGCTATGTAAATTGCTTCTTGGCGATTACTGGCTTCTAGATTCTCATAAATATTAGAGACGTGCTTTTTAACCGTGTTTAAGGAAATTGATAGAGTTGCTGATATCTCCTGGTAACTATACCCTTGCTGCAAAAGGAGAAGGATTTCCGTTTGCCGGGGGGTCAACAACCTTTTTTTATAATTCGATTTTTTTGGGGAGCGCCTCGTAGAAACAGAGATGGGAAATTTGGCCAGAATCTCCGTAGTGTAATCTAACGCAATACCCTTGTCATTTAGGGCATTCAATAGTGCCAAGATAGCAGAACCCATATCGACAAATAATCGAATGAAGCCACCAGGCTGGGCTAGCAAGACAGCCCACTCTAATTCGCTTAAGGCCCTGTCGAAATCTGATAGTCTTTGATAGGCTAAGGCTAATCGGATCCGAATTTGAATCATCATATATGTGAAGTAAGTGGATTGGGCCGCATCCAATTTGTGGTTTAAATATTGGATTACTTCAAGGACTTCCTCTTCGGAGCCAATTTCAATGAGGATTTGGACGCGGGTGAGGCCGGCAAACTCGGAAATAACCATGAATTCATTGACGCTATTTGGGTTAAATGAGCGTGCCCAACGTAAAGGACGCGCACTCTCCTCCTGCCGCATCCACAAATACGCTTGAAAAGATTCCAGATGGGGCATTAGATCGCTGTTGTGCAAATGGAGTGTTTCATGGCGTAACAAATCTATTTCACTCTGTGCCTGGGCAAGCTGATCTGCAGCCAGATATATGCGTGCCAATCCCATAGAGGCTTCAAATGTTGTAAGAAAATTGGCTCGATATCGAACCTCTAAAACCTGGGCAAAGTGCTTGGCTGCTTGTTCTAGTTCATTCGTTTCATAAGCAAAACGACCTGCTAACATATTTGCGGAAGAAATAGCATTTGGATTTTTTGTTTGGGAAGCCAAAATCAAAAACTGCTCTACAATTTGCTTAAATGGCACCAATTCGGCCGCTGATAAATAAACATAGCCCAAACCTAAAAAGGCTTGAATTTTGAAGGGACCTTGATAAGCCGGCGAATGAATGATTCTTTCCAAGGTGGTTACGGCTACATCAAAATTGCCAAGCGCCTGTTCTGCTAAACCCAATATGCCATAAGACAAACTCCTGGCCCCTTGTGCACTAAATGGTAATGAGGCCAGGGCTGTTTGGGTTAATTTGTGGCTGCGCTCAATTTTTCGGGAGCTAAGGCGTAGACTCACTGCCTGCAAGCAGGCGATATGTCCATCAACAGCCAGCTTTAATTCTTCATCTAATGCTTCTGTTTTCAAAATGGTTTTGGCTGTAGACAAGGCTTCATCCATCGGGCTAAAGCGCCACTCTCTAAAATATAGCCATGCTTTAGCCATAATAAGCCGAGACCGCCGCCAAATAATTTCTTCCGGCAACATTGACATCCATCTATCCAGTGTATGCCTGTCTAGGCTATTTAGTAGATTTTGACTTTGACTCTCTACGTGGCCGGCAGCCAACTCTACATCATGCGCGGCTAAGGCATGGTGCAGCGCTTCCTCAGTAAATCCTTCCTTCGCGAACCACATGCTGGCCCGACGGTGCAGTTGAGCAATTTCAGCATTAGTATAATTAGACTTTAATTCCTTGAGGAGCAATGTTTGAAACAAATGATGTAAGCGATACCATTCCCCTCTCGAATCTAGAGGAATGAGAAATAAATTCTCGCCCTCCAGCAATTTCAATAATGCCTGACTATCCCCATTCGATTTCTCCTTGGTGACCGCATCGCATAAAGGTGCCGATAGGCGATCCAAAATAGAAATATGAATTATGAACGCTTTCAAAGATTGAGAAAGACGTTCCAGAACTTCAAAAAACAGGTATTCGCTTATTAAAGAAACTGGCTGTCTTTGCTTGTCGATAAGGATATTCTCCAGGTCCTCTAGATTTGATACCGCCAAAACCAGCAAGCGCAAACCAGAAATCCATCCTTCGGTGAGTCCGTTTACCGCTGTCGCTGTATTATGGTCAATTGGCAAGCCACTAGATTTCTCTAGAAACAACCGGGCGAGATCATCTTCAAATCGAAGATCTGGCGTTCGAATCTCCAGCAACTGGCCGGCCGCTCGTAGATGTGATAACGGCAGCAGCGGATCTCTGCGGGTAAGAACGACAATATGCAGGTTTGCAGGCTGATTTGTGATAAGAGCAGTCAGGAATTTTCGAATTGAGGCGCTATGAATATAATGGAAATCATCTGCTGCCATTATGAATGAATCCCCAATGGCTAAGATGTCGTTGATAAATACGGCAGACAAATATTCCGGTGGTGGAGGGAAATCAGATTGAGCTAATTTAATTGTCTCTTCACATGATTCAGGAAAGAGGATCCGAACTGCTTCAGATAGGTATCTAAGGAAACTAAGTAAATCATTTTCGCTTTCCTCAAGGGATATCCATACTGATTTGTTAGGGATGGTTTGCATCCAAGAGGCGATTAAGGTTGTTTTACCATAGCCAGCAGGCGCAGAAACTAATGTTAACTTTTTATCCAAGCCGCTGTTTAGCTTTTCTAACAAGTGTGGTCGGTCCACAAAATCGCTTGCTAATTTTGGGGGCTGGAGTTTTGTAAGGATTAGCGGCGTGCCCTGAGAGTATTTTTCCACATGAACATCTCTGCGCAAGGTATTATTACGAATTGCCTGAGCACAAATCTATACCAAAATTAGCACAAACGAACTTGCCCCCGCTACTGTGAAAGTCCCGACTAATCGGGATTTTCTTCTTTTATCCATACCAAATAACGTACCATTTCAAGAGAAGATTCTAAGTTCTTCTGGGCTTTTCCTATAACTACTTGAATGCGCTATCCCACGCTTTTTCTACAAATTTTCCCCAGCTTTGCCAATTACGATTTTCCTGACCTCCTTGGCTACTGTTGCTGAACCAATCATATTTTAGTCGTATTTTACCAAACCTGTAATTCAATAACTAGGATCTATTGACATATGAAACAAAAATGTAAAATCGTCTCATGACTAATGTGAGAATCCAAGATGACCAATGGTCAAAAATACGCGACTTTTTAAGACAGAACCACACGCCTATGTTGGCAAGAATGAAGTAGACTACCGCCGTTTTGTCGAAGGTGTGCTCTGGGTGAGTACAAGCGGCGCACAGTGGCGGTTAATACCAGAAGAGTATGGGAAATGGAACACCGTCTACAAGCGTTTTGCCCGCTGGGGTGACAAAGGGGTTTGGGCACGGATGCTTGAGCACTTCGCCGATGACCCGGATATGGAAAACGGGATGATTGACAGCACGATTGTGCGGGCGCATCCTTGTGCTGCCGGAGCACAGAAAAAACGGTAGTCAGGCCAACCAGGCTTTGGGACATAGCCGAGGTGAAATTAGTACCAAGATCTATATCATCGTTGACGGGTTTGGCAATCCCTTGCGGCTGCGGCTATGCTGCTCAAGATTTCTATGATTGGGTTGTTGAAATGATGTCCAACCTGTCATCCCGGCCCACCAACGCTCCAAAAAGGAGCGCGAATACGATAAGTGACTGTATCGTGAACGGCATTTGGTGAAATGTTTCACTAACAAAATCAAGCATTTCGGACGTGTCTTTTCAAGATTTGACAAACTTGCCGACCGTTATCTTGGCTTTCTGCAATTTGTCAGTTCATTAATTTAGTTGCGATGAAATGTCAACACACCTAGTCTCACCACCGCACTCGCAGTATAATGGAGGGATTCGTCGCCGTTTATAATATTGTGGACAAATGAGGACCCTCAGATGAAAAAAATAGTCGCAGGAATATTCTTAATTGGTCTATTTATCCTCTCCAGCCAGGTACATGCACAAACCACGCAAGTGGACTTATCTGGCAGTGCAGGAGCCATTTGTTCCCAGGATGCAACTATTGATCTGACGATTACTGATGTGACAAATTTACAAGGGTATGACATTCGATTGAGCTATAATCCCGCGTCGGTCAGTGCTTCGATGGTTTTTGATAACAGTTTTTTTGATACTGTCGGGGCGTTTGTTGTGCCAGGTAGCGGGTGCAGCGCCGGAGTATGTATCATTGGCGCAGCAAAGATTGGCCAGAATACGGCCGTTTCCAGTTCGGGCACGGAAACATTGGCTACAATCACCTTACAAAATGTTGCCTCGACAGGAGATACGCTGGACTTTACTTACAGCAAGCTCTCCGATCCCGATGGATTTGAAATAGAACATAGTCTGAGCAGTGGCGTGTCCATACCATCTTGCCCCACTGCCATCGGATTAAATGAATCAAGTGTCGAATCTGCTGATTCTAAAATAAATTCACCTTTATTCTTGTTCATCATCCTCTTATTGGGGCTTAGTATTTTTAGCATTGGGAAATTTAAACTATCTGGATCACAATAAGATCGCTGCTTACTTTTCCTTGATTTTCGATTACCTAATCACCAAGGCAGGAATCCGGCTTTGCGGAAATTGGCTGCGGATAGTGTCAAATCCTGGATATTTGTAGACCCGTCGCTGTTAATATCTGTGCCACCTATTCCAACACATTTAAAACTTATATTTCCAAAGTTTGCGCCAATACAGGCCAAATCAACAATGTCGATGGCATTATTCAAATCTGCATCACCGGCTAGCAGTTCTGTTTGCCCAATGTTTATCGTTGTGCTTGTTATTTGGGTTTCTAAGACATTTCCTAAATAAAGTTGATGTGTGGCCTCAATACGGTAGTTACTACCAGTATCGGGAATATAAGGGATCTCCCCAAGCATGAACTGACCTGTAGCGCCGTCGAATTGACCAGATTGAGGTGGAAAATTACCATCAAGATCGATCAATGTTATCAAACCTGGGTTAATTGGATTGGCTCGTCCCTCTAAAGTCACAATTCCATCAATTTCAGTGAATCCGCAAACCGTTATTGCTAGTGATTCTGTCGGTTGTTCTACAGGCAGCTGAAAGCCATCAATATCAGAAAGAACGACATTTGAAAGCTGCATATCATAAAAACCGCCTTCGCCACCAACTGTTTCAAAGGCAATTTTCACCAAAGGGCCGTCACCGCTGATCGGCTCTTCCGGAGCTAATTTGCTGGCAACAACTGTACAATTTCCATCGCCGCAAGTAATGAAAGCAAAAGATCCCCCAGGAACTGAAGTATCAAAAAAGGAATTATCAAAGACAACCATTGGGATAACCAGGTTGGAATCGAAATTAAACTGAATTTGGTAGCCATACAAATCAGTAACATCCTGAACGGATATCACAATTTCTTCCGCCAACCCGCAAACCTTGAAATTCTCCCCAGGGGTAAGTATCAATTTTGCCGTATTAGATTGAAATGTGCTGTGATCTAAGGCTGGAACTTTGTTCACATATTTAAATAGCATTAAGAGAGGAAGTAGAGAAAAAAGCCCCATATTAAAGAATAAAATTTTTGGAATATTCCCGTTATTACGTGAAAACATGATTCCTCTTGAAAATACACGCGTTGCAAAAACCGAAACCTAACTTGATTATTGTAACAAAGTGGTCGTTAATTCGGAAATATCATTCCAAAATGCCCAATACTGGGATATACTTGGACAGGTTGCGCATCATCTTTTCAATGCTATTGATGACATTTCACGTTGAGAGTTATGACATCTATCACTTTATCAATTTTATCCTGATAGATATAATTTACTCGATAGGGTCAGGCTCAGTTTCTTGTGGAGGATGTTCTGATGAAGAAATCCATGTTATTTTTTATCGTGCTATTTTTGCTGGTACTCTTTTTTAACAACACCGTGGCTCAAAGTACAGTTCTAAGTTTAGGGGGAAGTGCTGCGGGTATCTGTAGTGGCCCAGTCGACATCACCATTGATGTCTCCGACATTCCAACCACGACACCCTTGCAAGGGTATGATGTTCGTGTCTCATATGATCCGGCTTCAGTGAATGCCAGTGCGGTTTTTGAGGATAGCTTTTTTGACACCAGCGGTGCGATTAAGATAAGAAATGCGGTTTGTGGTACTGATTCGGATTTTGGTATCCCCACTTGTGCTTTCGCTGTGGCCCAACTGACACCCAGTTCAGTTTCAGGAAGCGGCACCCTGGCTACCATCACACTGACAAATGCAGGACCAATTCCTAGCACGTTAGATTTCTACATATCCGGTGCCTTAACTCCAAAGTTTTCGGATCCGAATGGTGATGCTATTCCCATCACACTTGGCGCTAGTGTGGATGTTCCGGGTTGTCCAACGGGAAATGATGATTATGGAGACCATCTAGACAGTTATGATACCCTAAACAGTTCTGATGGACCTTTTCACGGTGTGTTCCCCGATACGAATAGCGATGGGCTGCCAAACAACTCTAATGGCTCACCGGCTATCTGGTTAGGCAATTTAATTGATACGGAATCGGATGGCATTCCCTCCGCCAACGCGGATGGTGATGATAATAATAATGATAATGACGAGGATGGCGTTGTGCCTTTTCAGCCGCAATTCTGGGCAGCAGGCACTAATACCGGAAGGGTTGATGTATCTTTTAACAGTGATGTCGATACAGGCAACTCAGCCTGGTTAGCTATTTGGTTTGATTGGAATAATGATGGAGATTTTGATGAAGCGAATGAACTGGCAGTAAGCCGCTCGGTGACCTGGACCAGCACTGGTCAGGTTCCGGAAACCCAGCAAACCCTCTTTGATATTCCGGCTCCAGGTGTTGATCAGACGATGGATCTGGAATACCGCATTCGCTTGTTTGATTCCACGATTGAACCGACAAATATCGCAACAGCATATGGAGGAGGGGCATCCAACGGTGAAGTTGAGGATCATATTATCACTGTCAGTGAACTTCCCGTAAGTATCTCTCATGTTGAGGCCAGGCAAAAAAGTGAGGGGGTCAAATTAATATGGCAAACCGCTATGGAAACGGGTAATGCTGGATTTAATATATACCTCCACTCTGATCAGGGCTTAACGCAGGTGAATGAAGACTTGATTCCATCTTACGCGGTTTATTCGCAAGAACCACAAGCATACGAATATTGGGTTTCGGACATAGATGACGGCACCTTTTACATCGAGGATGTCAGCGTTTTCGACGAAGTTCGGTTTCATGGTCCTTTTTCGACCGGTGAGGTTTTTGGAGAACCCATTGAAGCAGATCCGATTGATTGGAACATCATCCGTCAAGAGCATAATATCAAAGAAGATCAGCGAAATCAGCAGCGAGCTTTTTATGCAACCGCTAACCAGAGCTTCAGCATATTTAATGTTGAGCAAATAAAACCATTGCGTGACTCATTCGACACAGATCTAGTGCAAAATGTTTCTCAAATTAATTTGATTGTAAACCGTGACGGTATATATCGTCTGGCCTATCGTGATTTATTGAAAGCTGGTATTGATATTTTTGATATCGAGCCTGAGCGTCTGACATTAATGAATCGAGGCCAGGTGATCCCGATTCATATCGAAAAAAGAGACTATTATAAACATGCCAGTGTCATTGAGTTTTACGGTGAGGCTTTAGATTCTCTATATTCCAATGAAAATGTATATTCCCTCATAATTGATGGCAAGGAACAAGAATGGATCCACATTGATAAATCGAAACCAGGTGGCCAGATACCGGAAAAATATTACATGGAAACAGCCATTGTTGATGATGCCCTTGCATATAATCCGCTTGCAATCAACGGTGATCCTTGGATTTACCAGGAAATGAGAGCCTACAATGATGATTTAACCTGGAGTTTTGATCTTCTAGTTGATGATTACTTTAGCGACATATCAGCTCCACCAGCGACCCTTTCGGTGGGAATGTGGGGTGCAAGCGATTTTCTATCAATTCCTGGCCCTAACCACCATATCCAAACAAAATTTAACGGCCAATTAGTCTCCGACTTGACATTTAGGAGTGTGGAAGATGCTTCTTTTGATTTGCAGTTACCTGATGGACTTTTGCAAAACGGCGTCAATACCCTGGACTTCACTCAAGTCACTGACACGGGTGCAACATTCAACATCGTCAATTTGGACCACTTTAGTGTTACCTATCCTCGTGAACTTATCGCCAGAGATGGAATGCTTACGTTTGAGGCTGTTGGGGATGTCTTCCAGATCAAAGAACTGCCATCTAATAAAGTGTCTGTATATAAGATAGTTGATGGCGCACCCTCTAAAATGATTAAAATCAGAAAACAATATGAAAATAGCTCATTCACCGCTACCTTTGCTGGGTCTCAATCCTCTGCAAAGTATATTGTGGTTACCCCAGATGCCTATCTAAAACCTGAAATTGAATTTGTAGGTCCACAAATAGATATTACCGGTCAACCAGCCGATTATGCCATTATCAGCCATCCTGATTTTGTCTCTGGTTTGAGCGAATTGGTCGATGCTCGAGAGGCTCAAGGTTTCTCTGTGCAAATTATTAATGTAGAGGATATCTACGCTCAATTTAGTGATTATATTTTTGATGCCCAGGCGATTAAAAGATACATCAGTTTTGCAGTTCAGAATCTTGGCACTACGCATTTTCTCCTTGTTGGTGGTGATACCTATGATTATCGGGGGTATCTTGATTCTGGGGGCATGAGTTTTATCCCATCAATCTATACTCACACCGAGACTGGGAAATATTTTGCGCCTGTTGACCCGATGTATGTAGATGTAGATGATGATGGTGTTCCTGATGCTGCTCTTGGTCGATTTCCTGTTCGGAATTCTGATGAACTAGCCATGATGGTTAATAAGACCCTCATTTATGAAGAAAATGTTTCAAAGTCAGTGAGCGATGGTGGGTATGCCGGACAGGCTGTGTTTGCCGCGGATCGGGGATTCAGCGTTGCCAGCAATAGTTTTATTTCTAATATGCCTTCTGGCTGGAATATTAACACAGTTTATCTGGATGAAGTTGCTGTTGCTGATGCCAGAACGGAATTACAACAATCGATTAATCAAGGCATGGCCGTCACCAGTTTTATCGGACATTCAGGAGATGTAGTCTGGTCGCCAAGTAATATTCTTTCCGCATCATCGGTAACCCAATTATCCAATTTCGGATCACCAACTGTCGTCACCCAATGGGGCTGCTGGAACACATATTTTGTTGAGCCAGCATATAATACAATGGCCCATAAATTTCTTGTGTCCGGGGAAAATGGAGCTGCGGCAGTTATGGGTGCAACAACTGTTTCCTATGCCAGTTCTGAACGACTTTTGGGTGATTACATGATGCCAGGTTTGGCCCAATCACAAACAACATTGGGAGAAGCGCTGCTAGCTGCCAAGCGGCAAGCAGCTGAATCTAGTAACTCGGATTTGAAGGACGTATTATATGGTTGGACTCTATTGGGTGATCCCGGTATCGTCATCCAGCCTCAAGGCGAATAGGCTTCAATTGGGTTTCTTTTAATATTTTTAATAATTCTACACCGTTTATGAGTGCTATATTGGCTATATTCCAGCGGGACGGTCGCCCAATCACCACCCATGAGAATCTTGATCGAATGCTTGCGGCCAGTAGTGAGCGAGCAGTTGACGGCCAGGATATCTGGATGGATGGACATGTAGCGATGGCTCATCAACATTTTTGGATTACACCAGAGGAATGGGGTGAAAAGCAGCCTTTGACCGCCTCAGTTGGGAGATTAACAATTACGGCAGATGTGCGAATTGACAACCGGAATGAGCTTTTAAGTGTACTCAATCTCGACAAAAAAACGTCCGATGCAATCATCATTTTAGAAGCATATCGCCGATGGGGGAT
Source organism: Anaerolineae bacterium (assembly GCA_028277515.1). The sequence continues at coordinate 17,883 of JANQGC010000012.1, forward strand.
CAGATGTGTTTCCCATTTACTTGGCGATTTTTCCTTTGCAATTTGGGATAACGATCAAGGACAGTTATTTCTTGCCCGTGATACCTTAGGCACACGGGGTCTTTGCTACTTTGTGAATGAAAGAGTTTGTTTGGCCGGTTCAGAAATCAGACAGCTTTTAGCCCATTCGGCCGTAGAATCAGTAATTAACGATAGCAAAGTAGCTGAATACCTTGGAAATGTAACAAGAAACCAGGATGAGTCATTCTATAAAGATATTTTTTATTGTCCGCCGGCACATTGCATATTGATTTCGGCAAACACCTTCCGAAAATGGTGTTATTGGAAAATTGATCCTCAAACCAAAATACGTTATAGGTCCGACGCACAATACGCAGACCATTTTGAGGAATTACTAACTTCTGCTATTCGCTCTAGATTACGAACTAATCATCTTGTCGGCATTTCTATGAGCGGTGGCCTGGATTCCACGATCCTGGCAGCATTCACTGCATTATTGCTTTCAGACAACAAAGAGAAACAAAGTTCGCTTCTAAATTTTTCTTACGTCTTTGATGAGTTTTCCAGTTGTGATGAACGGCAATTCATAAAACCCGTGGTTCAGCGTTGGGGATTAGAGGCAACATTTGTTGCTTGTGACCATCTTTGGACATTCCGTAACATTCAAGATTGGCCTTTCACAAGAAGTTATATCTTTAGCGATCCTTACGCCCGCCTTCCGTTGGCTGTTGCTGAAGCAGCTAAAAAGAAAGGTTGCCGGGTCCTATTTGCAGGATATTTTGGTGACATTTTGTTTATCAATGGCAGAAATTGGGCCGCTAGTATGTTGGGCGATCTCAGGCTAAAAGAACTGGCCTCTCAAATTTTTAATCAAAGAGAATGTATTAATTTGCACCGAGATTTGTACATATTAGGTTTGCGACAACTTGTTCCGCACAAAGCAAGAAATTTGTACAGGAGGAAGAAAAAAATAGATATTCAAGAGGAGTTCCCTGGCTTACATGATGATCTTGCTTTATATTTAAAGAAACTTTCCAGGAAAGCCATTATTGATGATGAAGGCGGAAAATTTTCTTTCGATCAGTGGGAGCGATTTCTAAATCTTACGCAAAATACACTGTCTCAAGGATTTTCTGCAACCCGTTTCTTATACAACAGGTACAGTTTGGAATTGAGTTTGCCTTATTGGGATCGGCGCCTCGTAGAATTTATTATGGCCATTCCAGCAGACCAATTGGGACGTCCAGGAAGAAGCAGATGGTTGCTACGCAATACAGGTCAACATTATCTTCCAGAGATTGTCTCGGAACGTAAGAATAGAACTTCCTTTAGGCCATTAATGGAGAAAGGGCTAATCAATAAAAAACATCACGTCGTCAAAAAATTAATAGAAAAACCGCTTATTGTAGAGAAAAATTACGTCAAAGGAGATTGGATGCGTGAGCAGTTCGCAGATGGGCATAGTTGGTTTAATAGCAATCATCATGTTTTTTTATGGAAAGCCCTCTGTCTTGAGTTATGGTTAAAAAAATTAGGCGATCCACAAGCCAGTGTTTTTCGTTAAGGAGAGATATATGTTTGAGTCAAAGAAGCCACATGAAAATGCTGTTGGGCAAGAACAACCTTCCAAGAGCCGAGTTCCTGTTGGAAAAAGGACTTATTCTAAACCGGAATTAAGGATTTATGGACTGCTACGTGATATTACTTTGGGTTCAACGGGAGGTGTAAATGAAAGCGGTGGAAATGGCATTGGGTGGCATTGGGAAGTTTGACCAACCGTAATCGGATAATATCAATCAGTTCCAAATCAGCGTGTTGATTATCAAAACTGCGGTGGATGAGTCGGGATAATCCTGAGCAACAATAATGAATTAGCTGGAATGCTTAAATAATACCATAACCATTGTTAATATTCAGTAATTAGGAGAGGTAACCCACTTGTAATATTATTCGATTGCAAACAATCGAGTGCTCCTGCTAGCCTGATAAAATTATCGGTAAATATAGTTCGTAACTCTGAACTTCATCAGTCACTTTAACACTGCAATTTAAAGGGGTAAAGGGGATGCTAAATCCATCGGCCGTTGAAAGCTTGGCATAAGTAATTGGAATTTCGAGTTCACCAATATTCTGAGCTTCAAATGTTACCCGAGCCAATGGACCGGAGCCGTCGGCCGGGTCGCGCGGATTTTCGGGCGAGTTTATTTGTACGGCCGCATACCAAATTGTTCCCGCTTCAGCATCAATAGTATTTCGCAAAACGAAATCCGGGTGCAAAAACTCATCCAATAACTCCATTTGAATCCCTGTCACTCCGGAGTCTGCGTCAACAGGCTGAACAATAACCGGATCAAACTCAAGCTGGACATCCGCGCCGGATAAACCTTCCACGTTTTCAATATAAATATCAAAGTAAAATGTATCACCAAGGAGTACGGAATTACTGACGGGGTCGCAGCGAACAATAGTTTCTTTTTCTGCATGAGATTGCGCGTTCAGAACGTTAGCATACCAGCCAATGACGATTATTATTCCGACGAAAACGAACAATCGACTGATACGCTGCAGATTACTGAAAAGTTTTTGTCTAGCCATTTAAGACCTCTCTAATTTTTGTTAGTCCAATGCTGATAATCTAATTTTTGCCAGCAAGATAGTGCCATCTACCGCAATCGTTAACATGTTGCCCTATTCAGTAAGCATATTCAATTACTCCTTGGTCGGAAAATTCTATGCTAATCATTAAAAATTTGAAGAACGGCGCCTGGCCAACAGGATGAGCAACACAATAAACAATAACACCAGAAATATCAAAGTTCCGATGAATAGCAGCTCCATATTCGATCCCCTAGTTTGTTGAACGTTGGGCAACTCATCTTTTGTTGTTTCATCATCTCCATTACGTTGTTGGGTTGATGGTTCAGATCCGATAGTTTCCGGGGTTGCATCAATAATTTCCTCACGTATAGGCTCATTTTGGATGATTGTTTCTGCTGCTGTTTCTGAGCTTATTTCAATACCATCTCCCGTATTGTCATTAATTTGATCACTAGATTCTTCCGAAACTGATTGATCTAAACCACCAACCACTGATGCTTCCTCCGAAGTGATTTCCATTGATGGATCCTGAGTTTGGCCACTTTCGTCAACAACTGCGGATTGGGTTGATAGTGGGACCTCCGCCACCGGCTGAGCTTCTTGTGTAGACAATAGTGTTGGACTCGCGGTTGGATTTACAGAGTTCGTACCTTCTCCACCTTGAATTGTCGGACTACTTTCAATTGGTTCTGTCGTTGCTTCGATAATGTTTGCTGTAGGTGATGGGATCGAGACAGTCTCTTGAGCCGGTGTGGCACTGGGTAAAATGATCGGAGCAGCAGAAGTAACGGTAGCTTCGCCTCCCGCTGGGACTACCCGGCCGTTTTGAATCATCAGGTCAATCAAAAACCCGTCCCGGTTGGACATTTCAACCTTATCAAACGATAATTCTGATTCTCCGTCCACCTTTCCACGGATTCGGAAACTGAAAACAGTTCCATTCCCTGAAGCGGGTAAAGTTGGATGAGTTTGCGTGACAACATAGGCGATTGATCCGGCGCTATTATCAGCCACTAACAGCACAGGAAAATCAGGTTGGGGGAAATCGCCTTTTTGTATTTGGATACCGTCTAAATCCGGATTTTCATCAATGATTTCGATCATGGCGGGATCAAAGGCCATCCGAACTTCAATCCCATAAGCTTCAAACACATTTTCCAGCACAACCGAAACTTCGTATTCTTGACCGGGGACGATTTCTAAAGTAGAAGGCTCAGTGCGAATAAGCGCTGGAGATCCCTGTGCCTTTATTGGAGTAACCCATAAAAGAATCAGATAAATCAAAATGGAACAGCGAGAAAACCGAAAATATCTTTTTTGGCTTCGATGAGCTATTGAATCCATAAGAATTCCTTGAAACGGCATTTACTATTGCGACGGCTCAGGCATTGTAACATAGCTAAGATCGATCACCAGGGCTGGAAGGTGGTAAGGAAGTAGTTTCCACCCGTTAAAGAAAGATCCTGGATATTGGTAATTCCATCTGCATTGATGTCTGTGTTTCCTTGGCCGCCGCAGTCACCTCCCACAAGATAAGCGCTGCCGATACAACTTACATCTAAAATATCAATGACCCCATCATTGTTGGCGTCCCCTCCCGATAGCTGGGTGGCTGAGGCTACATAAACATCTCCATCGTTCAAAATAACTGGATCAAGTTCATTGGTCAGATATAGTAAGTGAGCAGCTTCAAAGCGGTATGAGGAACCACTTAATAAAACAGGAACGGAGGCGCTGTAACTGCCATCGACAGCACTGAAAATTGTCGTTGTGTCTGGGAAGTTACCACCATTATCCTTAAAAGTCACATTGCCTTCATCTATCGGTGTCAACCTGCCTTGTAATTCAACATAGCCCAAAATGTCAGCGTAACCACAGTCATCGGCGACATACACCTTGAGAGGCGTGGCGGGGAGCATAACTGTAATAACGAAGCCATCTTTATCGGACAGGGTAATAGGACCGATAATCATATCAAATATCCCGATGCCTGTGGGAGATAAGTTGATACTTGCAATCGTACCGCTGCCATCAGACGGAGGTGTAGGCTGTGTTTTAGCCACGGCAAATTGACAGATTCCAGCGGCGCAATCAGCATTCCATCCCGGCGGAATTAGCCCCCCGCTGGTATCAAACCAGGTGTTATCAAAGGAACCAGTGGCCGTAACCAAAGATGGATCGTAACTGACCGAGACTTCATACCCATAGAGATCATAAATATTTATCAAGTCAATATTAACCGTTTCATCTTGGCCGCAAACCAGTAGTTCATCAGGAGGATCAGTGATAATTTCGCCACAGCCTGTTACAGTAAGAGGAATGTCGGGAAGGCTGATAGGAATTTCAAACCCATCAATATCAGTTAGAACCACATTTTCGAAAACCAGGTTAAAAGTTCCTGTCGATAATGGAGACAGCGCCAGTGACACAACAAATCCACTTCCATTAAGCGAGTCAGCGGGAGCGGTTTTCGAGACTGCAAAAAGGCAGTCGCCACCGGAACATGACTCATCTACAATAAAAGCGTCATTGCTGGTATCAAACCAGCTATCTACAAAATTGCCGGAGACGGTAACAATAGATTCATCATAACTCAATTGAATTTGATATCCATAAAGATCGGTCACATCATTTATTTTTATATCTACAGTTTCTGTCTGATTGCAAACAGTTATGTGATTAGGAGGATCGGTGGTAATCGATCCACAGGCAGTGACTGACAGTGGGGAACCCGGTAAATTTGAAGATAGTTCAAACCCATCAACATCAGTTAGGACTACATTCTCAATGACCAGATCAGAAGCACCGAAACTCACTCGATCTAAATCAATCTTCACGACTGTGCCACTGCCGGATAGCGGCCCTGCAGGGCTAGATTTTGATACCGCAAATAAACAGGAGCCGGAAGCACAGGAACCATCAACGATAAGTGCATCCGTTGTGGTGTCAAACCAACTGTTATCAAAAGATCCGGTTGCCTCAATAATTGTTTCATCATAACTTACTTCGATCTGATATCCGTATAAGTCGGTAACATCTTTGATTTGAATTTCAACGGTTTCTGTCTGGTCACAAACCGCAATTTCATCGGCCGGGTTGGTAACAATTTCCGCTGTCATAGAAGCTGAAACACTCAGAGTTATCGCCAAACTCCCAAAGACCAAGAGGATGACAAGCGACAGCCGATTTTTCATGAACATAGAATTCCTAAACCGGTGAATCGCGCCCGAAAGAAACGTTTTCATTAATAATTAAACCTTGCTTTTTACCAGGCCTGCCAGGTCACTCTTGAATAGTTGCCACCTGTCAGCGCCAAATCTTGGATATTTGTTATGCCGTCGGCATTGATGTCCGTATCACCAGAAAGGCCACAGGGACCTGAGACCATCATGAAAGAAGCGCCGATACAGCTTGCATCAACAATATCAATGGTTCCACTGTTATCAGCATCACCGCCCCGGAGACGAGTTGCGGTGGCGTTATAATTATCACCAGGATTGAGCGTCACCGGATCCAATTCATTGCCCAGGTAGAGTAGATGGGTCGCTTCAAAACGATAATCGGAGCCGGTAGGCAAGACAGGCACAGCGGGAAAGCTGTAAGTGCCGTCGGCCGCGCTGAACTGCATAGTTATAGCGGGAAAATTACCACCATTGTCGATCAGTTTGACATCACCTTCGTCGATTGGGGTTAGGCGACCTTGCAATTCGACCACCCCACTGACGGCGGCGCTGCCGCAAACGGTGACTTTCAATGGAAGAGTGGGCAGATCGACAGGAATTTCAAACCCGTCAACGTTGGAGAGGGTCACAGAATCAATCGTCAGGTTAAACGTGCCGGCCGCTAGTGGAGCCAGCTCGATTGAAGCGACTGTTCCAGCGCCGCTTAACGGCGTGCCTGGATTGGTTTTGGTGGCCGCAAACAAACATGAACCCCCGGAGCAGGTACTATCAACAATATAGGCATTACTTGTCGTGTCAAACCAGCTGTTCTCTAATGCACCGGTTGCTGATACAAGGGAATCATCGTAACTCAATTCAATCTGATAGCCGTATAAATTGCTGACGCCATTTAAGACAATACTGACGGCTTCATTAGAACCACAGACAAGCAATTCATCCTCTGGAACCAGAGATATTTCGGTCGGTTCCATATCATAAATATCGAGGAATTCGGCCGTACCAATGCTTAAGTTATCAACATGCCCGGTAAAAGAAGTTACCCAACCGCTACCCACATTAGCTCCAAAACCGTAGAGGATTGTGGCATCGGGATACAGAGAAATGAAGGTTGCCCAGGTGACGGGATCGCTGATCGATCCCGGTCCTGTAAAACCGCTGGCCCATACACCCGCGCCGGCTGTAAGTACATCCCAGGTCTGCCAGGTATTGGGAATAATAGTGTGGCTATAATAGGGTTCGAAATTTAGAGTTGCATAATCGTCCACGCCTGTTGTACCTGGTCCATCCGGGTCAATTTCCATCTGTAGGGTTGGGGCAAGCGTTGAAGAATCACCATAGGTACTGTATCCAAGCGTCGTAATATCAGCCAGTGGAATCCCCTCGCCGGAGGGGCTGAAAATGCCATAATCGTAGTTAAAGAAAGTCGCTTTATCCCCGGAACCGGTGGTAGACATTTGTAGGCTGCCAGCCCCCCAGGGAGGTGTATCCGGCCCTTCTACAAATTCGATGGCCCCGGCGCCCGCCTGGTTGGTAAAAGCCCAATCCACACCAATATTACCCGCCGTTACCACTTCTGGAACCACGCGTGAGGAAAGAGAGATATTGTCAATCAGAAAGCCCTTGCCGGAGGTAGCCGGCGCGGCCGTTCCCGACACCCTGAACAACAATGAATCCACCGTGCGCGACTCTGGCGGTTCGCAGTCGCGGAAATAATCTTCCCAGCTATTGTGCGTGATTTTCAATTCCCCATCGACATAAAGTTCGACAATATCGTTGTTTATCCCATCCAAAAAAGTCATCGTAAGCTTAATGGTATGGGACACAGTTCTATCCAAGCCGGAAGCAGCCGGCAGAAAAACAAAATTAAGCCCACTCCCGCATGAATTTCCCAGCGTTGTATCATAACCATAGAAGTTCACTTCCAACCCACTGGATGTATCAGCCATTTGCACCCAACTCATTCGTGCCGTATCACCACGATTGGGGCTGACCACAACGGACAAGCCGGACTGCTCATTGTTGGGATCTACGGAAGCGAATTCCCACTCCGCTTCAAAATAATTTTGCCGCTGGCCACCCGAAAAGCCACCATTAAGGGCGGTACTTTCACCCGCCTCATCAACCAAAGATTTGGTGAAAGTCTGGTCGCTAAATGAACCGCTGATAACTGCATTAGAGATGCGCAGGCTGCGGCTGCCAAAGCCGGGGTAAGATAAACTTAAAGCCGCTTGATCAACGACCTCTACATCAAAAGCGGCTCCAGTTTGACTCCAACCATCCTGGCCGTTTACGCTTCCTAAAGCATAGGTTTCCAGGTCCAAAAATGCAGAGTCAGCGAATGTCGGGATGAGGACCATAACAAAGATGACATATAATACAAAAGACAAAAGTAAATTTCGCTTTGGCTGCATAAGATAGTCCTCCTAAATATAAAACAGAGTTTATGAGGGGATAAGTGGAGACATCAAACGATGTCTCCACTTAATTTATTCATTCACTACCACGGCTGCCAGGTCGATTTGAAGTAATTACCACCGACTATAGCCAGGTCCTGGATATTCGTAACACCATCAGCGTTAATATCCGTGCTGCCGGTTCCCATGCAAGTACTGCCAACAAGGAAGGCGCTGCCGATGCAACTGGCATCACCAATATCAACAACCGTATCATTGTTGGCATCACCACCCCATAGACGGGTTGTGGCAGCCACATAATTATCACTGGGATTTAGTATTACCGGATCCAATTCGTTTCCTAAGTAGAGTAAATGAGTCGCTTCAAAACGATAACTTGAGCCGGTGGGCAAGACAGGTACACTGGGAATACTATAAGTGCCATCAACATTGCTAAATTGCACCGTAATATCCGGGAAGTCACCACCGTTATCGATCAGTTTGACATCCCCTTCATCAATGGGGGTTAAACGTCCTTGCAGTTCAACCACACCGCTGACGGCGGCATAACCACAGACGGTGACATCAAGAGGTGTTGCTGGGAGATCAATTGGGATGGGAAATCCGTCGATATCGGTAAGTACAACATCATGAATCGTCAAATTAGTAGTTCCGCTTGCCAATGACGAAAGTTCAATCGTTGCCACGGGTCCACTGCCGACCACGGGAGTGGACGGATCGTTTTTGGTAACCGCGAACTGGCAATTCCCAGAGGTGCAATTCGCGTCCCAATCCGGCGTGACAATCAATTGACCGGTCGTATCAAACCAACTGTTGACCCAACCCCCGGTTGCCGTCACTGCGCTGTCATCATAACTGACTTCAAACTGATAACCATAAACATCAGCCACATTGTTGAAGTAAATGGTGACTGTTTTATCGTCACAAACCAAAACCTCATCTTCCGGAGTGGTGGTGATTTCAGTGGGCAGTGAGCTGCAGGGACCGCTTCCCAGGCACAGCTCAACATTGTCAATAGCAAAGGATTGATTTTCTGATACTGTTGGGAACCAACCGTAACGATTGCCACCGGTAATAGCCGGAATGTAGTTGTCTGCTCCACCACTTATCTGCTGGAACACCTGTGTACCACCAGGATTCAACAAATTCATTTCTACTTGTAGCACGCCACCACCGTCAGAAAATACATGCTGCAAGGTATACCATCCAGCAGTGGTAACTAGATGATTGATTGTATATGCGGTGTCAAGATCCTGGCGAATAGAGGGGGGAGCATTGTTGTCAGCAGCTACCCATAACCCATTAGATTGCTTGCTGACATGGAAGATGAAGTCTTGTATATGGTCGTTGTCCGTGCCGTTGGAGGCGACTGAATATTGAAAGCCTTCACCTGTCGCCCATGCGGGATCGAGGTAAACATCCATCTCCGCCGTATAGCCCCCGCCAGGTAACCATTCAGAATATCCTGAGAAGCGAGTAAAGGCGGCCGAACCTACCGAAGGGGCGCTGACATCGGCATGATAACTGCCATCGGCTGAAGTAATGCCATCGGTCCCCGAAGCAACCTGGACAATCGAGCCGCCAAAGTCGAACCAGCCGCCCGTGCCGGTCTCGAAACCCTGCGACCAGGGCACAACTGATTCGTAAAGCGACCAGGGATC
>JANQGC010000019.1 GCA_028277515.1 Anaerolineae bacterium
GCCATCCCAAACCTTCAACAATACCGAATTCTGGTAAGCCGGCCGGGATTTCACCCACAATATGAATGCCCAAGGATTCGAAATCCAACAGGGCAGAAGCAGCAATCGCCAGAAATAGGACAATAAGGGCTGACGGCAGTTGCGGGGTAACTCTGTGCAGGATAAACAGCAGGGCTAAACTAACCAAACCCACTATTAATGTGGGCCAATGGGTCATGCTAATATCACCTATAAGGCGCAGGATCTCTGGCACGAAATCATATCCTTCCGGTTCAAACCCGAAAATTTTGTCTAACTGTCCAACGGCGATGGAGATGGCGACACCAACAACGAACCCATCAAGAACCGGACGTGAGAGAAAATCGGCTAATACACCTAGTTTCAGTAAACCGCCGACAATCATGAAGATGCCAACCATAAAGGCCAGGGCTATGGAGAGGACAATGAATTCCGGACTGCCGACGGCAAAACCTAACCCGGCGACAACACTTAAAGAGAGCGCGGCCACGGCCGAACTTGGCCCCACGTCAAGCTGCCTGGAAGTACCGAAAATAGCGTAAGCGATTAAGGCCAATGGCGCAGCATAAAGCCCAGTCTCTGGCGGCATCCCGGCGATACCGGCATAGGCCATGGCTTCGGGTACTAACAGCGCCCACAATGTCAAGGCGGCTACTACATCTACCCGAAGCCAACTACGATCATAGTTTGGCAGCCAATCCAGGATAGGGAAGAAGGATTTTAGGGATCGTCTGCTTTGTTGGGGCGAAACGTTACTTGTTGTCACCGATTCTCGCTCTTTTGTCGTTGTTATTTAGCTGGTGGTTATTTTTAACCTTGTTTATCATCTAAGATTAGGACCGGCCGAATGATTGCCGAACGCTGGGAATCATGATGTATAGTAGCACGATACTATTGAGAATGATCGGAGCAGCTACCCATTCCCAGGGCGTGCCGGTAACCAGCGATACAAAATTAAGGATTAAATTGAAGACGGTTATGACCGCCAGGAATAACCAGGCTGATTCATCCAGTTTCCACAGCATTTGAGTCAGCCAGATATAAATGTATGCCATAAGGCCATACATCAGAGCATACCAAATATTGAATGTGCGAATCGCCGGCCCTGGACCAAACCAGGGTATTAAGCCAATCCATTGCAAGGCGGCCAGAATCATTAAAATGGCCATGAGACCGGCAAACCCGGCCAAAATTGTGACACCAAGTGGTCTTTTCATTATCATTTCTCCTCAAGTGATATTATTTGATGCTCAACTTCTAAAATGGGATATCCAAGATTGTATAAATTTGTGAGGACACCCAATAAGGCAGCCTGGTCTACAATTTCACCAGACAATGTAGTAATTGGATATTCATCTTCGTGACTAACTTTGATCGTGAGACCATTGAGATAATCTGACCAATGTGGGGCTAATGACCCTTGAATTTGAATGTGATAGACAGCCATATGGTCCATCTTTAATGGATCAGCCATACATTCCACAATCCCAGGAAATAACAGATAGAGAAGTTCAGAATCAACGGTTGACCTTTCTAAGCTAACCGCCAAGTCTGATCATATGTATGATGAAGAAAGCTTCTCCGCTTATTCAATTAAAATAATACAAACTTGGGCTAAATTCGTGAATAACGAATTAGGGTAATAAATTCGTGATATTTAAGGGTAATCTGCAGGAATGGCTCCAAAGCAAAAAGATTCCGAGAGGTCGTCGAAACTGAAAATAAGGAATTATGCTATCAAATTTAGTTGTTTTGCTTTGCGTACTGCTTGCTGGCGATTATTGACCCCTAACTTCTCATAAATATTCGATGTATGCTTTTTAACGGTGTTAAATGAGATGGTTAAATTATCTGATATTTCTTGATAACTGAGCCCATTCTGTAAAAGGGTCAGTATTTCAGTTTGCCTTGGGGTTAATATAACGGCCGCCACTCCATTATTGTTTTCAGAAGAAAATCCGGGCAAAGTGTAGGCGGCCATTATTTGTTGTAGATAAACAGGGAAAAATCCTTGCTCATTTAATTTCTTGAGAAGGGGTAGGAGTGAAGATCCCATATCCACAAAGGTGCGAATGAATCCGCCTGGTTCTGCCAATGTGATCGCTTTTTTCAATTCAATTAAAGCATTTTCTTGTTTGCCAATTCTTTTATAAGCCAAAGCCAGGTGAGTTCTTATTTGAATAACCCGAAATGTGAAATGGGTAGCCAGGGCATTTTCCAATTTATACTCGAGCGATTTGATAATCTTGAGCACCTCTTCAGATTTACCACTCGTTATAAGTATTCTGGCCTGGGTTAGAGCAGCTACCTCGGAATATAGGGTAGATTCATGCACTGTCTCCAATTTGACGGTCCGTGCCCAGCGCAATGCCAAAATCGTATCCCCTTTAATCAGCCAAAGGTATGCTTGAAAGGATTCTAACGGACCTAATAAGTCATTATTTTTTATGCGCAGCGTTTCATTATATAAATTGTCAATGGTCGATTGCGCTTCTGAAACTTGACCCCGGGCAATATAAGATTTTGCCAACCCTAATGATGCATCATAGACTGCGACAAAGTTTCCCTGGTAGCGGTATTCCAGGGTCTCGGCGAAGTGGCCCGTGGCTTTTTTTAAATCATTCTGTTCGTAGGCCAGCCAACCGGAAAATTTATTGGCTGATGTTATAGCATTTGGGTGCTTACCTTCCCTGGCAATCAGTAAAAATTGGTTCAGTAGTTTTGACAATTGCATCAATTGGCCCGCTGTTTGATAGATCAATGCTAAACTTATGAAGCATTGAATTTTAGCGGGTTCAGGATTCGAGGGTGAATAAATAATGGCCTCAAGAGAGTGGGTGGCCATATCCAAATCTCCAAAGGCTTGAGTTGATAAAGCGATAGAGCCAAACGCCAGGCCTCGTGCACCAAATGCGGTTTTCGGCAGCCAGGCTAAGGCTTGTTCAGCAAGTTGATAACTCTTTTCAAAATTTCGACTACTCAAGCTGATAGTTATTGCTTTTAACGATGCGATTTGACCTCCAAGGACTAACGCTTCCTGTTTGGAAATAGACTCAATTTCGATGGCTTCACTTGCAGCGTTAAGGGCTTCTTTTAGAGCGGTCAAATGCCATTCACGAAACAGTAACCAGGCTTTGGCCAGGATGAGTCGTGGTCGGCGCCATATGATTTCTTGCGGAATATAAGATAACCAACGTTGTAAAGTTTGCCTTTGTAAACTGTTAAGGAGGTTTTGACTTTGCTGCTCAATAAGGGTAATCGCTGTTTCTACATCTTGAGCGGTGAGAGCATGATATATAGCCTCTTCCGTATAACCTTGTTGAGCAAACCAAAGACTGGCCCTCTTATGTAAAGTTTTAATCGTCTCTTCGGAATAGATTTTTTCTAATTCCCTGACGAGAAAACCCTGAAACAAGTGATGAAAACGATACCATTCATCGCGGTCATCCAAAGCGACCAAAAAAATGTTGGCATTATTCAGCCAACTTAATTGCTCATGAATGTTCAAATTTGACTCATCAATGGCCACAACGGCTTCACACAGGGGGCCTGACAACCGGTCTAGAATGGAGATGTGTAGCATGAATGCTTGTGTGGATTCTGGCAGTTGGTGTAATACTTCAGATAGAAGATATTCATTCACAAAGGCTGGCGATTCTAGGGAGGAACGCGCTAAAATATCTGCGAGGGTTTCCTGAGATGTGGCTGATAAGGCAATAAGTCGTAGGCCTGTGATCCAACCTTCGGTTCGTGAGTTTAAGACTTTGACAATTTCCGGGTCAATCACAGTTTCCATGGCTTGATTGAGGAAAATCTCCGTTTCATTAACCTGGAACCGTAAATCGGGGGCTCTGATCTCATTCATTTCCCCGGCAGCCCTTAACCGAGGCAGGGGTAATAGCGGATCGGTTCGTGAAGCAATCACAAGATGCAAATTTGGAGGCTGATTATCAATCAAAGCGATTATTAATTCTTGAACTGAGCTGTCATTGATGAGATGAAAATCGTCTAGAACAAGGATAAAGAAATCTGCGATGGAGCTAATATCATTTATTAGTAAGGTGGCTATATATTCTATCGGGGCATTGTCAGCCTCAATGATTTTATAAATCTCATTACATGAATCTGGGAACAACGTGCGAACAGCAGCTATTAGATAGTGGAGAAACAGATCAAGATCATTATCCATTTTGTTTAATGACACCCAGGCCGAAGGAATGGAAATATTATTTAACCAGGATGTAAGGAGAGTGCTTTTGCCATAGCCGGCAGGTGCAGAAACTAACGTTAACTTTCTTTCTAATCCTTTCTCAAGCCTTTTGTTGAGGAACGGTCTGGCCACAAAATCACTAGCTAGTTTTGGTGGTAATATTTTTGTTTGGATTATTGTGATGTTTTGTGTGTAACTGCTCACGAATAACTCTCTAAACGGTTCATTTGAACGCGAAGGGATTTACCATATTTAATTATACGATCAACATTCAGAGAAAGCATTTATCGTTGGGGTCGTCAAGGGGCAGATCGTGACTGGCGCTCTGGTTCTGTTGTTTTCGGCCGTACAATAGCCATCTCTAAACTGGTTAGTGAGATAGTTATTGTCGATCTATATTGCTGTTATGATTTTCGGCCACAGGAATTCTTCAATACTACCCGGCTAAATAAGCGGCGTCAGGGTCACCACGGGAATGACACGGCCCGTCTTCTTTTTATAATCGGAAAAGGCTGCGAAATGAGTTTCCATTTTCTCATATAATTCCGTCCGTTCCGGCTCTTCAGTCACCGCCGCCCGGGCCTGGAATTCTGTTGTTCCATATTCAACGCCAACCAACGGATGAGCGATGACATTGTAGTACCAATCCGGGTTAGTGGACGCCCCTCCTTTGGAAGCGACGACGACGAAGCGGCCGTTGTCTTCAAAGGTTACAAGGGGGTTAATGCGTTTCTTTCGGCTCTTTGCTCCGGTGGTATGGAGAAGTAGAAGGGTGCTATTGGCAAAAACGCCACCGACTTTGCCCTCATTGGCGCGAAATTCTTCAATAATCTTTTGATTCCAATCAGACATTTTTGTATTTCCTTTGATTGATGATCATTTCGATATTTTATTATATTGATGCCCCAACCAAAGGAATGTAATGAAAAATTTACTTAAGGGCTGGTAAAAGGTACTTTGGGGGTTGATCAACATCTTCTCCTACCGAGGGCAACATGATCCCTTTATGGCAGCCCATTCTCCGCGTCGGATGGGCTGAATAAAATTTCCAACAACGTTCGGCGCAGGGCTTCATCCTGAAGGTTTTGCGGCAGATGTTTATCAACCAATTGCTCAAGTTCTTCCGCGGTTTTTTTCTTGTGCAGCCGGCGCAGCTCGGCAACCCGTTTGAGGCTTTGACTGGCTAGCAAGGCGCCGATGAAGGTGGCGGCGGCGGGAAGAAGCACCAGGATCAACAAATGGGCATCATCTCCGAATCCGAAAGCTTGTTCAGGTTCGGCGCCGCTCGCCGTTTCACCCTCTATCGCCAGCTCAATATACTTTGGGTAAATTTCCTGTAGTAATAGCTCTTCTTGCGGGGCAGCACGCACGACGACCGCCCGGCATAGGGTGTAAAAGTCATCCTGGTTTTGGGGGTCGGCCAACCATTCTCTGCGGGTCATTGTTTACTCCTTTTTTCCAACCGGTCCGGATTTAGTTCTTTATTCACAATTTTAGCGGTATGCAGCAGAAAGGAAACTATTCCCAGGGGAATGATCCAGAATACGAGGCAGATGAGTGTGAGCAGCAGTGGGGGCATCTCGCCATTCAATAGATGGGCGAAGAAATTGTCGGAACCGGTGCGAGTGAAGAAGATCAGATTGGCCCAGACCAGCATGAGTAGGACCAGGGCGATGAACAAAACGGAATGGTCGCGATAATAGAGATGTAAGGCCAGGATGAAACCAAGCACAAAGATATAGGAAAACAACCAGACGATGTTGATCGTGGTCAAAAATTGAATGGGTAATAGACGATGATTAGCCAATGATGGTTGGGTGTAGATTAAGAAGCTCACAAACAGCAGCCCAACTGCCCATACAACCAGCCCGGTTTTGTGTAGGTGGGAACGATACCCCCAGACGAGCAGCAGTTGGCCGGATAGCAAGCCCAGGAAAAGGAGCAGGGATATTAGGATGATCATTGGCTGCGGCCAGGTAATGGAGGAAAGGCCGGTGACGATGATCAGGATTAACATGCTTGTCAGAAACACACCCCAGCCAATTTTGCGTGTATTCATGTTCAATGGCTCCGCTTGTTGAACCGCCACAGGACGATTAATAGAATAATGCCGAAGAAGTAACTCAACAGCCGCCAGGGAACGAGTAAACTGGATGGGTTATTATAATAAATGGTAGTGACCGGTGTTAGTAAGAGGAGGATAAGCGCGGCCGAAATGATGATGAGACTCCGCCAATGCTGCCGGTGCCAGCGCACTTCCTGCGGATTCGCAGAAGTGAAGCTCGATCGATTGGCAAGATAGTAGAGCAACAGACCTATACTGACGGCCAAAATAGGAGTCAATTGCAGGGCGATATAGCCAGGCAGCCAGAGGATCAATTCACCGATATCATTAATAGGCAGCGTTTGCGGCTCGGATGCTACCCGGGACAGGGCAATCACCAGGCTGTTTAGTCCGCCGGATGCCCATTGGGGGGCAAGGAGCACCATGCCCACCAGCAAGAGAATATTAAACATAATCCAAAGGCCACGGACGGCGAAGACCACCAGAAGCATCTTTGCTAACCCACCGAAAAAGGGACGCCCGTTGGCCATCAGGGGCAGCGCCCAGGTGCTGGTTAGCACCAAGACGGTGATTGACACGAAATGCACCGGGAAGCCGGAAAGGAAATAGCCGGCGGCCGGGCTGATCAACAAGATCTCCAGGGCAACGACGAGTACGGTGATGGCCAGGGCTTCACGCGGCCAATCACGGTGGAGGATCAACGGGTTTTTCAAGGAATTGAATCGCTCATGATAGGTGGGGTGCAATGCGAACAAGCGCCAGTTTTTTTGTGACCGGCCTGACCAGGAGAAATTAGCGGCCTGCGCTGAACGTTGGCGCAGGGGATGACGGATAGTCCTGGCGGCCGACGTTCCCGGCGATTCGGCGGGTCGAAACCAGGCAGGGTAGCGGCCGAAAGCAAGTATTAATACATCTGTCCCCTTTAAGGTCTCAGCACTTAGTAAATCGGCATAATGTTCCTGCAGGCGAACCATCCGTCGCCAGTAGAATAACCAAAGTACACCGCCGATGAAGGTAATGGGCAGAAAAGTATAGACGAGAAAATTGACCAGCAAACCAATGCTGAATGTATTCAATTTCTCGGTAATCTGTGTCCTTTCTACAGGTGACAGAGAGAGCGTATCGGCCAGCATGGTCGATATATTGGGGTCGATGATGGGGATGGTGGTGAGATTGAGGGCCAACAACCCCGGCATGGCCTGAAAAGAGAGAATCAGGAGACCGATGAGGAAAAGCGCCCACCAGCCAAGGATGATGAAGCTGTCGCGCAGCAATAAGCGCGTGTAACCAATGCGCTGCACATCTTTGTGCAGATGATGGCCTAGTTCATGGGTGAGTAATGCCTGGGCTTTCGGCCGTTGTTGTGGTTCTTGCAAGTCCCGGTGAAGCTCACGGGCAATACTTTCCCCCAACAGAACATAATGCTGCCGCCAGGTTCCAAAAGCGCGCGCTTCTTGTGGCCTGGCGCTGATGAGCAGATGGACAGGCTGCCGGTAACCGATCTCCTGGACCAATTGCTCAATTTCATGCTGCAAACAGGGCAAAATATCATCAGCAATTAACCTGTCTGTGGCCACTTGGTCAACCGTGTTGAGATCTTTTTGCGGGCTGGCCAGGAATGAACGGATGGGAAAGATAAGGATTGATAGAGCCACCGGCCACAGAATGACAGGAGAGGCGCCAATTGAGCTGGCGATGATTGTGCCCAATATGACCAGTATGATGATCAAGAAAGCCGCTTCCGTCTGGCTGGGTAATAGACGAAGGCTGACTTTTAAATCATTTTCCTTTTCCAGCATGACGCCTATCCCAAACCCATAGTATAAAAACGACCACCATGACCGAAATCGTCACCACTATTATCTGATAAAAATCACCCGTTGCAATCATGTAGAGGATCCATAAAAAGCCAATGATAATGGCCCAGGCAAAGGCTGGCATTGTGGTTGAACCTTCTCGACTCTGTTGCAATAAAGGTAAACCGGTCAAGAGTAATACCAGGATAATCACCAGTGTCGTGCCGGCAAACGGCCGTTCCATTAGCAGTTCATGGGTGTGGAAGAGGGTCCAGCCAATGACCGGACCAATGAGCATCAGCGAAATCAAGATGATAGCGTCCTGCCTGTTAAATCGCATTTCAGGCAAGATCCTGGACAGCTCAAGCGGAACCTGGCGAGCACCCAGAACGGCAAAAAACGTGACCGGCAGCGCTGCCAGGAACTGTAGGGGGAAGGACAATGTTCCTATACCTGGGAAACCAAAGTCGAGAAAAATAAGCAGAACCGCTAAAAACAGCAGGAAGAAACTATGAAAACCGGTGAGTGCCCCGATCAAAGTCCAAAGATAATTGGCAACAGCCGGCGAGCGCAACTTCGGCCAATGGCGACGCTGATCTATCCATATGATCAACGCTATAAAAGCGTTAATAAAAATAGTAGAAACGGCATAAACAATAACGACTTGCAGCGGATCTTGAGGGGGCCAGTAAAACAAGGGCAGGCAAAACCGCCATATTAAAACTGAGGCCAGGAACCAACAAGCGAGAAGGAAGATCCGTTCCAGGGTTCGTGCAGGTTGAAGCGGATTGTTTGGGCGATAAATGGGAAGTCGAAACTCCGTAAATAATAGCTTGACGCTCGTCAGGAAAATGAGCCAGTGAGAGGCGGCCAATAATGGTTTTACCGGGTCCACAACCGGATCCTCTTTCTCTAACCACGCCTCACTTATTTGAGTTATTTCATCTTCTTGTAATTCATAGAATCCACCTGCCCACACAAGTTTTTTTGCTTCATCCAGGGTACTGATCCCGCCATATTTATGCAGCGCCTTTAATAAAGCTACCAGGAGCTCCCGATCATCAGTCGGTGGCCTATTTTTTCCGGTTTCCCAATTGGCGATGGTCGCATGGGAGTAAATGACACGTCCATCGCTTTCCTCGTCCAGCACAGCAACAAATCGCTCCAATGTCAAATACCTGTTTAAATTTTTGGGATCGCCGGTCTTGAATCGGTACTGACGTAGCAGTCTTCCAAACGTAGTCATAACCAAAAACCTTAGAAAGTTCTGTCCTTGCTCGGGCCGGTCTCCCGACCGCACCCGTTGGTGGGACGGTGAGGATACCGGCCACAGCCGGATAACATTTATTTCGACTTAATTAGCTACCTCTCAGTTTGTCATTCTGAGATCCACCACATCGCAAGCTCTGTTCCATGAGTACAGAAACATCAGTTCGTCATCCTGAACGGAGCTTGCGGAGTGAAGGAACTTCGCGTTCTCAACATAATGAGGCATAAGATTCCTCGCTTCGGTCCCTTCGGCAAGCTCAGGGCAGGCTGGAATGACAATTTGAGACCGTTTGTTTCTTAGCAGAGAATCCAGGGCCGCAGGCCGCTCAATGAGAGCAGAAACAAATTTTGTTTCTGAGTAGTGAGGAACGAGCGAAGAATCCTTCTTATAGTCTGAGAATGAAGCCAAATACATCAAAGAAAGATTCTTCGGCTATCGTCTCAGAATGACAATTTCAAAAGTGATAGGTAAGTAGTTTACCAAATCGACCACCATTAAAGTTCCTTTTTACCAATTTGAAACACACTCTATGCAAATCACCCTACAAAGATTTGACGCCTTTCAAGGACATTTTGAACTTTTTAAAGGAGTTTTTTAAACATTTCAATCGTTTTTGATCCATATTAAAGACGAAAGCCACCGGAGGCATCAGTTTTACAAATAAATAGCGCACTTGTTGGGGTCTCATGAGAGGGTCTTTTGACCCAGGCGCCTACTCAATGGAGTGCCACTTCACACAAAGGAGTGTGTACCCATGTCTCAATTAAAAATTCGTGCCCAACTTGTTCTTTTTGTTTTACTGTTAGCTGTTGCTATATCATCTGTAGTAGCTACACCAGTCTTCGCCGAAATATGTGGCGTTAGTGGCTCAACCGGGTGTTAAGAGCAAATTGTGTGTAAGGGTGGCGAACCGCCACCCTTATATGTTACCGGATAATTCTATAAGTCGTTGTGCGCAGATTTCTTTAATCTTTTGGGCAAAAGCGTCCTGGGGATAGTGCTCCAACAGTTGGTGTGCCTCTTCATATAAGATATAAGCTTCGGTGAACTGCTCTTGTTTGAGTCTGACATCTCCCAATGTTTTGAGCGCATTGCCGAGCATCACCTCATCTCCATTCTGCTGCCACAAGTCGATTGCTTTTTTTAGAAACTCGGCAGCCCGGACCCATTCGTCCAACTCTAAATATAAATTACCTAAATTGGTGGCGATTGTGGCCTGGAGCTTGAGATCACCGGATCGGTAAAGGTATAGGGTATCGGCCGACTGGTAAGTGCGGACGGCTTTAGACCATTGTTTTAAGAGAAAGTAGATATTACCACGATTGATGGCGATTGATGCTTTTTCCAACTCCATGCCAGCATCATCAAGGATTTGTGTCGCTCGATCATACATTTGCAACGCTTCCTCGTAGCGGTTTAATTTTTCTAGTGCAAAACCCATATTCATCAAAGTGCGCACCAGGTAGGCCGTTTGATCAGACGCTTCCCAAAGAGGAATCGCCGCCTGGTAATAGGTGAGGGCTTCTGTGTAATCACCCTGATGTTGCCTGATCAGGCCCAGGAGATTAGCCAGTGCTGCCTGATTCCTGGGCTTTACCGTATCGCTCAATTCGAAGGTTTTTTGAGCAAGCTGCGCATACTGTTCAGCGGCTTCGTAATCCCGCCCCTCTCGATAATCAGTTCCTAAATTGAAGTAAATACGCGCCAATTCACTTAAATCCTGAATTTGTTGCGCTTGTGCGGCCGCTTCCTGGTGGGTGGCGATCGCTTTGTCCAGTTTTCCATTTAGCCGGTACAAAAAACCGAGCTGGTTCTTCAGGCGGACCTGGTCAGATGGGTCAATGGAGATTTCTAATGCTTGCTGAATAATGCGAACCCACTCTTGCCAATAGCCAAGCAGCTCCACCAGCCGGAAGACCTGGAGAACGGCCTGGATAGCATTTTCCGCACATTCCGGGATCCTAAGGCCGATCTGGATGGCCAGGAAAATGTTCTCAGCCTCCAATGAAAAAGTGGGAATTTCTTCATCACGTAAATGGGCTGTTTTCTCCAGCCAATAACCGAGGTTATTATCCGCATGGCTCACGAAACGGCGGCTAACCATCCCCTTTGTCCTTATCGATCCGGTCGATTATTTCAGAGTTGAGAAACGTTTTTGTAAGACGGTGAATGCCATAGCGACGCTCCCAGGCTGTCCCGCGCATTTCAAGGAGAGAGCGGGCCGTCAATTCTTGTATCGCCTGCCACAGCTTTCCTTCAGTCAGTTTTGTAATGGCTTGAAGATGCTCCTGGGTCCCGCCTACTTCACCAACCAGGGGCATGGCTTCAAGCAGAGATTGCGCCTCCATGCTTAACGAATGCCACGCTTTCCAATAAATATGTTTGTACATTTCTTTTGTGGACGGGGAATGGCCACCGCGCAAGTCGGAGATAATAGTTGGCAAAGGCATAATTTCAAGCAAAGCAACCGCTAATTTTAAGGCGAGGGGATTGCCGCCTAAGGTCTCATATAAGGGTGCAAGTTGGTGGTCCGGGGCAATCGAGACTTCTTCAATACCGCGTATTTTAGCTTCATGGCGCACCAAATCCAGGGCGCTCTCCAATGGCAGCTCGCTGAGTGATATGGTTCTTGTCGCTAAAACATTCATCGGCCGCGAACGAGATGTGATGATAATCTTTGTAGGCTCTACCCAATCTACAACCCGTGAAAAAAGGATGGATGCATCTTCTGCATTCTCGATATTGTCAATAATGATGAGATGAGGTCTCGCTTTCAACCGTCTGCGAATCTGGTTGGCGCGATCGGGTGCCGGGCCCTCAATGCCAAGTGCGTCACATAAGGCAAAGGTAATTTGCTCAAAGGTGTGTTTGGGTGATTCACTGCGGCCGCTCATACTAAACGGCTCAGCGCGGACAAAGGCTATTTGTTTGAAGTGTAAATGTTTTATACTGCGGCGCAATACCTGGTCGGCAAGTGCTGTCTTGCCAATGCCGCCGATGCCGGTCAGGGAGATTAGCCAGGGTTCTCCAACTTCTAAGACCATGTTTTCAAGTGTCCGGATCACATCTTCTATGCCGAACAACTGCGAGTATGATTTTGGAGCAAGCTGCTCCTCAAGAGATTGGGTATATTCTTGTCGCGCATTTTCTTCACGGAGCCAAATTATTTCCGCCAACTGTTCAATCGCCATTGCCTGCCGGCGGTTGATGCTATCTTCGCTAAAGTTGAGTTGGTATCCGACCTGGCGGCTCGTTTCTTGATCCAGAAAACGTTTACGGAGAATGTCCTCAAATAGTTTATTCTGTTTCCCAAGCGCTTCCAGCGCATGTAACAAAACCGTATTGATCGCCGGATGTGCTGAATCCAGACCGCTGCGGCCAGCTAAGGCATCTTGTTCGGCCTGCACCAGAATCAGCTTATTAAGAGGGTTGTCAACGTCAAAATCTGTTTTATGCCAGGCCCGTAATGCCTGGTGAACAGCCGTCTTGAGTTCTTGAAAAGAAATCACGTCAAATCCATCCTCATCGGATCAAGGACAACTTGTTTAGAATAACAAAGGTGTTGATTATTTGCAATTCAGAGAAGGAGTGCGCAGAAATTCGCAGGATTAAAACAGATCACCCACTCAAAAAACGTGTATGCTAATGATAGTAACTTACAAACCGCTCTCTCAATAAATTGGATTGCAAGATCGCAAGCGACTTAAACAGGGTTGTTCCAGCAACTGTACCGCCGGCATATAGGTAATTTGGTGGCCAACAGGCTAGCAAATTACTCGCTGATTGATTTCCTGTTAAATCACTCAACAGTGCCGGCGGTACACAATATCTGTTGCCAAATCTCCTGTGCTTATTGCCAGGGAAAATAAATAGGGAGGTGAATATGTTGTTTTGAGAGTATCTATTTGAAAATTTTTTAGTCTGAACATGAACTCTTGGAGGAAAAGCTCATGAACAAAAAAACAGTTGCGTTTACACTTGGTGCCTTTATTCTTACGGTGATAGTCCTTGCTTTTATGACAACTCCTACTAACGCACAATCAAATGGTGATTGTGAAGCCTTTGAAAGCAGTAGCATACCTAATTTGACATCAACAAATATATCTTTTACATGTAGCGATGTAAAACCAGTCTACTTTGGGATTTGTGATTCGGGAGGGGTGCCGGATGATGATCTCTTTGTTATTAAATACAATAACACTGTTGTAACTGCCAATTACTTTCAGGGTGGAGAAGAATTTGTCACAATTGATTCGGCTCAAACAACAGCCGGTAACAATGATGCAAGCCTGGAAAGCGTAAATGCGGGACGTGTTGCACCGGCAACATTCAGTTATGCAATTTCGCCGGATCGCAATAAGGTCGTCAATTATCTGCGAGATTTCTGTGGAGACGATTTTGGCGGCACAGCCCCACCAGGTTCCTGCCCTTATGGCCCCCGCGATGTGCCGGTTTTCACTGAGGATGCAGCGCCGGCAAATGGTCAACTGCAATTTCGCGTTTTGCTCGGTAATGAAAACTCACGTCAATCCGCAAGTCTCATGCAATCGTGGGAGATCGTAGCCGGCCAGCAACTCAATAATTTGTATGTTCACAATTTGCTTAATCCACGTTGGGCACGCTTGTGGTGGCAGCCGGAAGGCAGCAGCTCCTGGTACCTGCTGCCGTCCCAGTACTGGTTTGGCGATGGAACAACTAAAAGCGAGTATGGTATAGAGTGCGCAACAGGACCCCAACCTTCATACCATACCGCCTTCGCTAAAGGCATACCTGAGAGCGACGTATGCTTTAACATTCTGGAAGGCTGTAACTGAGCCTCCATTTAATTAACTTGAGCAGTCTGTATTCCCCAACGATTAGCAGGCTGCTCATTCTTTTTGGCCATTTATAACAATTTAAACAGGCTATTTTTCTGAAAAGGAGATCATTGTTGAGTTCGTATTTAACCTGGATGATAAATTATTTTTCCTAAATCGACGTAATGCAAAGAAGAAATAAATATGAGTGAGACGCAGGTGCTTTGGATTAAGGAATTTATCCGGAAGTTGGAAGAACAGACGCTTTTTTTGTTGGCGGATGGGTTTGATGATGATCCTGTTCTGCCACTTATTATTGAATTAAGAAGGGTTTCAAAGCCAATACGATTACTAGGTTTCTCGAAAAAAGAAGTCAGGAGTGCTCAAGGGATCCTCATTCAACCGGATATTTCATTGGATGAAGTGAGCAACCGGGCGCAAAATTCGATACTCATCATTCCGGACGGCCATCAGATCAATTCCCGGATCATGAATGATCCCCGCGTGCACCATCTGGCTGAGACGATATTGGAAAATAAAGCATATATCATCGCTGTGCCGCAGGCTGCCTTGGCGATACAGCAAATCCTGGCGGTTGATAACGACCATCTCATTACCTGGGAATACGGGCGGTCTCTTTAAGTACAGTTGCAAAAGTTCTCATGTTCATTTTTCATGAAAAATGGCCAGGCAATTGATGGCATTTTTCGCTGTTCTACCCGGCAACTTACTGTATAATGTTATCGAAACGTGTTTGTTTGATGGGAGAAGAGAATGGCTAAATATTATAGCCTGATAGCGCTCACAACCATAGCCATCACCTCCGGGATTGCTACGGTGATCGTTATAGCAATTTATGCGCCGCTCTTGCCCTTATTTCTCAGCCTAAGTTTGGTATTTGGAATGTGCCTGCTCGCCGGCGCATTTTTTGCTTTTTCCTTATATCTACGTCGAGAACTCACTCTCAACGCTATGTCTTATCTCGGCCGGCCGCAGCGCCTGATCCGCCGCCAGGGTTGGCGCTATGTTTTCTGGTTCACGGGTCATGTTTTATTCTGGTTGGCCCTGGCTATGGTGCTTAGTCTGTTCATGATCGCTCTTTGGGGTTTGTCTGCGGCGACAATGGCGATGAGCGCCGGCCTATTTGCTGCGGCTTACTGTAGTTTGCTGGGTTTATTTTTGGCGCGCTCACCATTGCTTTTAGGTATCTGCTGGCGTGAGTTCGATTGGCCGGCCGTCAATAACCGCTACCTGGCCTTTGCAACAACCCTTTTCTTACGCGAACGACAGAAGCACGCCATTGAATATGATCTGAATCAAAATCCATCCCAATTTCGACGCATGGTGGCAGTTCTCGACCAGGACCCTGATGAAGCGCCTTACATTGGCGCAGCGCCAATGCTGTGGGAGGAAGAGGATGTGCGCAGCAGTTGGACGGCCGAATTTGGACGCCGAGCCAGGGTATTGGTCTGGCCTCTGTTGCTTGCTTTTGTGCTTACTTTCCCCCTGTTCCTGGCGACTAGTTCCTGGATTAATAAGAAAGCGACTGAAATTGCTTTAGATCCACCACTTATTGTTGCTGCTTTAGCTGACTTGGATTCAACTAAACTCAGTGAGCCGATCAGTGAACAGTCAGGCGGACAAGACAGTGAGCAGTCGAGCGGTGAGTCCGGTAATGAGAAACCGGGTGAGCAGTCAGGTGGACAATCCGGAAGTG
>JANQGC010000024.1 GCA_028277515.1 Anaerolineae bacterium
TTTCTACAAACTTCGGCAGCGCCCGTCTCTTGCTGGCCTACCTTTACCATTGTTGGGGTCAGCCCGAGGCGGCCTTGAAAGCGTTAGCCCCCGTCCTGACTCACCATCAGCAGCGCGAGACACCGGGCCTTTTGCTGATGGCAGGCCAGGCGCTCATCCCCCTGTTTCAACTCGCAGTCACCCACAATATCCACGCCCAATTTGCGAGCCAGCTCGTGACGATGCTGGCCCAACAGCAATCCCCAAAATCGCTCTTTGTGCCTGAAACCGGTGCAACCTTGACCCCCCGCGAGGTAGAGGTGTTAAGATTGCTAGCAACTGGGGCCAGTAATCGGGCTATCGCCACAGAACTGGTCGTTTCTGTTCCCACCGTCAAGACACATGTCTCTCGCATTTTGGGCAAACTAAACGTGCAATCGCGAGCACGTGCTGCCGCTACCGCCCGTGATCTACACCTTGTTTAGGCCACTGATGAGAAACCCTGGTTGAGCGTTCGGAAGCTCGAAATAGGCTGGAGTCTCCCTCAAACCATCATCCCCGAGATATCATCCCCACTCAACTACGATGTCATCCTTTCGATGGACGACATCGTTCGCTAATGGGCCTATACTGAAACTATCAAATTAAAGATACAGATTGGTGTTTGAAGCGTCAATCGCAAGTCAATGATGAGAATAGCCATGGCCCACGCAGGGAAAGTAATATCAAATCCAGAGATGGCTGGGACAGTCAAGTTTATCAAGACGGCAGCTGATACGGGTGGCGAGTTTTTAGAGATGGAAGCAACCTATAACAAAGCTGCTGCTTCGGTGTCCGAGCATTACCATCCTTATCAAGATGAGCGTATTGAGGTACTAGCCGGCATGGTTTCCGTCCACATCAAGGGTCAAGAGCGCACCTACGTGGCCGGGGAATGCTTCGACTTTCCCCGCAATGTACCACATACTTTCCTTGGCGCCGCGGGTAGTGAAGAAGCACGAATCATTTGGCAAATACGTCCGGCACTCGATAGTGAGACCTTTATTGAGACTGTTTACGGACTGGCCGCGGATGGCAAAATGAAAGATACGGGTATCCCATACTTATTCCAGATGGCCGTCATCGCCCGAGCGTTTAATGATGAGTTACACACGACGAAACCACCTCGTGTTGTGCAGAAAATCGTATTTAGTACGACAATTTTATCATTATTATACTATATATAAGGAGAAATATAATGCGTTTTATGTTAAAGATCACATGGAAGCAACCACCTACTAAGGAAATAATGGCACTTATGCCGGCCGAACAGAGGAGAGGGATAGAGCTGGCCGAACAAGGTATAGCGGAAGCCGCTTATCAAGCTGCTGACCAATCAAATTGGGCAGCTTGGGCAGTTTGGAATTGTGAATCTCAGGATGCCCTTTATGAAGTGGTTAAGACATTACCTATGCATGAATTCTTTAACTATGATGTCACGGTGTTAGCTGAACCTTATGTACCATAATACGGTGACACATTCCAGATGAAGATCATTAGGACATCCCGGTAATAGCGTTTTATATTGACCACCAGAGCCACGCTGGTGGTCGATGGAGTTTCGTGAGAGGTGTTCAACCAGTGAATTTGATCGTTTACAATGCGCCAACCAGACAATTGGTAACGCAAACTGAGCCCACAAACAACTGTTGTCGGTGCTCTGTAGCAGTCCATCTCTTATTGAATAAGTAGATTACTGGATTGTCGTTGAGTATGAATAGCTGCGATGAATAATGATGTAGTGCGGCCGGAAGACCACAATCAGGATAAGGTTCTTGTGGATGCTATTAACCTATACTGTGCCGATAATATGACATAACGTTCCCTCTCCCGCCGCGAGAGAATTGGCTAGATGTGCCGATTGAGGCTGGCGGGAAGATTATCGGTTTGTATGTCAAAGGGATGAGCTACCCGAGATATCGAAGATCCTTTGCACGAAATGCACGGTGTCAAGCTATCAGTGCAATCCATACGCACCATCACCAACAAACATATAGTCTCTGGTCGAAGAATAGCGAAGCCGGTCGTTTGATGATATCTACCCTTTCATCTTCCTTAATGCCTTATATATCAAGCTGCGGCGCGAAGGAACAATCGAAAAAACAGCTGTCTATGTCGTCCTGGGCGTGGAGCTACATGACCTGGAATTCCTCACCAGGAAAATTAAGATCGATGAAGCGCTTGAGGTTGTTGTCGACAATGATGCCGCGCACCCTTTTGCAAGACGGGTTGACAAAACGTAACGGATCGTTTAAGATTCTGTAAGATTGTCGACAGTCGGCAATCTTCTTGATTCGAGAGGTAAACAATCCACTTCAAGCACGAGGGTCGTTTCGTGGTGCCCCACGATTGACTGAAGGAGGTGAATATCGGTGCGATCACGCTACAGAGTTCTATTGGTTAATGCTTCAAGTTGACGTTCCGTTTTTCGTCAACACGATCTATTACCTTGTCCTTCTGGGCAAAATTCTTAACCCCATATTGTAACGAGAGCAAACTCATTTGTTCACAATGAGAGGAGAAGCAAAATGAATTTCAGACATATTCTTATACTGCTAATTACATTGATATTTGCTTTGGCGTTGGTTGCCTGCCAGCCGGCTGCATCTGACCCGGAGACGCCGGTTGAAGAACCGGCCGAAGAGCCTGCCGAGGAACCGGCCGAAGAACCGGCTGAGGAGGCTGCAGAAGAACCGGCCGAAGAACCGGCTGAGGAGCCTGCAGAAGAACCGGCTGAGGAGCCTGCCGAAGAACCGGCTGAAGAAGCAGATTCCGGCGAAATATCCGAATTTGTTTTCGCCCATTCCGGCCCTATTCGCACCATGGATGCGCCTGTTACCTGGTACGGTTCGACTCATTGGCTAACCAATACCCTCTATGACTGCCTCATCTGGCGCAATCCGGAAAATTCCGGTTATGTAGGGCAGGCGGCCGAAAGTTGGGAAGCGCTTGACGATGTGACCTGGCGCTTCCACCTACGCGAAGGTCTTACTTTCCAAAACGGCGAGCCTCTGGATGCTGAGGCTGTGGCCTGGAATCTCGAACGCGTCATGACGCGTGAAGATTTCCTTGTCTATCCGCAGTGGCAGTTTATTTCCGAAGTAAATGTGATTGATGATACTACAATCGACATCATTACCGATGGCCCGAAATCGTCGTTCGAGTTTGATGTAAGTTATAATGGTTGCCAGCTGCTACCACCAGACTATATGGAAGAAGTGGGCGAAGAAGAGTTTGCTCGCAACCCGGTTGGCTCTGGTCCGTATATACTCACCGAGTTCACCGAGAGCGATCGCTATGTCTTTGACGCATGGGACGATTACTGGGACGGGCGGCCAGAAGTGGATCGCATTATATACCAGGTTATACCCGAAGTTGGTAGCCAGATTGCTGCCCTGCTTGCCGGTCAAGTCGATTTTGTTGCTAACATACCAGTCCCCGAACTGGAGAATGTCAGCAGCGCTGAAGGCCTGACCGTGATGAACGCACCTGGCGGACGGCAGCACCTCTTTGAGGTCCGCTCCAACAGCACCGCTGGCAGTATGCAGGAAACCTATGATGGCTACGTGGTAACGACCGAGGACAAAAGAATTCGCCAGGCTATCAGCCGAGCCCTCGATCGCGAACTTCTCGCCGAGGTACAGGGTTCTGCGCGTCCCCTACTGTTGCGCACCGACGAATTTTTCCCCGAACACACTGGTCAATATGCAGGTGAAGAAGCGGCTATAAACTACTACGATCCGGAACTTGCCAAGCAGTTGATTATTGATGCGGGCTACGATCCGGACGGAGGCAACAAACCGCTAATCCACCTTGACGCCATGACCTTCCAGCTTGGTAACGAGAAAGAAGTGGCTGAAGTTGCTGCGGCGATGCTTGAGGAAGTCGGATTCGAGGTGGAATTGAACATTCTGGAGACGGCCGCCTACTCGGAACAGATCTTAGGGCCTGGAAACAATCGTGAAGCGATCCTCGAGGTAATCGGAAGTAATCCATATCTCATCCCTGTTTTCTACCATTGCGACTGGGCCGATAATGAAGATGATATCTGCAATGTTGTCGAAGGTGAGTGGCAAGAGACCAGCGAAGCGATCATCAGTACGATCGACTTTGACGAACGTATGGCCTTGTGGGAAAAGTTCTGGGACTTCTATGTTGACGAAGCTCTTGAAGTGACACTTTACCACACGGACCGCAGCGTGGCCATCAACGATGAGTTCGAATGGGAACCGCGCAATGACGGCTGGTTCACTTTCCGTGACCTTAAACTTACTGATGGAGGTTAGTTACTAATAAATGTACCCGCCTGTATCGCCCGGCAACGTAATATGGGCGATGCAGGCGCATTTGAATGATTTATCAACCGAGGGGTGAGCAGGAGTCAAAAAATGGATGTTTACATCGTCGTCGATATGGAGGGCCTCTCCGGGATTACGGATGGGCACATGATCCGCACCGGTCACTCGGAGTGGGCAGCTAGAGGACGCTGGCAAGCAACTTACGAAGTTAATGCGGCGATTGATGGCGCGCTTGCCGCCGGCGCCAAACGAATTTGGGTCAAAGATGGTCATGATTCCGGAGAAAATTTGCTGCGCGAGGAACTGCGCAAAGAGGCTGAACTGATCTCCGGTTCATCTGCTTCCGGCATTGGTGGCCTGCTACCCGGTATAAACAGTTCTTGGGGCTGCCTGTTTCAATTGGGCTTTCATGCACGCATGGGTACGTCGGAAGCACATTTCGACCATACTATCAGCACGGCTACGGTCAGTGAAGTTCGTCTAAATGGCGTTCCTGTCGGTGAGTTGGGCATCTATGGAGGTTACGCCGGATTGTACGGCGTGCCGACGGTGCTCGTCACGGGCGACGTTGCTGCTACGATTGAGGCGGCCGATTTATTCGGCGATATCGAAACAGTGGCAGTCAAGCAGGGTATCGGCCGTTTTTCAACTCGCACCTTGTCCCCGGAAGAAACGCGCCCGCGCATCCGCGAGGCCGCCGAAACGGCCGTCTCCCTGGCCATCGAACCGTGGCAGTTATCTTCGCCGCTTACGGTGGAGATGGATTTCTTGCGTTCGGCCGAGGCCGATATGGCGCAGCTTGTACCTGGTTCAGAACGTAGCAGCGCGCGTACAGTCACCTACACGCACGACGATCCTGAAATGT
Organism: Anaerolineae bacterium; assembly: GCA_028277515.1. The sequence continues at coordinate 5,182 of JANQGC010000024.1, forward strand.
CTTTCCAGGCGCTGCAGGCGATGGTCAATCTCGGCGGAATCGCCGCCAGCCGCTGGGCCCGCAATTTGTATACTACCGGGGCGCCAACGGTCTAGTATCGTGCATGAGAATCGCGTGCAAATCTAACCGGAGCCGACGCTTTATTCATACAAACAAAATATGGTAGTAATCCCACATGACAACCACTTCTGAAAACTTCCAACCTTTAGGTAATTCTAGCCTACGCGAGCAAATTGAGCATCGCGTAAGAGATGCCATTTTGGATGGCGATTTACGCACGGGAGAACATATCGTCGAATCGACTTTGGCCGAGCAGTTGGGCGTCAGCCGCGCCCCGGTACGCGAAGCATTATCTGCTTTGGAGCGTGATGGGCTCATTACGCTTCTTCCCCGCCGCGGCTATTTCGTGGCTGAGTTCAAACCATCCGATATTGCGGAAGTCTATGATCTACGCGCGATCCTTGAAACGGGGGCACTGGCACTCGTTATCGAGCGCATTACGCCCGAGGACATTGCTGAACTGCAGGCAGTAGTCGACGCTTTTGGCCAGGCCGTTAAGGATGGGCAAGTACGCAGTGAAATCGTCAATCTAGATCTCTCGTTTCATGGGATGATCTGCCGCAAAGCGAATAACAGCCGCCTATTCTCTGCCTGGCGTAGTATGCGCCTACAAACCGGGATGCTGATGGGTCTGACCAGCCAAACTGAGTATGACTACCCTGAGCAGCCGGCCGAACTACACCAGTGCATACTAAACGCCATCATAGACCGGGATCAAGAGTTGGCCGCCTCCCTGCTGCGTGACCATATTTCAGATGCCAAGCTGCGGGCTTTGGCCAGTTTGAACATCGTCGACGGCATTGCCGTATGATATCAACAATGATTTTTCTCTCGTTACCCGGCACTTTTGCCGTTGGCAAAGAAATAAGACGCATGGTTCACAGAGAACACAAAGTAAATCTCTGTGTACTGAAAACAATCCTCGGGTGGCTAGGTTTTTCTGAGTGAAACGATTTTGAATGAAGGATTAATATAACTATGACATCTCAAACAATTGCTAAAATCCTGGACGAATTCGCGGCAAACGACTTACTCAATGCTGCGGCGCCACCGTTAACGCCTACCTCGCCGGGCGATCTTCGCCAGAGTAATCCGGTAGGACGTCCGAACGAGCCGGCAATTGAGGCGGCCTCGGAAGCTTTACAAAACGGTCATACACATTATGTTGATGTGCCCGGCATCGGGCAGTTGCGCGAGGCGCTGGCCGACTACTTGTCCACATC
>JANQGC010000044.1 GCA_028277515.1 Anaerolineae bacterium
TCGAGAGGCGATGCGCGGCCGGCTGCCTGATGAAGTGCGGCTCAACCGCAGTAGGGGCAGGCAGGCCGGTGACCTGGTTCCACGCTTGAGAGCGACGGCCGCGGAAGTGGATCTAACCCTGGCCCAACTGACTACCGGACCCGCCGCCGGTTATGTGAATATCCCTTATATGCGCCGCATTTGGCAGATGGTACAATCAGAAGATACAAACCTGGCCTTCAACAAAGCCATCACCGTATTAACCAAAGGAATTATGGCTGGTTTGTTTGTTAATGATTTTTACCGGTAATAGCAAGGCATTGGATACGCTCACATTAAACCTTCTACCCTGGCTCTCCATTTTCGTGAACCAGGGCGAGATTCCTGACATTCTTCCAGGGGCAACCCATCAGGGGGTTCTCTGGCAGGCTGCGCCAGGCCGATTTTTACTCAAGGTTCCCAAGGTGGCTAAATACCTGGTTGAAGATGGAAGCCGGGTAACCATCGAGCCTGTCCTGGGAGCAAGTCAAGATCTGCTCAGCCGCTTCTTTAAAATGACCCCCCTGGCGGCCCTCATGTACCAACGCGGGCAGTTGGCCTTTCATGCCGCCGCTGCCGCCCCGCCGGGTGCAGAAGGGGATAAGGCTATTTTGATAGCCGGTGATTCTGCTGCCGGGAAATCGACCCTACTGGTCGGTTTGCAGCAGCGTGGCTGGAGAATTTTAGCCGATGAACTGTCTTTGATTATGGAAAATGAGGATGGTCGGGCGGCCGTTCTGCCTATAGCCCAAGAAGTGCTGCTTTGGGAGGATGCAGTTGAAAAATTGGGTTTGCCAGAGTGGCAGGTTTCGGATTTGGTGCAGGTTCACGCTGGAGGACGCCGGGTTGTGACGGTCACAGCGGATGTTGAACATGCCATGTTTCCAATTACCAATATTATCAGGCTGTCTGTTCACAGCCAACCTGATATTGAATTGAAGAAATTGGAAGGGATGAGAGCGTTTCACTCTATCGGCGAGTTGGTATATAACAGCCATATCGCCGATGCTATTCTCAGCAAGCAAGATTATTTGCGACAAGCAGGGATACTTACTCAGCGGGTGCCGATTTTCCACTTAAATCGACCGCGCGGCCAATGGAGTGTAGAGGCACTCGCCGATGTGGTTGAGAGTGTACTGATCGGGAAGGGGGCCGACGCGTATGGGGATCTATAAACTGTATGGCCTGGTCATTGAAACGCCTTTTCAGTGGCCGACTTTGCCGGAAGCCCGGCCGGGTGAACCGGTGGATGTTGTTGTCCAGGAAGGTTGGGTTCCCCGGCAGTTGGAGAATCGTGCGGCCGGAGATATTTCCTGGGATGCGGCGCCTGGCCAATATCTGCTGCGCGGTGGCCAACAAGCCGGCCGATTCCTGGTTGAGGATGGCCAACGCATCACCCTCTATCGCAACCCGGAAGCACAAGAAGTAAAAATCGCTCTGTATTTTCTTGATACTATCATTGCCGCATTATTGCAGCAACGTGGTTTTTTAAATTTACATGCCAATGCGGCCGTTGTCGGGGATGTCGCCCTGGCCGTTTCCGGTCATTCCGGTGCCGGAAAGTCAACCACGCTTGGCGCTCTCCTGGATCGGGGCTGCCGCATGCTGACGGATGATTTAACTGTGCTCAGCCTGGATCATCAAGGACGGGTCATCGTGCTGCCCGGCGTGCCGCAGATGCATTTAAGTGAAGAAGCGGCCGGCGGCCTTGGCAAAGATATCAGCCATTTGCAGCGCCACCCCTGGCGGCTGATGAAGGCAGTCGTGCCCACCGGTATGGACATGGCTGAAGATCCTGCACCTCTAAAGGCACTTTTTTTGCTGGAAAAGGACACGGTTCAACGGTTGCAGGTGGAAACCCTGGGCGGGACAAGAAAATTTGATGCAATTCAGACCTGTTTTTATGGGCCGTTATTGCCTGGAGAGCATCCCCGCTTCTTCCCTCTGATGGCTAAACTTGTCGAACAGGTTCAAGTTTTTCGCATTCGCCGCCCGGAACAAGATTGGACTGTCGATCAGGTGGTTGAGTATATTCTAGACAAGGTGGCTTGATTGCCATGAAAAAATTTATTTGGCTGGCATCCTACCCAAAATCAGGCAACACCTGGATGCGCGCCTTATTGACAAACTACATCAACGATACCCGTGATCCGGCACCGATCAATAAATTAATCGGCGGGCCGATCGCCTCGGCCCGGTTTTGGTTTGATGAATGGGTTGGCGTTGAGGCCTCAGCTTTTTCAGATGAAATTATTGCAGATCTACGTCCAGGGGTTTATCGTTGTATGGTCGCTGAAGCAGATGATCCGCATTTCTTAAAAGTGCACGACGCCTGGCAGCGCACAGGCAGCGGTGAGCCTCTATTTCCAGGCGAAGTGTCCAGAGGCGTCATTTACATGATGCGCAATCCGCTTGACCTGGCAGCATCTTGCGCCAATCATTGGGGAATAAAGCTGGATGCGGCCATAGATCGGCTTTGTGATCCGGACCTGGCTCTGGCACGATCTCATGAATCGCTTGCCGGCCAGCTCAGGCAGTTCATTGGTTCCTGGAGCGATCACGTGCAAAGTTGGCTGGATGATTCTGGGCTGTCAAATTTTGTTGTGCGCTATGAAGATCTGCGCCATGATCCCCAAAAAACCTTATCGCAGGTGGTACGCTTTGCCGGATTGGATTACGATAGGGCACGAATTGATAAGGCTGTGGCTTATGCCGATTTTGCTGTGCTGCGAGACCAGGAACAGACTGATGGTTTTCAGGAACGTTCAGTACGATCCCAGGGCTCATTTTTCCGGCGCGGTCAGGTGGATGGCTGGCGTGATGAATTGACCGGGGAGCAGGCGCGGCGTTTGATTCAATTTCATGGAGCAATGATGCGGCGCTTCAGATACCTGGATGAACAGGGGCAACCACTTTAAGGAGAAATGATGGCAATTGATATGAATACCATTGTGGTGCGCAATGACCAGCCGATGAGCGTGCGCGTCGATGATGATTTAGTCATTCTAAATATGGCCGGGGATAATTATATTGCCCTTGATGACATCGGCCGGCGCATTTGGACTTTGTTGCAATTACCCCAGCAGGTCAACGACCTTTGCCGGCAGTTGAGCCAGGAATTTGACGGTGATGAAGCGGTTATTTCCAGCGATGTACTGGCTTTTCTAAGTGAACTTGAGAGCGAAGGATTGGTTTTAGTCAGCGAATCTTCAGAAAATTGATCGCATATTTCCATGTCTAAATTCTCCACATTTCGATCATTGACTTCTTTTGAAAAGAAGATTTTTGTGCAGAGCATCCTTCTGCTGCCTGCATTGAGAATTGGGTTGCAGTTTATTTCCTACCGGCGGCTGATCGCTTTCTTACAGCGTACATCAAATAAAGGTAAACCCACGGGGGATGAGCAGCGCGTGACTTCGGATATAGAACATATGGTGCGACTGGCCGCGCGTTATCGCATGACCGGGGCAACCTGCCTGACACGCTCAATGACCTTGTGGTGGCTCCTGCGCCGGCAGGGGGTGGAGGGCGAGATTCAATTTGGTGTGCGCCGGGATGGGGCAGAAATTCTGGCCCATGCCTGGATTGAAATAGAGGGGGAGGTGATCAATGATCGGCCAGATATTCGTCAGGTTTTTGCTACATTTGGTTCGGCGTCTGCGGTAGAGGATTTAAACTGGCAGTGAACTTTACCGTAAACATTCTTGTTTGCGGAGGAAGAAACAAACAGGAATATATGTTTTACGTCTTTTTGGCGTAAGCATTCTTGCTTGCGGAAAAAGGAACAAATTTGGCAATTTGTTTTACGTCTTTGTAGCGTAAGCTTTCCAGCTTGCGCATAAACAAACAGGAATGTTTGTTTTACTGGCGGGTGGTATGATTTAAAGTTTTTCCTTTTTGTAAAGTGCAGCTTGACTGCCTATTCTGGCCGGGTTATTATTAATTGCAGGATTACAGGAGTTTTATCCCAATGCGGCAGCGATTTTAAAGCGTGTAGTAAGCATCCGAATGGCCGCCCAGCAGAACAGTTATCCATCCCATTTGCAAACTAAAGAGAGGTTATCATGGCCCAGCGCATGGCATTGTATTTGCAAGATAAACATCCCATTCAATATGAGATTGAAATGGTCAAATATGCCGAGGAACAGGGTTTTTCGGAAATTTGGCAGGCGGATACGCGCTTAGCGCGTGACTGTGTCGTTATGATGAGCGCCTTTCTGGCGGAAACGAAACGATTGCGTTTTGGATCGGGCGTACTGCCGATCTGGACACGCAATGCGGCCGTTATCGCTGCAACCTGGAGTACGATGTGGGAACTGGCCGGGCTGACGGAAGACGGCCGCAGCCGGGTCATGTTGGGCCTGGGCGCCTGGTGGGAGCCGATTTCTTCCAGGGTGGGTGTTGAACGGGTTCGGCCATTGCAGGCCATGCGTGAAAATGTGGAGGCGATTCGCCAGCTTTTCACCATGGAAGAAGTGACATACCAGGGAGATTTTGTCAACCTGGATCGCGTAAAACTAGACGTGGCTTTTGGCGACGCTTCGTCACGGAATATACCTATTTATATTGGTGCGACCGGCCCGAAAATGTTGGAAATGACTGGTGAAATTTGCGATGGAGTCGTCTTAAACTATGTCGTTTCCGTTGAATATATTCGTCGCGCCGTTGAGCTGGTTCGCAAAGGCGCTGAGAAAGCGGGAAAAACCTTAGAGGACGTAGACCGGCCGGAACTCCTGGTTTGCAGCCTTTCCGATGATGATCCGCAGGAAGCGATAATGACCGGCAAGGCTTTGGTCGCTTATTACCTGGGGACCGAGCCGCATATCATGAAGGCCAGTAACGTAGACGAAGATTTGATCCAAAAAGTGCAGGAATTCGTTGGTTGGCCGGCCACGGAAGAAGATTATCGGCGCGCGGCCAAACTCATTCCTGATGACGTGGTCCGCAATTTGATGGCTGTCGGCACCACGCGGGAATGTCAGGATAAGGTGGCCGAATATATTGATGCCGGCGTGACTTGCCCCATTCTCTTCCCCATGATGGATGACATCAAGCCCGTCGTAGATGCTTTTGCCCATTGGAATCCATAGCAGTGGGGCAGTATACAGTGGAGCAGTGAACAGTAGACTAGTAACCCGACACTTTTACAAAGAGAAGATTATTTGGACGCTGATTCACGCTGATGACGCTGAATTTTTATTTTTATCGGCGTAAATCCGCTCTGGTCCGCGTCCTATCTCTAAACTGTCGGGTAGCTAGAACAGTAGACAGTGAGCTGAATCTGAGCACTGTTATATGACATAATCTAAGGAAGCCGCTACAATTTAGCGGCTTTATCATTTTATAAGTTCTTAAGGAAAGGTTTATGCCTGAATCAAGCTCACCCAAATCGCGTTCGTGGCATTATATCCTGCTGTGGATCATCGCTCTTTCATCCTTATTGTTTAATATATTGCTCCTGGCTGGACTTTATAATTTTCGCTTGCGTGCCCAACGTGAAGTGGCGGAAGTCAATGAAATCCTGGAAAAAGTGGAGATTTCAGACAGCTTTGATGTACCGGTTGAGGTGGATGAAACATTGCCGATTTCGCTGACGGTTCCTTTTAGTGACAATTTTGAGGTTGCCATCGCCGAGTCTGTCCCGGTCCAGATGGTCATCCCCATTGATGAGCAAATCGCCTTCCCGATCAACGAGGTGGTCAGCATTAATCGGGACGTTACTGTATCAGTGAATGTTGCCGGTATCCCGATTCCTGTGGATATTCCCATTCGTGCTGATATACCGATTAGTTTAGATGTTGAGGTACCCGTCCAGTTAGAAGTGCCTGTCGACACGGAAATTCCCATTGATTTGAAGGTTAATGTTCCGGTCGAGACCGAAGTAGCCATTGAGGAAGAAGTACCGGTGCAACTTGATTTTCCGGTCAATGTCCCGCTGGATGAGTTGGGCTTCAATATGCTGCTGGACCAGGTGAAGGATGGTTTGAAGATTTTAGGCGAGGTGTTAGGCGCGCCACCTGTAGAATAGGTATTTGATCTAAGGTAAAGGCATCACCAACCGATCTGCCGGTAACGACACCACCCAAATGTTTTTCTAGCTGTATCCGCTAAATTCCTGTCCTGGCTCAATATTGGGATATTGAACAAAGCTTTTTTGCAGGGCTAGCAACCGTTGAATTGGCGGGCCGAACATCCACATCATATCCATACGTTGGCTGGTCAGATTGATTTGTTCTCCGGGATCGTCGATGAGATCAAAGGCCATTGGAAATTGGGGTTTCATAATAGGACCGTCAAAAGTTTCAGCATACCGAAAGACGACTTTGATATTCTTCCATTTGGCTGACATGACTTCTCCATCGGAGCCATAATAAATTAGATGATCGCGTTCGCCAAGATCTGAATTGCCAAGCATTAAATTAGATAAGTCAACGCCGTCAATTGGGCGGTCCGTGGGAATGCGCTCAGATTCGCCAGTGAGAGCTGCCAATGTTGGCAGCCAATCATAAGTGGCAACTATTTCATCAGTCACAACCCCGGCAGGTATTTTTCCTGGCCAACGAATGAGTGCCGGGACCCGCATGCCCCCTTCAAAGCCGGAGCCAAAAACGCCGCGCCAGGGTCCATTAGACCCGGCTAAACCGGCAGCAACACCGGTGGCGTTGTCACTGCTCCAAATTACAATGGTATCTTCTACCATACCGGCTTCATCAAGTGCATCCAAAATCTGACCGCTGCGATAATCTACTTCTGCGAGCATATCGGAGTATTTTCCACCTCCGGATTTTCCCGTAAAATCGGGATGGTGATGAAAGGGTGGATGAATATGGGTGAAACTAACATAGAGGAAGAAAGGCTGTTCAGAGGCTTTATTTTGTTTGATAAATTTCACAGCGTGATCTGTAATATGTTCATCCATTAAAGCGCGTGAACTGAGATTGTATTCTTCAACTGGTTCCGATGGTTTGCCCTTCACACCTTGCCAGATCTGTGGTTTTGGATAGCCGGTCTCGTGAAACATGGGATAGGATGTGTACCCGGCTTCATCGGTTGTGTTTTTGATGCCGAACCATTCGTCAAAGCCTTGATCGGTTGGCAACCGTCCTTCAATGTCACCTAAATGCCATTTACCATACAGCGCAGTGGCATATCCAGCATCAGAAAACAATTCAGCTAGCGTGTATTCCCAGGGGGATAAACCATAATGCCCTTGGCCCGGCAAGGGAACACTGATCGTTCCCGATCGTTTGGGCAGCCGTCCGGTTAATATGCCGGAACGAGTTGGGGTGCACTGCGATTCAACATTATAGTTTTTAAAGCGCATTCCTTCATTAGCGAGTTGATCTAAGCGAGGCGTAGGTGCTGAACCACCGTAACAGCCGAGATCGCCCCAACCAAGATTGTCTATAAGCATGAATACAATATTAGGTTTTTTTTGTTGCGACATCTTAAAATCTCTCGAATTATTAAACTGGTGAGTTTGTAAAGATTGGTCCAATTTCCAAATTGAACCAATCTTGCATCGCTTAGATCACGGCCGTCGGCACATATACGACACACCCATCAAATAACGTTGTTAACTCAGCATCATCTATGCTGCCTGGGGCGCCAATAGCGACAATTTGGGTGCGTGGACTGCGGTCGCCCCACTGACCCCCTAAAGAGATGTCGTGACGGCGGCCGACGGCTTGCAAAATCACACGCTCATTGGGATGTTCTGCAGTGTAGACGACACCTTTGCAGCGGTAGATGTTTCCCGGTAGCTTCTTTTTGATCATCTCGGTGAGGGATGCGAGGGACAACGACCGTTCAGACTCAAAACTCCACGTGGAAAAAGATTCCCCGTGGTCGGCATGATAATCGTTTTCATTGTCCAATTGTGACGGGTCAAAACGGCCAACAGATAGTAAGATTTCCAGCGGCACATCGCAATTTATCGCTTCCACAAAGCGTACCCGGTTCAAGCGACGGCTTATCCCTTCTCGCACTTTTTGTAGTTTGACATCATCAACCAAATCGACCTTATTGAGGATGACCATATCGGAAAAGCCAATTTGACGCATTTTCAGTTCCATGAGCGCCGGATATTCCGGATTGGCATAAAACTGTTCGGCATCAACAACTGAAATGATGCTGTCCAGGCGCAGGCGGTCGCGGAATTTGGGAATGACGAAGGTCATAGCAATGCCGGCCGGATCGGCAACCCCGCTGGCCTCTAGCAAAATATACTCGGGCCGTTCCGGACGGTTGACAACCTCATCGATTGTTTCTATCAAATCATCCCGAATTTGGCAGCAGATGCAGCCATTAGCCAGACTGATGGCATTGTCTTCCACACCCACAATCAGTTCAGTGTCAATATTGATTGCGCCAAAATCATTGACGAGCACTGCCACGCGCAATCCATGATTGCCGTTCAAGATGCGATTAAGTAAGGTTGTCTTGCCGGCCCCTAGAAACCCAGTGAGGATAGTGACGGGAACGGCCGATGATCCATTATCAAATATTTCCATAATAACCTCAAAAATAGGAGAGGGGCATTGAACTAATGCCTCGCTCCAATAAAGGGTGATTATTCTTTTTCCTTCCTTCCTCCTCCCAACATCTTTTTCAGATTAAATTTCATTGGATCAGGAAGCTTGACAAGTGGTGGGCGTTCGACATCTTCAGGATAATATTTTGAGGGATCGATCTCAATATCACGTGTATATTGCTCCTGCTGATCTTCTCGCGGTATACGAGGTTGGGGTACCTCAAACTCTTCCGGTAATTCACTCAAGTTGAAAATCTTGGCGAAATTGGGTGGGTTTTGGCCGGTGGATTCCGGCAATGCGGCATCCCTGGCCCAGATTGCATCTTTGGTTACATTCACCACCACGCCATCGGGGGCACCGAATACAAAATGACCATCCCAGTGGGCGCGAATGCCGGCCAGGGTTTCATTAATCAAGTCATCTTCGTAAGGGAAGTGGGTAACCATACCCAGACGAGGATTGACTTCATTGATCATATAGCCGGTGGCGTAATGGGGCGTGTGATGGGTGTCAATTGTGTAATTGTAAAGCCAGGATGGAAGACCATATTTGAGCTGGATAAGATTACCCGTATCATTTTCACATTCACACACAAAAACATCAACACCGGCGGCGTATTTAGTGGTTAGCTCGTCAGGTCGGCCGTCGCCTGTCCATACGAAAGAAAGCCCGGCATCGTGCCAATCTAAACGGTAGGCGGAAGCGCCATCTTTGGCATGAGACCGACGCCAGTGGCGAACAGTAACGCCATTTTTATCATAGCAAATCCCATTCTCATCTTTCCAATCATACTCGTTGACTTCCACCTCGTAACCATCTCCAATTGGAAAGGCATCAAAGGCTTCCAGATGCCATTTAAGCATTTGTTTCATGCCATTGATCATCCCTTGCACGCCCAATTCCGGGGTGCGACCTGAGGGACCATGTACCCGCAAAGGTGCCCAGCCACCAGACCAGGCCCGGAAGGGTAGTAAATATGATATATCATGGTAATGGTCTACATGAAGATGGGTGATAAAAATGTCGTTGATTTCCTGCAGTGGTACTTGCATCGCTGCAATATTGCGCATGCACCCAGGACCAAAATCGAAGAAGAAACGATCCCCATTACCCAACTCAACCATTATGCAGGTTCCGGCCTGGTTCAACCGTGGTGGGTAGGGGCTGGTGCCCATGAAAGAGATGCGCATCTCCAAAGGGTCTAATTCTTCCGACATTGGGAAGTAATTGTTTCGGCTCTTCATAGATGGTGTTGGCTTGTAATAGGGCGGCAGGGTACTGCCCGTACTTGGACCGCCGCCATAAGGATTTTTGGGTAAATTAGACATTGTTTTCCTCCATGTCTTATTCAACTTGATGGGTTACAGAGATGATGGAATACCCAAGAGTGTAAAGATTGTTGAGGACGCCAAGTAAGTCGGCTTGATCGATCAATTTTCCCGACAGAGTGGTGGTGGTTTGATCTGCACCTTGCTTGCTTTTTATTTCCAACCCGCCAAGATACTCAGCCCATTCCAGGGTGACCTGACCGCGAACGGTAATCACATATGCTTGTGGCTGATTTGGGTGATTGGAGCGAGACATCAACTAACCTTCAAGGGTGAGGGTAATCCTCCTTATCAGTGTATTCAATGATTGATAGATTGGCAAGTTGTATAAAGGTTGTAGTTTTGTGTGAGTTTTTTTACTTATTCAGTTGATAAAACGCCAAGCTGTTGGGCTTTATAGATCGCATGGCGACGGCCGGTGACATCTAATTTGCGATAAATATTGGAAGCGTGGCGCTTGACGGTATAGAGGGAAATGACGAGATCACCAGCGATCTCTTTATTACTATGGCCTGCTTGCATTAATTGTAATATCTCAGTTTCTCGCTTGGTGAGGATTGGCTTCACTGGGAGTTGATTGGTGACAATGGGGTAATAAGCAGCCAGAATTTGATTTATATAGTGGGGAAAAGCAATATGCAGTTTTTCTTCTTGGAGCAGAGGCTTTAGGTGCAAACCACAATCAACAAATGAGCGAATAAACCCTCCTGGCTTTGCCAGAGTAAGGGCTTCAACCAAGTGCTGGCGCGCTTTCTGCTTATTCCCAATTTGAGACTCAACTAAAGCGATGTGGGCCAACAATTGAATCTGCCGCCTGATCTGGTGGTTTTTCTGGGCTGCTGCCAGTTTTACAGCCAGGATTTGCCGGACCCTTGAGCACGCTTTTTCGTCGCCATGTTCAGCCAATATGCGTGACCAGAATAATAGAGGGGTAAAAGTCAACATCGGATAATCCGGCACAGAATCTGGCTGAAATGCGGTGGTCCAGCGCAAAGCCATCGCCTCTTGACCATCAAGATGCCATTGGTAGGCTTGTACCGCGTCAATAACCGGTATTAAGTCCATACATTCCAGGCGTAATACCTCCGACCGTGCCCTTTCAATATAATATTTGGCGTGGGATAGTTCCCCTTTTTCTTGCTGAATCCTGGCTAAGGCCAACCAGCTGTCACAAGCGGCAAGAAGGTTCGTTGTGTAATGGAAGGTCGCTGTTTTGGAAAACGCTTCTTGAGCCTTAGAAAGTTGGTTGGCTTCGTAATAGGCGATACCGGCGACCCAATTCGCCGCGGTTAACCCTACATTAGAGACAGCCGAAGATGCGAGGAATTGTGTCGTGACACGATTGAAGGCAAGAAGATCTCCGGAGGTGAGATACAGAAAAGAAAGTCCAAGGTAAATTTGTATCCAGGCCGGTCCTTGCGGAGTAAGATCGTTGAGGGCCATATTAAGACGATTTTCGGCCGTTTCAAAATCTCCAGATGCTTGTAAGCTCAATGCGATGGAGGCTAAGGCAATACCCAATGCTCCTTGTTCCGATGGGGGAAGCAATTTCAAGCTTTGTTCTCCGGAATGGATGCCTTGCATATAATTGTTCTCCAAGCAGTAAATCCTGATGCTGGATAGAGCTTGAACCTGCCCCATTATGAATTCTTTGTCCAAGATATCCATGTTGGAATCCTGGTCCAATAGGTGGCGTATATGGTCAAGAAAAACTTTTAATTGTTTTAAGCGCCAATGCCGGTAAAGTAGCCAGGCCTGGGCCATTAAAAGGCGCGGCCGTTGCCAGATGGCTTCTTCAGGCAGAAGGGTCATCCAACGTTCCAATCGCTGACGTTCCAAGCTGTTGAGCAAATTGTGACTATTGTTTTCGATGAGGAGAATCGCCCCATCAACATTTTGGGCTTCCATATATTGCTGCAAAGCTTCGTCAACATACCCTTCTTTGGCAAACCAACTTGCTGCTCGTTCGTGTATGGCAAGAACCGCAGCCCTACCTAGTTGAGTGTATGCTTTTTGTTGCAGCATACGCCGAAACAAATGGTGGTAACGAAACCAGTCATTTATTTGATCAAGAGGAATGATAAATAGATTGGACTGAAGAAGATGGGAAATGATGTCTCGATGTGGGACATCTTCAATGGAAAATTGGACCAAATCTTGACTTAGTTCAACACAGAAACGGTCCACAAAGGCAGTTTGCAGCAAGAAATTTTGCACATGGGCTGGTTGGTGGCTTAGCACTTCAGTAAAGAAGTAGCTGGTAATACTGTTCTGTAAATCTCCGGAGAGATTTGTAGATAATATTTCTTCCGGAGGGTGATCGGAAAACGAAATTGAAGCCAGACGTAGTCCGGCAATCCACCCTTCCATGTGCTGGTTGAGACGGATTATAAAATCGGGATCAAGATGCTCGTCCACGGCCGTCTGCATGAACTGTGCCGCTTCCTGGTCTAAAAAGTGTAAATCATTCTGGCGAATCTCTACCATACTCCCGCGCAAACGCCAACGAGCCAAAGGGAGCAGGGGATCGGACCGAGTAACAATGACCAGGTGAAATTTTGTTGGCGCTTGATCTACCATGCGCTCAATCAGTTGGGTGATCCTATTGTTGTTAAGAGTATGATAATCATCCAACACCAACATGAGCCTTTGTGGAAGATTCTCAATCCCATTAATGATTGGCGCCGCTAAAGCGGCCATAAAGGGTAAATCAGGCGCTTGTAAGATATGATCTAAGTCACTAAATGAATTGGGGAAGATACGTTGAATGGCGGTTAGGAAATAACCCAAAAACATTCTGAGATCATTATCGTATTTATCTAAAGATAGCCAGGCATATGGTAATTGTTGTTCTTTTGCCCAGGAGGCAATTAGGGAACTTTTACCGAATCCGGCCGGCGCTGATACCAGGGTAAAACCTCGCTCAGGAAATTGTATGAGGCGGCTGATGAGATGCGGCCGTTCGAGCCAATCAGGGCTAACAATAGGAGGATTGAGCTTGGTCGTAATGAGAGTGGTTTCCATCACTGAAAGTGCCGCTTTATATCTTGGACGGTACGTCCGAATTATCTGCCCATCGAGAATCTAGCCCTGCAACGGTTTGAGCAAGTTCAGGCGGCTATCAAGTTCTCCTTAGTTTGCTCAATATCCCTAATTGATAATGGGAGTTAATTTGTAAACGCGGGAAAGGTTTGAGGCCGTTTCCAAATCATCATCTCGCAATGCCTGGCGAACATCATCTAGCTTTTTGGCATCCTCAACAGAAATATAAGGTGACCACCCATTTTCAGCAGTAATTAAGGTAACATCTACCTCTGCTGCATAATTTCCTCCGTGAATTAATTTTGTAACTTGTTTGTTTTTCATCATTTTCTTTTTAACAAATCTTTCGACCAAAGGGAGGGATCAGGTCGATAAGCGGTTACGAGAACAGCAGGTTTTGATCTCCCAGCTGGAATTCCCCATACGATATGTAATGGTTTTCCATCAAAGTCTCTTTGAAGAACAAGAACTGATGGACATTTATGAAAGTCTGGATAATCTTCAACCAAAATGGCTTGATTAATGCTTTCAATTCCGTCATGAATTTTAATGTCGTCTGCTGCTAATTCATCGTAACCATGTACTGAAATAAGAACTTATTGACTGTTTATCAGACGAATAATCTTCTTGAGAGCCTTACTCAGTGTACAATCTTAATTGATGGAATACTCCACGTCAATAAAGCATTCTTTAATTTGATGAGCAGAGATATAGGAATTTATGACAATGGCAATGGAGATTGTAATAGTGGTCCGGTAGTGTTGACTTCGATTCCTGTGATCCACTTGACCCACTCCATACCTCGCTCTCCGGGAATGACCAGGCGCAGGGGCGCACCGTGGCCGTGGCTGAGGGGCCGGCCGGCGACGTGTGAGGCTAACAGCATGTGCGCTGCATTTTCCTGGGGGAAGCGCCGCTTGTAGCCGGTGATGGATTGAATGGTAATGCTCTTTGCTGTTTTGCTGACACCCGCGCGGTTGAGCAGTTCATCAAGGGTGATGCCCGCCCATATCTGCTCTGTATACCAGCCGCCGGTACAGTCGAGCACGGCCGCACGCTCTGTTTGCGGGAGAGCCAGCAGTTGTTCATAGGTAAAAGACCGGTTTTCCCGGACAGCGCCGTTGATCGATAAGCGCCAGGAGGAAAGATCAAGGGGTGGCGGGTTGTCGTTTATCCAACTGACGACAGGAAAGCGGCCGCCAAAGCTGCCTTGTTCATAAGAGCCGGTAAATCGCCGCCGGTTGCTGGCATCGCCGATTAAATCTTGTAAATAGCCGGCCGATCGCCAGAACGCCAAACCGAGGACGGCCGACAGACCCGCTCCCAGAAATAGCCGGCGATCCAAAGCCCCTTTTACCCGAAAGATAAAACGCTGTTTCCATGCGTGGTAAACCATGACCAGCATGACAGGGATGGCAATATAAATGTGCAGGCTGACCAGGCTGAAACCGCCAAAATAGAGCGGTCCCATGAAAGTCCAAAGCAAACCCAGCACGACGGTCAGGATGAGCATAAAAAGTAGGGTGGCAAAGATGATGCGCGGGCGGGTCCACTTGTTTTTGCGCCGATACGCATCAAGGATGATGGCGCTCTTCCAGAAGAAAAGCACGATGAGGGCATAGGCGGCGATGCTATGCAACCACAAGCGCCAGGCCTGGTTTTCTGCGCCGGATACCAGCCCCAGGTAACCAGTGACGGTCAGGGTAATTAAAATGACAAGCAGGGCAATGTTGGCCCAGGGTGATTTCATGACCATGAAGTGACAGTCACCTCGAAGGTGACTGTCACTTAATTACAAACTTGCTTCTTCACTGTGGATGCCCGTTGATCCGGAAGGTCGGGCTTTGCTCGATTCTTCGATTTGCGGTGTACCATCTCCTTCAGCCATGCGTACTTCAAAAAGGTGATCTCCTGCTGCAAATGGCCATTCAAAACGCCAGATGACCCAGGTTGTTTCAGACAGCGGAGAACGAAGCTGCGCTTCCTGCCACTCGCCACCGTCTACCCGGACTTCAACTTTGGAGACGCCGCGCGCGCCGGAGTAGGCGATGCCACCAATAGGCACCAATTGTTGGCCATTGTTTTCGATGATGTGATCAACGGCCACGGTGTCAATGACGGAAGTGGCTTTAACGATGGCCTCTTTATCCCAATTGCGCTCGACCCAATAACCATCGACATAATCTTCAACCAATTCCATGGAAGTGATCCACTTGGGCTGTTTCATGCCGTAGCGGTCAGGGATCCAGATGCGCAGTGGGAACCCGTGATCGACGGGCAGCGTATTGCCGTCCCATTCATAGGCTAACATAATACGCTCGTCGGAGGCGATCAGGTCCAGGTCGACGGTTTCATGAAATCCATCCCCTGATTCAATGATTAGATATTGCGCACTGTCTTGCACACCGGCATCGGCCAATACTTCCTGTAAGCTGGCCCCCGACCATTGGGTAGTGCCGATTAAACCCGTACCCACGCGTCCGGAGATGCAGGTAATCGTGACGTACTGGTCCCGTTTTTCATAATTGTTGCGAAGGTCATCCAGGGTGAGCATCAGCGGATTATCGACCAGTCCAGCGACGGGTAACACCCAGGACTCGCCGTCAATAACGGTCGGTTCTGTTTGCAGAAATACCTGGTAATGATCCTTAATCGGTGTGTATTCCGGGCGTGTGCCGGGAACGGGTACGACGGGATCGTTGGCATTGGGGAAGGGAGATTCCCGGCCTGGTTCGCTGTTATGAGCCATGGTGTCTTCCAGTGCTTCTTCTCTACGGCGCTGTTCGGCCGAAGCCAGGGCTGCGCCAACCCCGGCGCCAACGACGGTGATCGCGGCGGTTGTAGCGCCAAAACGAATCAGGAACTTGCGACGGCCGATACGCTCAACCGACGCTTGTTCTTCATTTCCGGCGGTGGTGGGATCTTCATCTGGCACCTCCAGCCGGCGGTAGACCCAGCTTAAGGTGATGCCCCAGGCCAGGAAAAGGGAAGCCAGCCAAAGGAACTGAATGATCGGCGCTGCCTCAGATTGGGTGATGATCATGCTGATGGCGATTAAGGGCAGGCCAAAGAGCGCACCCATGATGATACCGGACAGGATATCGGCTTTTGCCTGACGCCATTTCATCACGGCAAAATAAACGACACCGGCAAATATGCCGCCGGCCCAGAATAGGAACACAGCTTGAATGCGTTCGGCTGTTTTTGCCATATCAACCACGCTGATGTTTAGCAAAAGCATCGTGTCGATCATCAGGTCGATGCCGAAGGTGACAATATCGCCGGGTAGCTCGCGGGCAATCCAGTTGAATAAATCAAAAGGTGGATAAGGCAGGTTGGCCAACTGTTGGCCTAGATACATGACGGCCATTAATGCGGCCGTTAGAAGGCCACCAACCAGTATGCCTGTGCCGATGCTTAATTTTCTCATAAGGATTGATCTCCTAAATTTGACAACTTTCTACTTGATATATGGGTGAAAATCATATAATAAAAGTTGTCAAATTTTAGATTACACGCCAGAAAGTTTCCGGCAAAATTATTTATTGTAAAGTAGCCGTTGCGAAAACGACATGAAACGGTACGCAATAGATGACTACGCTTTGATATTCAGAGATATCGATGTCGGCTGGTAATTCATAATTTTGGTTCCCTAAATTGCCCTTCAAAGTGCCCAGGTCTATATAATCTTCGCCGATATCGGAACGGTCAATGGGCGCAGGGTGCTTGCTTAATATAACATGTAAATCAGGGCCATTGGTAACTGAGAAATCTTCAAAACGCAGGACGCGCTGATCGCCCAGTTCAAATAATGTGGCGCTGCCTTCGCCCATATGAAAGCTGTCCGCTCCGGTGAACTGGCCGCTGAGCAGAGCGGTTGCTGTATCCATCTGCGCCATCTCATCGTCCATCGCTTTGTCCATCATGACCATTTCGGCCGCGGCGTCGACCTGTTGAGCAACGGCTATTTGGTTTTCCTCAGACAATTGGGCAACAGTTTCTTCACTAGGGACGGCTGCTAAAAACTGTGCTTCCAGTACGCCCCGCTCTTTTTCAGACATCGACGCAATTTCGCTCTCAGGAGGCACTTCAAAAGGGAAGGCCTCTTCAACGGTGTTGTCAATGAAAAGGGGGGAGACTAAATACCACCCTGCGGCGATTATAATGAGGAAGCCAAATATTCCAGCCAAAATCAATATAGTTTTTCGACTCATTCGTGTAAAACCTCTTTGTTTTATCAATATGATTCCATGATGCGATTCACAACTTATTTAATCATGAACGACTGCTTACAGATTTATTACATTCTAGGTTCTTAAGCAGGTGACAGCCACTTAAACTGGTAAATTTCCTTACGTACGCTCTTGAAAGGTGACTGTCACTTTATCATATGTACATAAAAAAATAAACCAATAAGGTCAAGCGGTTTATTGGCAAACCCGGTGGTGAAGTAATAAAATTTCACCGGGACTATCAAACGTAAAAATAAAGATATAAATATGACTATACTGTTAAGCCTCGTTGTGATCGGTTTGGCCATTTATCTGCTGGCTATTATTACCGATGAGTTTTTTATTGTCAGCCTGGACCAGATTTCCAAGAGATTCAAGATCCCCAGCAATGTCGCCGGCGCTTCTTTGATGGCCATGGGTTCGTCCGCTCCGGAACTGTTTATTGCCTTATCAGCGCTGTTCGTCGGCGGCGGGTCTCATGGGGATGTGGGCATCGGCACTATTGTCGGATCGGCTATTTTTAATGTGTTGGTGATCACGGGAGCTTCGGCCGTCACCCGGCCGGTGTCAATCACCTGGCGAGTCGTTGTGCGCGATCTGGTCATGTATACGATCAGCCTGGCGCTCTTAATCGCATCTTTTTATGATGGGGTGATCACAATTTTTGAAGCCGTCCTATTCTTGATTGTTTATGCCATTTATATTATTGTCCTTTTCAGTTGGCGAAGTGATGGGCAAGATTTAACCGGTGATCCTATTGAGTCTGTTTCGGGTGAAATCGAAATACAACGTGAGAGGATGGGTATCTATTTTCGGATCACGGGATTGACCAGCCGTTTCATCGGCCTATTTATGGGCGATCCGCACCGCTCCTACTGGCGCACTTTTATCGTTTCCATCCTTTTAATCGCTGGGTTAAGCTATTTACTGGTTGAGTACGCGATCATTTTTTCCGAAGCGATCAATATTCCGCCGGTGATAGTCGCCCTCACCATTTTAGCTGCCGGGACATCTGTTCCTGATCTTTTCGCTTCCGTCGTCGTTGCCCGCCAGGGAAGAGGGGATATGGCCGTAGCCAATGCGGTTGGTTCCAACGTTTTTGATATCTTGATTGGTCTGGGATTGCCCTGGCTGATTGCCCTGCTATTACAGGGAGAGGCCATCATAGTTGGCACAGCGGACCTTTTTACATCAACTTTGTTACTCCTGGGTACGGTCATCCTGCTGTTCGTTTTCCTGACCACGCACCATAAACTCTCTCGCCTGGAAGGCGGAATTTTGATTGCGGTTTATATCGTTTATGTCGTGTGGGTTTTTGTAGGAAACTAAACCCTTAATTTTAATCTCAGATATTGAATTATGTAATACATTGTAATACAATATAGGTGTGAAAACTTATCATGTCATTGTCCGAAAGTTAATTTGGGATGATTGGAATGTTAGCCATATAAAACGACATGATGTTTATCCGGAGGAAGTTGAATTATCTTTAAAGGATAAGTATGTCGTATTTCTAAAGGGTCATTCAGGACGTTTGATAATTCTAGGTCGGGCGAATAAGCGATTGTTGGCTGTGATCATTAATGAACAGGATACCGCAGGTGTTTTTTATGTTGTTACAGCGAGGGATATGTCCAAGAAGGAACGGAATTTCTACCGTTCTCAGAGGGAAAATAAATGATGAGTAAGAAAAAAATCCCTGAGTTTAAAACAATTAAGGAAGAAGCAGTTTTCTGGGATACGCACGATATTACGGATTATCTTGAGGATTTGGAATTAGTTGAGGGCAACTATCTACCACAGCCGGATGAAAAGAAAACGGTGATGACGATTCGCGTTGCGCCATCGCTTAAGGAGCGCGTCGAGAAAGTAGCTCGAAGTTATGACATCTCAACTTCGTCTCTCGTAAGAATGTGGATTGTTGAAAGTTTGCGGCATCTGGAGCGATGAAATAGATGGCATATTAAGTGCGAGCACATAAGTTCTTCGGTAAGATTTGCGACACGGTCGGGAGACCGGTCGCAGCACATACCCTGAAAACTTATATTACTATTTTTAGGGGGCCAGGCAAGATTGTCCCTCTGCTTCACTTTGACTATACACACGATATAAATTGTATTCTTCGACGATGCAATATTGAGCCATGAGGGTCGAAGTGGCATAGAATTCTTCGTCAAGAGAAGCCAGGTAAACTGGCCGTTGGGGCAGTTCTTGCGCGACGAGATCCAATGCTAGTTGAGAATCAAAAGCGAAGGGATTTTCGGTAGGCCAGCCGGCCAGGTCAACATCGGGCCGCAGTCCATCAACCACGGCCAGGTAGCGCAGGACAAAATACTCATCCGTGTCGGCATACCATTCGGCCAGGACCAGGGAATCGGCGGGTAAATTGGCCATCGTTTGCAGGCCAAATGCATCGGCCGATAAATCACCATTTTTATTGGGGTCCAGGTAATAAGTCAGCCCATCGCGCACACCGGTGCCAATCTGGGGCACACCAAATGTTTCCTCGCTCAGGCCGGCGGCTCGCAGCGCGTCCGGTGTGACATGATAGAAGAGGGGCGTGATTAAAAAGGCTACGGCCAGGACAGTGTTTAGGATCCAGCGCCTATCAGGCCACAATTTCATCTGGAGTTGGGCGATGCCCATTGCTAATGCGGCCGCCCAGAAAATGTGCGCTCCCAGGAAAAAGGCGAACTGGTCGGATACACTGTAAAAAAGACCGAAGAGCAGGTAAACGGTAAATAAAGAAGCCGATTTTTTCCACAGG
This sequence comes from Anaerolineae bacterium, assembly GCA_028277515.1. The sequence goes on from JANQGC010000044.1 coordinate 19,922, forward strand.
ACAGGGTAAGCATCACGCCCAACCCACCAGCCGTAAATCCCCAACAACAAACCGATTGGCAAAAAATTGTAGACAAGAAATGTCAGGTAGCTTGTTGTGCTCTGGGCTAGTTGGCTTAGACTGAGGGCGGTTGAACCTTGTAAAAAAGTGCTGCCTAGAGCGGTTCCAAACAGTTCGGGCAGGGCAAAGGTGCGCAGCAGGCGCAAAAACTGCACCCAGTAAGGTATGAATCCAATAATAAATACCAGGATAAGCCATAGCCACTGCTGCCAGCTTAAACGTAAGGCACGGCGAGCATTCCGCGAGATCAACAGGTAGAGGATTAAGGCCGGTAAAGCGAGACCAGCCAGCAGGTGATTGGCGACGCCCAAACCCATAGCCAAAGAGGCCAGAAGGAGCGCGCGGAAGCGGCCGTTTTGCTCATATGTATCAAAGCTGTAAACGGCTAATAGCAGCAGAAAAGCGAAGAGCGTATAAACTTCCGGGGTTACGGCATGCCACCAGAAAGTATGGGACAAAGCCAGGGCCAAAGAGGCCAGCAATGCGGCCGATAAGGAGCGCGTGTGCCGGGTACATAGCATGAAGAACAGGACAATCGCCCCGGCGCCAAAGATGGCGGAGATAAAATTGACCAGCCAGGGAGCGTGGGCTATGGGCAGGGATCGTACTAGGATGTGGCCAAGCATGACATATAAGGGATGATCCCAGGCCGCTACGCCCAAACGAGCAAAAGGCCAGGGATCAGGAGCGAAATCAACATTGACGATCTCGGCCAGGATGAAGGATTCGGCCGTGATCACCTCGCGCTGCAATCGGATGCCATCCCCCCAGGCCAGGGATGGCTGCAAAGTAACGGTATAGAAAGCCAGTAAGGCCAGGAAGAGTAAAATTGCCCAAAGCCAAGTGCGCATAAGAACCCTATTATATGCGTGATAAGAAATCGCGGTAACAGTCACGTTTGTAACCGAAAAATCCCTTTTTCGTTCTTGCGCAAGTGTCACGCGGGAAGCGCGATAAGAAATCGCGGTTACGGCAGGCGCGGTTTGACCATGCTCCCTTAATGGCATATAAAAGAAATTTAGCAGCCGACCGCTAATGCCCAACTTGCCCTATACTACCGGGCGTTTAGCGAGGATGAAAAGGAGACATCCATATGAATTCAGCGCAGGATTGGATAGCAAACCCATCTCCAGATTTCTCTGCAACCAGCCCACCCCTGGCTGTTCTTGCGCTCAATCGCATGGGATTTGGACCGCGTCCGGGGGATATCGCCGTTTTTAACAACCTGGGCAGCACGGAGGAGAAGCGGCTGCAACAGTATGTTGAACTGCAGCTTGAACCGCAAAATATCAATGATGACGCCCTGCAGGGTCGCATCACTACGGCCGGCTTCCAGACATTGAATAAAAGCCTGACCCAGTTATGGGCGGATTATTATCTCAATTCCGGTGGTGACTATAACATTCGCATTTTGCCCTGGCGAGAAACGGAACGTTTAACATTCCTAAAGGCGGTTTACAGCCGGCGCCAACTGGCTGAAGTCATGGCCGATTTCTGGCACAATCATTTTAATGTTTATGTTTTTGATAATTGGGTACCCTCAATTTTCATGCATCACGACCGTGACATCATTCGCACTCACTCTCTGGGTAATTTTCGTGAATTGTTAGAAGCGGTAACCAGCAGTACGGCGATGCTGACTTATCTTGATAATTACACCAATTCCAACGCCGGACCAAATGAAAATCACGCCCGGGAAATGTTTGAGATCCACACAATGGGATCGCAGCATTATCTGGGCGTCGGCCGCCAGGATGATGTGCCGCCAGGTCCGGATGGACGGCCGGTCGGGTATGTGGATGATGATGTTTACGAGGCGGCACGTTGCTTCACGGGCTGGACGTTTCGCAATAAAGCCAATGATCCGCAAATTGGCAGCACGGGTGAATTTATGTATCGTGCCGATTGGCATGACCGGTTCCAGAAACATGTCCTCGGTGAATTTATCCCACCTGACCAGGCGGATATGGTCGACGGCCGTATGGTCCTGGATTTACTGGCTTACCATGCCGGCACCGCGCAAAATATCGCTTTCAAACTTTGTAGGCGCTTTATCAACGATGATCCGCCGCCGAGCATTGTCAATTCGACGGCCGATCTCTTTTATGCCCAGCGAAATTCGCCAACTCAAATTAAAGAGGTGCTGCGCCATATCTTAAATTCGGCTGAATTCAGAAATAGTTGGGGTGGAAAAACGAAGCGGCCGTTTGAGGTCATCGCCAGTGCCCTGCGCGCCAGTAATGCCGACTTCACATTCAAGATTGAAGATGGGCAGAGTGACTCCTTTTTCTGGCTGTATGATCGCATCGGCCAGCCGCTGTATCGCCATCGCGCGCCTGACGGCTATGGCGATACGAAGGAAGATTGGTTGAACACATCAACCATGGTCTACCGCTGGCGCATCATTAACTGGCTGACGATTCTGCAAAGGGAAGATGAAACATTGCGCATAGATGTGATGGGACAAACGCCAGCCCATGTCCGGTCGGCCGTGGAACTGGCCGATTTTTGGATTTATCGTCTGCTCGGCCGCAGCATTGATAGCGGCGAACGGCAGCATATTATTGATTTTATGGCTCAAGGTCATCACCCCGATCATGATTTGCCGCTGGACAGCGATTCTTCTGTCCAGGAGCGTTTAAGCTCGATGGTGGGATTAATCCTTTTATCGCCTGAGTTTCAATGGCGATAAGGCAATTGGAGAAACAATAATGACCAAAGTTTCCAGGCGTGAATTTTTGGCCGGCTGCTCGGCGGCCATCGCCGGCATGGCTGGTGCCAAATTAAACTTGACTGTTTTTGGCAGCCCATTAGACGAACCTAACCAGTCTATTTATGTCAATATATTCTTGCGTGGAGGCTGTGACGCTTTGAATCTCATCCCGCCAATCGCCGGGGATGATCGCGGATATTATGAGGCGGCGCGGCCGAATTTGCAATTGCCAACCAGCGGTGAGGAACCGGCAATTCCGCTGAACAGCCAGTTTGGCATTCATCCCGCCGCAGCCTCTCTTTTCGATTTGTACCAGGACAACAAACTGGCCATCGTTCAAGCGGTGGGTCTGCATGAGGACACGCGCAGCCACTTTGATGCCATGGAATTTATCGAAAGCGGGACCCCAGGCGTTAAGGGAGCCGGCAATGGCTGGTTGACCCGCCACTTAATCAGCGCCGGGGGCATTGAAGGTGACCCGTTGGTTCCCGTGATGGCGGTTGGCAACCAGCATCCGACTTCGTTATTGGGCAACCGGGATACGCTGGTCACAGCGCGGTTGAGCGATTTCGATTTTTCATTGGGTCACTGGCAGTGGCGAGATGCCCAACGTTTTTCCTTGCGCAAGCTGTATGGCGGGTCCAGCCCCGTGCATGTGGCCGGATTAGAAGCATTGAATGCTGTCTCAATTATTGAGGGTCAAAATTTTGACGACTATGTCCCATCCAATGGCGCGGTTTACCCCAGTGGCGGCTTTGGCGATAGCTTGAAATCCATTGCTCAGATGATCAAAGCGCAGGTTGGCTTACAGATCGTTACCCTGGATCTAGGCGGTTGGGATCTGCATCTTTACCAGGGCAATGGCAGTGGGGGACAGTTTGCTTCATTGCTGGGCGATTTAGCCGATGGATTGACCGCTTTTTATACCGACCTGGACACACAGGTTACCAAGCGCATGACGATTACAGTGATGAGCGAGTTTGGCCGGCGGCTGCGCCAGAATGCGACCTACGGCCTCGATCATGGACATGGCGGGATGATGCTGGTCCTGGGTGGTGAAGTTAATGGCGGCATTTACGGACAGTGGCCCGGCCTGCGTAATGACCAGCTATATGATGGCGCCGATTTGGCGGTGACTACGGATTATCGCCGGGTGTTGAGCGAGATCCTGATCCGCCGGTTTGGTAATCCTCATTTGGGTATTGTTTTCCCCGGATACCGGGATTATGCGCCATTGGGAATCGTGCAAGGACAGGATATTCCGCCTGATTATGATGAACCACCGCCCCCGCCACCCCCGCCGGCCGGGGAAAATAAGATATATTTACCCATGTTGCAACGTTGATATAAGTACGAACAAACAAGTATTGTCGCACGTGTCATGCCGAGCTTGTCGAGGCATCTCTCGAGAGATTTCTCGCTTCGCTCGAAATGACAACCGCTAAAACAACGTTGTTATTTTAGTCGTTTGACAAATATCTACTGTCGTGTGGTTTGTAGTAATCGCTTCACCGGCTAAAGCCGTTACTACCAACCGGCTAATAGGAATGTTTTGCAAATATGACAAGAGCAGTGAATGAAGATTTGGCCATTGTATTTGATTTAGGGGGCGTGTTGATCGATTGGAATCCCCGTTATCTTTATCGAAAAATGTTCAACGGTGATGAGCAAGAGATGGCATATTTCCTCTCGGCCGTCTGTCCGATGGATTGGAACGAAACGATGGATGCGGGAAAGCCGTTCGCCCAGGCGGTGCAGGAACGCATTGACCTCTTTCCGCAGTATGAGCCATATATTCGCGCTTATCACGGCCGTTGGGTGGAGATGGTTGGCGGTGAAATAGAAGAGACAATACCCGTTCTGGCTAGGGTCAAGGAACGCGGCTATCCTTTATTTGCTTTGAGCAACTGGTCGGCGGAAACATTTGCCCTGGTAAAAAACCGTTTCCAATTTTTAGATTGGTTTGACGAGGTTGTAATTTCCGGTGAGGTTGGTGCGGCCAAGCCGGACCGGAAGATTTTTGATGTCTTTTTGCAGCGCGTCGGCCGCCCGGCGAACCATTGCCTGTTTATTGATGACAACAAACGCAATATTGAGGCGGCTCAAATGCTGGGTTTTCAAACGATTCACTTTACCGGGGCGCAGAAATTGCACGCTCAATTACTGTCTTCTAATTTGATCGATTAAATGGGATTGAGCGGATGCTAGCCTTGGTCACAGGGGCGACGGGATTGCTGGGACGCCACCTGGTGAATGTTCTGGCAGATGAGGGGGTACATGTACGTGCCCTTGTGCGGCCGAGCAGCGACACGGAACATCTAAATAGCCTAGGCGTTGATCTCGTTTATGGCGCTGCCGGGGATAAGCAGGCAATTCAAGCGGCCGTCGCGGGCGCAGATCTTATTTTCCATGTTGCCGGCTACCTGACGGCCGATGCCCCTTTCGGTGTGGATGGCAAGGGGGATGAAGAATGGCCACGCTATAAGTTGGTCAATGTCGATTTCACGGAAAGCCTGCTGGAGGCGGCTCTTGAGTGCGGAGCAAGACGATTTATATATGTCAGTTCCAACAGCGTTTACGATCTGGATGTGCCGGTGCCGACCCCGGAAGAGGCGGCATTAAAGCCGATCAGTTTGTACGGCCGTTCCAAGCTAATGGCCGAAGAAAAAGTGCGCACATTCCAAGAATATGGGCTGTCGACAACGATCATCCGGCCACCGATCATCTATGGCCAGGGCGACCGCTATTTCATGCCGATGGCCCTGCGATTGGCCGGCTTGCCGTTGCTGCCATTGGTTAATGGCGGGCGCAATTTGCTGGATCTCATTTACGCTGGGGATGTAGCCCGTTTAATGTGGCAGGCGGCTGTTAACAAGAAAGCTGCCGGACGCATTTACAATGCCGGGCCAGGACGGCCGACCACCCTTTACGACCTGGTGCAGGCTTACCAACGCGTGACCGGTCGGAAGTCGCGGATTCTGGCGG
>JANQGC010000071.1 GCA_028277515.1 Anaerolineae bacterium
CGCGGGTCAACCTCTGAGTGCATGGAATTTCGGAATTGGGGAGCCAGGAACGTGCCTTCCTTGTTATAGCTCAACCGACTGGAGAGAACGCGCTTCATAAAGGCGCTTTTGAGCGAACGGTAATCTGATTTAAGCAAGGTTGTATGTGGATGGCGTGCACATTCAGCAGCAGCATTGGTCAGGCTGACGTGCCAAAAATCGAGCCTCCGTCCTTCGAGAGGGCCATCAAAGCACTCACCGGTAATATGGTCCCACAGGCTTCCCGTTTCTTCGTCACGCATGACGGCCAGGCCATTAGCTAATCCCGGCACACCAAACCAGTGCACCTGTCCATTTATGACCGGTGTCAGACCGACACCGCTGTTGCAGGGCGCTCAAAAGGTGACGAGATATGGTTCACCGGAAAGCTCGCCCTGAACCACATGATGGTAAGCGGCTTCTGAAACCAGGACGGCGCGGCGCCGGCCGCCGCGCTGGAAAACGAGAAGCTCCCTCTCGTCTTTCAGGTTAGCATCGGCCAACGGAAATTCGTTTTTTGCTGTCGGCCGAAAAGGCTCAAAGCGAAATCCTTTTTCAATAACATTTATTTTGGAGCGGTCAATTCTACCCATGATGTAATGCTTCTTTTTCATGTATAAGCAGAGATGCTTGTGGAATGCGAAACTGTGGGGCTTGAGGATTGCCCTTAAATGTGGTTTTTATCTTCTCGTAACCAACCTGGCTAAAAGGGCACACGGCAAGACAGACACCACAACCATAATTGGATGTAAAGTATTCGCGGCAGGCGGCGTGATCGATGGTCTGCATGCCCCCATCCCCGCGTGCTTCAGGCTGGTCAAAGATGGCGTCGACCGGGCATTGGCGAATGCACTTTTTGCACATGGCGCAAAAATCACGCACCCATAAATGCTCATTTTCTTTTTCTTGGGCATCAAGAGTAGGCAAGTTGCTGATATTTGTGTAAATGGTATTGATGCGCAGCCGCGCCCCTTCGCCGGGGGAAATGAGCAGCCCATGATAGCCGATAGCGCCCAGCCCGGCTAACTCTGCCAGGTGCGGATAATCAGTGATGCCTCCCAAGGCCGTGCCCGGATAGGCAGCATAGCCGCATTTGCGCATAAATTGAGCCAGTTTTTTAGAAATCATGGCCATGTTTTTGTACCCTTCCATCACTTCAACCTGGCACTCAAAGCTGGGAGCCGTATCAATTTCCTCTTTGTCCATCTCCACCGTGAAAATAACCGCATATTCGCATGGAAGGCCCTTATCCTTGAAAATAGCATATCGTGGAACTTTGACATAGCCAATATCTTTTGCCCCCAAATTACGGGCTATCTCCTCTAGTTCAACCAGGAACTCAGAGCCGGCTTCGCTGTGGGTGGGTTTGAACTTACCATCATACATGCGCGCCCCGATTTGCATATTTGTGAATAGGGGTAGGGCTTTGCTCATAACCTTCAGCTTCTGTTTGGCGGACAGGTTGACCATAGAGATTTTTTCTTTGGGAAGATGCGCATCAAAAGGCGTGCGCGGTTTAGATTCCGGCGCCGGTTCGATTAAGACATCAAAATTCTTAAGATGTTTATCGGCGCTCTCCAGCATACTATCAAGTGATGGTCCGCTTGATTGGTCGTCTCCTCCCCCCAGAACGATAGTATTAATCACATGTTTAAACATGATAGTTGTTCCCTTTATTGTTTTCTTGTTGATACCAACGCATCAGAATCGAGCAGAAATTTATGTTAGTGACTACTATCTAATATTGTAGCGGTTCATTTATTGTAAGTCAACACTTTCTTATAATTTAACAAAAAAGGTGACAGTCACTTCAAAAGTGACTGTCACCTGGCTCAAGATAAGCTTATCGTGGTTATTGCTCTTGATAGGTTAAATTTCCGGGAGAGACCAGGTACATCTGGTAACCCTCTCCCGGCTGCATCTCCCCAATCTGGTCGATGCCAATTTCCGGCCAGTATACCTGGCCTTGCCCGTTTTTGGCGATAAAGAGCTGCCCGGAGATGGAGCTTAAAGCCTCGGCAATGGGCATGGGCGCGCTGGGCAGGTAGGCAACCATGCTCCAACCGGCGAGCAGGGGAATGGGTTGGTGGGGATCGCTCAGTGTGCCAGTTATGTTGAGACTGCTTCCATCTGTGGTATATATTTGATAACCTTCCTGCGGGTTCCAACTGCCAATCTGGTCGATGTTGAAATCGGGCCAGTAGATCTGGCCATCACCATTTTTAACCAGGACCACCTCCGGCATGGCGGAGAAGATGTCGTCCAGGGCCGGTTCGTTTGGCTCAATGAAAGAGGAGACGAGGTTCCAACCGGACTGCAAGTTTAATGCCTGGGTGATTCCGGACACAGGGGGCAGTAGGATCATCTTAACAGGAACGGTGAAGGATTCGGTGATTGGCGGCAGGATGTTGCCATTGGGCAAAGGTAAGGATGGATGTGGGGCTGCAATAGTCACATTCCCTTCATATTCCTGTTGCACACCCCATTGCAATCCTGTGGCATCAACCCAGATGTCCAGTTCGCTCAAATCACCGCCGCTGGACTGGCTGAGCTTGATCCAATTGTCTGATCCGGCCGCGGTCCACTGCAAGTCACCTTGTCCCATATTGAATATGGAGATAGTTTCAGGATCACTTTGCGGCATATTGTCGGAAACGGTGAAAGAGAGCTGCTCAGAACCGCTTAAGGTCAGCTTGCCCTGTGCCTGGTAAGGTGGCTGATCCGTGCCACACAAATCGCTGCCCCAGGCCAGTTCCGCGCCGTCGTAATGGCCGTCGAAATCGCTGTCGGAATTGAAGGGGTTGGTTCCCAGGCTGGCCTCGCGTAAATTGCTCAAGCCATCCCCTTCCTGATCGCCGGCGGGATCGTCAATGCCATAAAGCTCAGCCCAGATGTCGGGCAGGCCGTTGTTGTCAAGGTCTTCCAGGTTGCCCGCTTTGCCAAGGATGGTGGCCGGTTCGCTGAGGATGCCTTCGGCCGTATATGCCTGGACCGTGATAGTGTAGCTTTGATCCTGCACCAGCCCGCTCAAAAAGACGTTGAGATTATTGCCAAAATCGACGGGGGAAAGCCCCTCAATGGCGGGGGGATAATCATCAGTAATCAGACAGCCTGTAGGCGCATAACTGACCAGGTAGCCGGCCGGTGTCCCAAAAGCCGGCGGAATCCAGGTGATTTCCAGGGGATCACCGTCTTCCACGATTAACTGCTGAGGTGGGCCAATCAGCGGCTCATCCGATCCTTCTTCAGCTAAGGGCATGACGACCTCTACCGGAGCACAGCCACTGACATTGCCATGCACATCATACGAGCGCACACAAATCGAGGTGACAATATCAGGCAGGTTGTACTCAGCATCATTCATCAACAGTCCACCTAACCGGATATGCTGGTTGAAGGGGGAGAAACTGGCGGGCAGGGGCACCATGCGCTTTGTCTGCGTGAAATAGGTGTTCGGTTGAGGGCCGGGCACATCATATTCAACCAGGTAGCCGGCCAGGTCCAGCCAGTCGTCATTTCTTTCCCAGTAGACGTGGATGGCGTCATTCTTAACCTGGGTGGACAGGACGACCGGGTCCGGCGGTGGCACACCGTCGTCACCGATCAGTACCGTCCCTGGTGCCCAGGATATGATCTGGCCGTTGCCCCGGAAATGGTCATCAATGCGCAGACCGACCCGGTATTCGCCATCGGCCAGGCTGAGGGTGGGCCAGTCATAGAACCCGGCATCATTATCGTCCAGACGGGTGATCATGACACCGGGTGTTTCGGCCAGGATCTCGTGATTGAGGTCCTTAGTTGCCGTGTCAAATGTGAAGCGGACCAGGGCACCACCGTCAGGCACTTCAAAAGGAATATCGAGACCATTGGGTACGCCGCCCGCACCATAATTCTCGGCCAGGTTTTCGTCTATGGCGATCTTGTAATGGTACTGTCCGGCAGGGATTTCCAGTGTTGTTTCGTAAAAGGTATCCGAATCGACGCCCGGCTTCATCCAACCGACCAGGTTTTCCGGGTTCCAGTTGGGGTTGGTTACTGTGCTGGGACTGATCGTATCCATCATATCGCCAATGAGGGTGACAATGGTATGTTCCGTATCTGTGGTGGCGAAATTATTGCGCGGATCGTAGAAGAATTTGACCGGTCCTGATTGGGAAATCGGAACCGTGAACGATATGATCTCCCCTTGATACAACCCGTTCTCGCCGTAATACTCTTGTAAAGCGCCGTTGCGGGCGGAGAGGAAGCCGTATTCCCCCGGTGGGATGGTAGCGGCGATGCGCCAGATGCCGTCCTGGTTGGGATCACCGGCGGCAATAGTTGGTTCGGCCGGGTTCCAATCAACGCCCAGGCCGGCTTCATCCTGGTAGCTGCCGGGGAAGGAGACGGACACGCTTTGCCAGACAGGGGGTCGGTAGATGGGAGCATAGAATAGATCGAGGGTCACGTTATCTTCCAGGGCATTTCCGGAACGGTTGGCATTCCAGGTTAAAGGCATGATGCCATTCACGGGCGTCTCTTGCTGGGACAAGACAGAGGTCCACTGCACGTTTGGCGGGGGCGGATCGGTGGCCAGGGATAAGGTGTAATAATTTAACGGGTCCGGATCGCCGGCCACGCCATCTATAACCATATCCCAATTTCCCAGAGGGATAGTCCCGCCGGGCGTGGGCGCATTGACGACGAAGATGATGCCCTGGCCAATGCCGTCTTCGTCATAAACGGGAGTGATTGTCACGTTATGCTGGGCGGCATTCTCCGGGGTAATGGTGACACCGTTGGGGTCAACCAGGCTGACATCCAGGTCGCCGTTGATCCAGCCGGCGCTGAACAAGGCGCGCCCGGTGTGCTCTGTTGTATTAATGTAAAACGAGCAGGTATGGGTTGATGTGCCGTGGCCGGTGCAAAGCTGGCTAGGCTGGACGCCGGCAAAGGGATCGGGGAAGGATTGCTCCATGTAGGGTTGAACAGCCCCTGGGGGAGCATCACCTGTTTCAAATTCGAGCAGGGCGTTTGGGGCTTCGTCGGCTGGAGACGGCCGTTCTTGCGGGCCGGGCACATTGGTATAGACCAGGGACCCACAGCCTGTACATTGATCCACCAGCACTTTGCTGCTGCTGCCCAGGAAGATCTCCGGACCGTTCTTGTCGATATAGACCCCAACCCCGTAGCCAAAAACCTTAATCGTGGCCGACATGCCCCAGTTGATGGGCGTACATGAGCTGCTGTTGCTGCAAAATTCGCCGAATGATACCTCGGCCGATATGCCGGCATTAAACCAGGGCACCTTAAGATATTTCTTATCGATCAACTGCCCTTTTTTAATTTGAATCGTCCCTTTAACCGTGCCCGTGAAATGAAAATCATTATTGTCCGGCAGGTAGCTGTATTTACTCTGCCAGCCCTGGCCAAACCAGCCATGCAGGCGCATAAAGCCGGTCAGCAGCCCGCCACCATAGCTGATTTCTCCTTCTTGCAGCACGTCCAGGGGATCCCAGGAAACATCAAGACGATAGTTGGCGTCCAGCTTGCCCACGATCAGCCCTGATCCCTTTATGGAGAAAAGGCCGGCGGTGTTAATCGTTAACGTGCCGTTCTTTTTTTGGCCTCCCTTGGTCAAGGTATACCGATCCTGGGTCAGCAGGCCGACATTGAGAGCGACGGTGGTCGATTTGGGACCGACAGTGATCGTGCCGCCAATGATATCGACACCGAAGCCGGTGCTGCCAACGGGTATAGTCGTGGGCGAAACATCTAATTCCAACTGCGCCTGCTGCAAGGCATTATCACAGAGCGAGAATTTCACCTCAACAAATGGGCCGGAACCGCTGCCGTTGGAGCCGATCATGGGTAGAGCCATAAAGCCCTGCCCATCAATAATGGTTTTATTTGGACCACCCGGCGTGCAGGGACCTTGAGAGGTCTTGGCCGTGACGCCCCAGGTTTCAAAAGCGAAGCTCTGATTGATATTGTTGGCGGCCAGGGGGTGGTCGCTGCTGTAGACATTGAGCAGCCCTTCACTGGCGAAGGCGACGGTGGCAGCCTGGCCGGTGATGGTGATATCGGGCAGTTCCCATTCCGTTAAATTGCGCTCATCACCCTCGTTCCAATCATAATCCGTGCGGCGCAGGTCCAGACAGCTTGCGGCCGAGTTATTGTGCTTGCAGCTTAGAAAACCGTCGGGCTGCAAGGCCTGGCCGGGGGATGGGATAACGGCCTTAATATACTTAGTCGCGCCACCAAGATCGGCATCATTAGTCAAGCGAGCAAAGGGAGCAGAGAATTGGACAGCATGCGGGTAGTTATCGGAGGGAGCGAGGTCCATAGCGGTGAATAATCCGTCAGCTCCCGCGTCAAAACCGGCGCTGAAAAACTGTAAATTGGCGCTGACATAATCCAATGGTTGGGGAAAAGGGGCTTGCTGCACAGGGGCAAGGTTGAATCCATATTCCAGGGTGGTACTTGTGTCCGGCCATAAATCCCAATCAACATCCCAGGTCATTGAAAAAGGATTGGTTCCTACTTCTACCATGACATTTGTCTGAATTTGTCCTTCCGCATGCGCTTCCATGACTGATAAATCGATATAATCGATTTCATGCGTGTAAGCATCGTGATCCTTTTCCCAATATTGATCGAAGGGCTTGATATTGCGCCTGGTTCCCTCTTTGGATAACAAGTGTGAGGGGTTTTCATTGCTAATCTGCACCTCACCGTGGGGTTCATTGAAGGAAACTGGGAATTTTAGCGGATCACCATAAATAACAGTGGGGATAATTCGGCCGCGATTGGCCTGGGCAAGCGTACCATCAGGCAGCATCAGGCCAATGGCGCTATTGAGTGAGGAGGTCAGACTCATCGTATCCGCGTCATAGCAGAGGGTTCCCTGGGCGACGACCACGTATTCCTGCTCACTGAGCGCTTGATATTCGATCACCGGCATGCCATTATCAGCACCGATGGTACACCAATCATTCGTTTCTAAAGGATTGGGATCCGTTACCGGATCGGTAACGACAAAATCGGGGCTGTAAACCTTGAGTCCCATGCCCGGTAAATCAACCCAACTATTCGTCAATAGACTGTGAGCGGGCGTTAGAATGGGCTGGCAGGCATGCTGCTTCGTCGGGTATTCTCCGGCATTGCAGACCAGGACATTGATCTCCACTCCGCGGTCCAGGTAATCTCCATCACAATCACCGACCAGGCAAAGTTCCGGACGATCCTGGTTGACAATGGCTAAAGCCCACTTGCCCGTTGTATTCACATTTACCGGTGGAAGCGCGCGATAAGTCGCTGCGCTGGGCGTAAGGGGCATGAGGCGTTTATCGGGTGACCCGATTACGGCGCTTGCCGGATCGCTGCCGCTGGTTGGCTTGACCAGGTAAATATCCAGGCCGGGATAACCCTCAGCATTGATGCCAATGGTCTGGCCGTCATTTAGCTGAAATTCGATGAGACCCATTAAGCTATTGGAGGGCAGGGTGTATGAGATGGTTTGCCAGCTTCCGTTGGCAAAACTATCTGAAGCAGTATGAATATATTCCAGATGATAATTGCGCCCCTGGTCCTGGTCGAAATTGTTTTCGTTGGAGGAGAGCGCTTCGGCCGTTAATGACGCTCCATTAAGCCCGGCACTTGTGTTATTACCGTCTATAAGTAAAAACTGAGTTTGGTCGGGAATGCCGTTCGTGCCCGCTAGCTCAGTTTCATTCTGTTTCAAATTTAAGCCCACCCTGGTTGGCAGGGTATCATCAACCTGGTGATTGCCACGTGCGGCGACCCCGCGCCACTGGGTCAACCCACTCGTATTAAGATCAAATTGGTGTTGAGTTGTCTCTTCATTAAAGACACCGGCCAGGTAACTCGGTATTCCTGGCATATTGATCACATTGTCATCCGGCTGCAAGACAGGCTTGTTGTATTCTATCCGCAGGCGGGCGTGGCCGGGAGCGATATCAAAAACAGTGCAGCCTTTTACCCAGGGCGATTTGCCATAATTATAGGGGCCGGCTCCCTGGCAAAAATCGGCAAATTCGACCATGAAGGTTGGCCCTAATCGTGTGGGAGAGGCATATTGATTGTCATACCAATCCTTTATCTTGCCGGTCACATCCCAGGTTGTGGTGACCGGTTCTATTTCTTTGTTCACAGGTCCGGCCTGTAAAATCTCCTCACCCATGAAGGTGCCGTCAATGGAATCGGGACTGTTATTAAAATCCCAACAAGAGTGGGTCAGGCTGTCGTCCAGCATGGAGAACTCCTGCATGCCGGCCGGGCAGTTGGGATTGGTGTAGCCTTCATCAACGTAATAAACTTTGGTTGGCCGTTTATGCACGATGGCATGCCAGTTGGGATAAGAGCCTTTTTTGTGTTTCCATCCCGGGACACCGAGGGCGGTAGGGGCGATATCCAGATACGCTTTTTCAATCTGCAAAGGAAGCTGGTTCTGGCCATTCATGCCCTGGATGACGCCGGGCATGCTGTTGAACTGCAAAAATCCCTTCGTTTCAAATGGCTGAAAATTGACAGCGCCAAGGGTCAGGATGCCGAATCGAAATTGATTCTCTGTCAGGCTGCTGTTGATCCAGGCCATGCCCTGGCCAAATCCATCAGGGCGTTCCACTTCAATGGTCGGATCGAGGACGGCCGGATATTGGCGAGCGAGGTCGGTCCACCAGGCGAGGGGGGTGCGCACGGTGACCAGCCAGCGACCGTCTTCCTGGCCTGGCTCAAGATGGTATGATCCGGCGACGGCTGTTCTTCTGTCCCGCTGCTCATAGGCGATCACAGGGTTAAAGACAAAGGCGATTTGACCCTGCTCATCACGTACTTCGATCCTTTCTTCTGTTGAGAAGGTGTTTGTCTGTGGGCGACCATCCGCCCATAGTTCTGTTCCGGGCAGCAGGTCTAAGGTGGCCTGCAGTTCCAGGAACTCGGCCGCACCCCCATGCGCCGGTGCGGCGTCGAACACCAGGGCGTGTTCAATGCTGCCCGGGGCGCTGATGATCTGCTCGGCCA
>JANQGC010000129.1 GCA_028277515.1 Anaerolineae bacterium
TTGCTTTTCCTGGCCATGGCCCTGGTCGGTCCCTTGTGCGCACCCTATGGTATGAACGAGCAAATATATGCTGTAGCCCGCCAGCCACCCTCGCCTGAGCATCTCTTTGGAACGGATCATCTGGGTCGAGATGTGTACAGCCGAGTATTATATGGTGCAAGGGAGGTGCTAGCTCAAGCAGGATTGGGCACGATTTTAGCCGTTTTGTGCGGGACAATCATTGGCCTGATTTCTGGTTTTAGCGGTGGCTGGCTTGATGAAGTCACTATGCGCTTTTTTGACAGTTTGCTAGCTCTCCCTGCATTGTTATTGGCATTGCTGCTTTTGGGGACCGTAGGGCGCTCAGAAAATGCTGTATTAATTGTCATCGTTGTGGTCTATACACCGATTGTTGCCAGGGTGGCGCGAAGCGTTGTCCTTTCTGTACGCAACAAGGGGTTTGTAGAAGCAGCTCAACTTCAAGGTGAAAGCCGGTGGCGAATTATGTTTCGAGAGATTTTACCGTCGGTTGTTCCTGCTTTAACGGTTGAAGGTGCTTTGCGGTTTTCTTATGCTATTTTTTTGGTGGCGTCCTTGGGTTTTTTAGGAGTTGGGGTTCAGCCTCCCAGCCCGAATTGGGGATTGATGGTAAATGAAGCCAGACCGCACGCAGTCGTTCTCCCTTGGGCAATGTTTTTCCCGGCAGCAGCTATCGCTTTATTGGTTATTGGTGTCAATCTTATGGCTGATGGTATAAAAAGAACCCTTCAGGCAAATAACGGATGATGGATAAAAACCCACCAGTTCTAGCGATAGATAATTTATCTGTCGCCTACCGATTTGATAAAGCGTGGCTGAATGCGGTCCGTGATTTTTCTTTAAAAATTGAACCGGGGCAAACATACGGCCTGGTAGGTGAGAGTGGATCAGGTAAATCCACTATAGCCTTGGCGATTATGCAGTTCCTTAGCAAAAACGGCAGGGTTGATGAGGGTAGTATAATCTTCAACGATCAAAATCTCTTGTCATTATCGACTTCTGAAATGCGGCGAATTTGGGGCAATCAAATTTCTATGGTTCCCCAAGATCCTTTATCCTCTTTGAACCCATCGATCAGGGTTGGAGAGCAAATAGCCGAAATATTGCGGCAGCACATGGATTTAAGTAACAAAGAAGCAAGAGAAAGGGCTGTTGATCTCCTTCGAGATGTTCGTGTGCCTGATCCGGCAAGAGTTGCTCAAAGTTACCCTCACCAGATTAGCGGAGGTATGCAGCAACGTGTATTAATTGCGATGGCCCTCAGCACGGAACCCAAGCTGCTCATCCTTGATGAGCCAACTACTGGCCTTGATGTGACAACTCAGGCTGCAATCTTGGATTTATTTCGTGACTTGATCATTGGCCGTCAAACAGCAGCCCTTTATGTAACTCACAATTTAGGGGTTGTGGCCAGTATATGTCAGCGAGTTGCCGTGCTATATGCGGGTGAACTGGTAGAAGATGCCCCGGTTGTGAATTTGTTTAACCAGCCCTGGCATCCGTATACGGAAGGATTATTGCAGAGTGTGCCTCGGCTTGGTGAAGAGGCCCAACAGATTGAATTGCAGGCCATACCTGGCAGCATACCATCGTTACAAAATCGTCCCTCAGCCTGTGTGTTTTCTCCGCGTTGCACTTTAGCAATTGATCGCTGCTTTGAAGAACGGCCATCATTAGAGACGGTTTCAGACGGCCGTCGTGTGCGCTGTCTTCGCTGGTCTGAAATGGCCGCTGGAGAAATATCTTTCCAAGGAGTTCAGGAGAGCTCCCATCCGGCAAAGATGAAAAAAATGTTACACAATATGGATACCGCCCCTTTGATTAAAGTTCAAGACCTTCAGGTCCATTTTGATGGGCCGCGATCGCTTACTGATGTCATCAAAAGTAGGTCCGGAGAGATTATTAAAGCGGTCGATGGTGTGACATTTGATCTGAAAAGAGGTGAAATCTTAGGTATTGTTGGCGAAAGCGGAAGTGGAAAGACTACACTAGCTCGATCCATAGTCGGTTTGGCAACACGGACCGATGGCGATATCGAGGTTTTAGGTTATGAATTGGCTGGTGATCTCAGGAGTCGGTCATTAGAAACGCGCCGGATGTTACAGTTTGTATTTCAAAATCCTGATGAAGCGCTCAATCCATATTTAACAATTGGTCAATCATTGAGCCGCCCGATGGTTACATTAATGGGTAAATCACAAAAGGAAGCGAACGCCACAGTACCTCAATTACTTGAAGCGGTGCGCCTTCCAGAGGATTATATATCCAGGTATCCAACGCAGTTAAGTGGGGGAGAAAAACAGCGGGTTGCCATTGCTAGGGCATTTGCTTCTTCACCTGATTTACTAATTACGGATGAACCGGTGTCCTCATTAGATGTATCGGTCCAGGCATCTATCTTAAATCTATTGCGAGAACTGCAATCTGAACAAACAAACGCGCTGATCTTTATTTCGCATGATCTTGCTGTCGTTGGAAACATCGCTGACTTGATTGCAGTGATGTACCTTGGCAAAATTATGGAAATCGCACTATCGAAAGATATTTTCAAACCTCCATTTCACCCGTATACGGAAGCATTATTATCTGCGATACCTACCCTTGACCCTGAGAACGTAAAAGATCATATTCGTCTTCAAGGGGATGTGCCTAGTCAAAGTAATTTGCCATCCGGTTGCCCATTCCATCCGCGCTGCCCCCGCTATTTAGGTGAAATTTGCGAAAGTAAGATTCCACCTTGGCGGGAAAAAGAGGATGGAACGCGGATATTTTGCCATATTCCCCTCGATGAATTGGAATCATCACAAGTCGAATTGATTTCCAATGAGTTTTATCTGGATAGTAAAGAAATATAAGCGATATGACCCGTTATATCATTCGTCGGGTTGCATTCCTGGCACTCACTTTATTATTAACGTCATTAATAATCTTTATCATTACCCAGTATCTGCCGGGTGATGTTGCACGGATTGTCTTAGGGCGGGAAGCGGGACAGGAGCAGTTAGAGGCGTTTCGAGAGGAATTCGGATTGAATGATCCTCTGCCTGTTCAATATTTCCGCTGGTTAACCAATTTTGTACAGGGCGATTGGGGAAGATCGTTAAGCACAAGGTCAGATATCTATCCTGTGGTCATGACCCGCTTGCAAAACTCTCTCATGCTGGCGGCGTTAACCATGCTAATTGGGGTTCCTTTATCAATTTTTTTAGGTGTCATCGCCGGGTTGAATGAGGATAAACCGGCCGATAACATGATAAGTATTGCCTCATTATCGGTTGTAGGATTACCTGAATTTGTTACTGGGATTATTCTAATCGAGTTTTTTTCGCGTCGCCTAGGGCTATTGCCGGCTAATTCATCAATTCCCCCCAATGCTACTTTTTTCGAGGCTTTGCCGATGTTGGTACTACCGGCAATGACAGCGACCCTCGTCTTATTGGCCTATATCGCACGACTGACCCGTGCTGGGGTCGTTGAAGAACTAAAGAAACCGTATGTCCGTACAGCCACCTTGAAAGGCATTTCAAGTTCCTCTGTTACTTATAAGCATGTTCTGCGCAATGCCTTAATGCCAACCATAACTGTTGTGGCGATCAGCTTCGGATGGCTTATCAGCGGGTTAATCGTCATTGAGAACGTATTTAATTATCCAGGCTTAGGGCGCTTGTTGGTATTTGCCATCGACCGGCAAGATCTGCCATTATTACAAGCAGTGACGATGATCACTGTATTTGGTTTTGCGTTTGCCAATCTTGCGGCCGATATATTTTATGCATACCTTGACCCACGAATTCGTCTCAGTTAAAACATTCGCATAAGGTATGCTATTTCTTAAGTTAGATATCCAATCACCAAAAACTTAATAAGATGCCTGAGCAGGTAAGGGGATTCGAACCCCTAATAATTGCTTGGGAAGCAATTGTGATACCCTTTCACCATACCTGCAACTAATTCCGATTATAGGCAGGCGTTTGGACTGTGTCAAATATACAAAACCCACCCAAAACCAAGAGGTTTATAGCGGTTTTGCGTAAATATTCTGCTTGCGCTCGCTGACATTGGCTTTTATAATTACCTCGTTAGGCGCGTTTAAATATATAAATGAGGCACGATTTTGTTGGGCTTTACTTAGGAGTATTCAGTATTTTAAAAGTAAAGCGATATTCAATAGAAGATGACAAAACACAAAACCATACTTTTAGTCGAGGGAAATCGTGCCGGCAACGACTCATTGTCTATTTCTCTTATAAACGCGGAATTTATAGTAAAAATATGCCACACAGGGCGCAAAGCTATTAATGCCGCGCAGAGTAACATTCCCGACCTCGTTGTGTTTGATGCTTCATCTCTCCGCTCTAATGGCGCGCGAACTTGCCGGAGATTGCGGGGAATTGTCGGTGACAATCCGATTATTCATTGTCGATCGGCAGGGGAACCACAACAATCAGATATTCCTGCAGATGTTTTTCTTGAACAACCATTTACCGGAAGAAAATTATTAAATCGTGTACGTGATTTGCTGCCGGCGGATCCATTGAAGGAAGAGGTCGTTCGCTTCGGCCATCTTGTTTTTTTTAGGTCTAAGCGAGCTGTTCAAATTGAGGGTAGGGGAGAGTTTCGTCTGACTCCCAAATTGGCTCAACTTCTCGAAGAATTTTTACGCCATCCAAATGAACTTGTTAGCAGGAAGCAATTAATGGTGAATGTCTGGAATACACACTATGTGGGCGACACAAGAACTTTAGATGTTCACATACGATGGGTTAGAGAATCAATTGAAAAAGACCCCTCGAACCCTGAGATTTTGCAAACGGTTCGCGGCAAAGGATTTATCTTGTCTTTTCCGGGAGCAGTCAAAAAAAAGCCGGTTAAAACGTATCATTAAGAGCTTGATCTAAAAACACCATCACTTGCTTGGATGGTGCTCCATTTATACTATTCAAAATAATTAGATTAAGCAGCTTCTTTGCGTGCATGAGCCAAGGCAGCCATCAATCGCCCTTTCCGTCTTGCAGCATTTCGTGGGTGGATAACTCGCCTTCGTGCGGATTTATCCAAAGCTTTATATGCATGACGGGCCACCTCTTCAGCGTCATCTAATTTGCCACTATCGATGAGTTGGCGGGTTTTCTTGATGTAGGTACGGGCCGACGACCGATAAACGCGATTGCGCTCGGTACGTTTCGCTGTTTGTCTTATTCTTTTTTTGGCAGATTGAATGTTAGCCAAGGTAAAAATTCCTCCGAACTAAATGATAGCCTTATTCATAAGTAGGCGTCAAAACCCACCTATATTAGCATGTTAGGCGGCAGATTTCAAATGAGAATTTGATTAATCTTGAGCCTACTCACTATTCCTCATCTCCTTCCAATTTAAAGTACACGCTTGCCAATGGGGGCAGGGTGATAAAAATGGATTGCGGTTGATCGTGCCAGGGTATGGGTTCGCTCGCTATTTTATTATTTATGACACTGCTTCCTCCATAACGTTCAGCATCAGTGTTCAAGATTTCGTCATAAGTACCTGCGGCTGGAACCCCTAATCGATAGTCATGTCGTACAACTGGGGTGAAATTGCATACAACACAGATGGTGTCGTTTTTATCTGCCGCTCGACGGCCGTATGCTAAAATACTGCGCTCGCCATCCATTAAGTCAATCCAATAAAAGCCCTCCCAGGAGTAGTCTTCCTCGTATAGTGCCGGCTCGTTTTGATACAGTTCATTTAAATCCCGAACAAGTAATTGCAGCCCTTTATGCTTTTCATCTTGCTCGAGTAAATGCCAGTCCAGGCTTTGGGCTTCATTCCATTCCCGCCATTGACCAAACTCGCTTCCCATGAACTGTAATTTTTTCCCAGGATGACTCCATTGATACCCATAGAGCAAACGCAAGTTGGCAAACTTTTGCCAGATATCACCCGGCATTTTGTCCAGCATGTTTTTCTTTAAATGGACGACTTCATCATGAGAGAAGGGGAGAACGAATCGTTCACTAAATGCATAAAGCAATGAAAAAGTTAGGGTTCCATGATGATAAGACCGATATATGGGATCATTTTCAAAATATTGCAGCGTATCATGCATCCAGCCCATATTCCATTTGTAGGTAAATCCAAGACCTCCTTCAGAGACAGGTTTGGTTACCCCAGGCCAGGAGGTTGATTCCTCAGCGAGGGTGATGGTTCCTGGAAAATATTGCTCGACAGCGTGGTTGAACCGGCGAATGAAATCAATGGCATCTAAGTTTTCTCGACCACCATAACGATTTGGGATCCATTCACCAGGTTTTCGGGAGAAATCTAAATAGAGCATCGAGGCGACGGCATCGACGCGTAGGCCATCAATATGATATTTATCAAGCCAGAAAAGAGCGTTGCTGATTAAAAATTGCCTGACTTCATTTCGGCCGTAATTAAAAATATATGTCCCCCAATCGGGATGGGCGCCCTGGCGCGGATCTTCATGCTCATATAAATGTGTTCCATCAAAAAAGCCTAATCCAACTTCGTCCTTCGGATAGTGAGCAGGCACCCAATCCAAAATCACCCCAATGCCCGCCTGATGGCAGGTGTCGACAAATGCCTGAAATTGATCGGGGGTTCCAAAGCGGCTTGTTGGCGCAAAAAACCCTGTCACCTGGTAGCCCCAGGAACCATCGAAGGGGTGTTCGGTAATTGGCAATAACTCTATGTGGGTGTAGCCCATATCTTTTACATAAGGGACAAGATCGCAGGCCAAATCTTTATAAGTCAACCATTCCCAACCATTTTTTCTCCTCCAAGAGCCAAGATGTACCTCATAAATGCTAATAGGGGCATCAGGCTGTTGCCTGGAAGCGCGTTCTTCCATCCACTGCTGATCACCCCAGGTGTATTTTTCAATGTCCCATACAATGGAAGCATTTTTCGGCCGTAACTCAGAGAAGAAGCCAATTGGATCAGCTTTTTTAACCATGTAATTGTCGT
This sequence comes from Anaerolineae bacterium, assembly GCA_028277515.1. The sequence continues at coordinate 6,985 of JANQGC010000129.1, forward strand.
AACGCGTTTTTATTTCATATTTATAGAGCGTGCCCTCTCCAATTCCGGGAATAAAGATTTCCCAAATACCCGTGTTGGGGTGGAATCGCATGGAATGGCGACGGCCGTCCCATTGATTAAAATCACCAACCACGCTAACCCTTGAGGCATTAGGTGCCCACAATGAAAATAGAACACCATCGCTCCCATTTAGCTCAGTGACGTGCGCTCCTAATTTTTCATACATCATTGTATGAGTGCCTTCTGCCAGCAGATGTTCATCAAAGTCAGTGCGCGTTGATGGAAAAGAGTATGGATCTTCATATAGTAATAGATCGCCACCATAAGATCCAAACCTAAATAGATAACCAACAGGCAGTTCAAAGTTAGGCAGGAACACTTCAAAAAAACCATCCTCTTTAACTCTTTCCATTGGATATATCTTTTTGCTGCTAAGCATGACTTCAGCACTTTCAGCCAATGGCAAGAAGGCACGAATGACAACACCATCCTGATAAGAATGAGGACCTAGTATTGAAAAGGGGTCTCCATGATACCCTCCAACAATGGCATCTATTTCTTCATATGGAATTGTTGGGTAATCCATTTATTCAATTTTCCTCTCTTGTAAATACACACTTATTCAATTTGTAAATTAGCAGATATATATGCAAAAGGCAACTAGAGAGAAATCTATTGGTTTTGACATTCTAGGTGATTTTTTAGAGAAACACACATGGTTAAGCTAACGTACATTAAATTAAGTATACGACTATTTAACAAGGGGTGGTCACGTGAGATTATCCACCACCCCAATGATGGAGGTCTAGAGAAGCGGTAGCCTTACCGCATGTAAAAAACAAATAGCCAATCTGTGATGTGCTAAGAGATTATTAGCGCATTTATTGTAGCAACGTGGTCTGAGTTACAATGTTCCATTGATATTTAGGTTACCCTGATAGATATTTTAATGAGCAGAGCTAAACTAATTGTCCCGTTTCTGGTTATTGGCGTCTTCCTATTTTGGGCTGTTCCAGCATTGTTGAAAGCCGTGCCGGATCGCTATGTTATGCGCCTTCCTGAACCTCTCCACTCTTTGGGTTTACCTGAAAACGAAGTCGCTATCTTGCCCACAGTACCAGGACCAGCAGCGGCCGATACATTGCTGCAACCAGAAATCAAAGAGGAGGTAACAGATCAAATCATCCCTTCCCCTACTCTGAGAGTTGAAGGAATTCAGCAAGCACCAACTTCAATCAGCTCCACTTTTACACCCGTATCATCATCTACCCCGACACCCACAGCAACGCCCTCCCCTACTCCATGGCCTATCCCTGCTGCGGTAAGGTTGAATGGCATTCAACATAAATTTCAGGAATGGAATAACTGTGGTCCTGCAACACTGGCGATGGCATTGACGTATTTCGGTTTAAATATCAACCAGGAAGAAACTGCATCCGTGCTCAAACCCAATCCTGAAGATCGAAATGTTAGTCCTTATGAAATGGCTGATTATGTGAATGACCAAACGCCATTTGAATCCATATACCGGGCAAATGGCGATCTCGATACATTACGAAGATTTATTGCCAATGATATTCCCGTCATTGTAGAAGTAGGTATTGATCCGCCAGGAGAGTTTCGTTGGATGGGCTGGTATGGCCATTATCTATTAGTTGTCGCATATGACGAATTGCAAGAACAATTTTGGGTTTATGATTCGTGGTTTGGAACCAGTGAAGAGCCTCTGCAAAACGCACACCCAGACGGCCGTATCCTATCCTATGTTGAATTAGAAAACTACTGGTCGCAATTTAATAACAATTATGTGGCTTTATACTTGCCCGAACAAACAGACATAGCTTCTTCTATCATCGGCGCGAATCTTGATGATCAAAACATGTGGGAAAAATCGCTAGAAAAAAATAAAGAGGGTATAGTCAATGATGCAGATAATCCCTTTTTATGGTTCAACTTAGGCACATCTTACAACGCACTCGGACTCCATGAGCAAGCAGCGACGGCTTTTGACCAAGCACGGGCGATCGGTCTTCCCTGGAGAATGCTCTGGTATCAATTTAGCCCCTTTGAAGCATACCTGGAGGTTGGCCGCTACGAAGATGTCGTATTATTGGCAGACGTCACATTAAAAGACCGCCCATATTTTGAAGAATCATTTTATTACAAAGGATTAGCTCTAGAAGCTATGGGCGACAAACCAGGCGCCCAAGAGAATTTTAGGGCGGCGATAGATTTTAACCCAAATTATTTTCCTGCTGTAGAGGCGCTCAATACTTAATCTCCCGAATAAATGCTATTAAGTGACAGTCACCTTAAAGGTGACTGTCACTTGTTATGAGAAAACATTTAGATGGAATTACAATTATGAAAAGAAGTACAAAAAACATCGTTATTATGCTGGTTATTCTTCAATTAATTGTCATCATTGGATTGTTAGCCTTACCAACGGTCGTCCAGGCAATTCCAGGTCGTTATCGAGTAGCATTGTCCGAGCGCAACCCCTTATTAAGTGATATAACCGAAGGGGTAATCGATGCTGTAGCACCGGTGGCGACGGCCTTGCCTGCGCCATCTCAAACCCAGACTGGAAATGAAGTTGATATATCTTCTTTAATCTCCAGGGAAGATACACCATTAGAGCCGGCAACTGTTTCCACACCAATCAGCACTGAACCACCCCCAGCCGCAATTTTAGAAAGCGGTGAAAATGAAAGCTCCTCTGCCGAAAGTACGCCATCTGAGCAACCTACCCTTGAACCGACAGCAACACCGACCGTTCTTCCATCTCCCACCCCAACCTCTCTACCCGCCCGGCACGTACTGAATGGCATGGGTGTTATCAAACAAACATTCAACAATTGTGGTCCGGCAAACTTAACCCAGACATTAAATTACCTGGGCAGCGACATTACCCAATCAGAAGTTGCCTCTTACTTAAAACCAAATCCAGAGGACCGCAATGTTAGCCCCTGGCAAATTGCAGATTATGTAAATGAACAGACACCAGGGTTTAACGCTATTGCTCGAAGTGGTGGGACACTGGACATGATCAAGCAATTTGTTGCTGCAGGCTATCCAGTCGTCGTTGAAAAGGGCTATGATCTACCTGATTCCGGATGGTGGGGACACTATTTGACGATATATGGTTATGATGATGCGACACAAGAATTTCACTCTCAAGACAGTTATTTGGGTCCTTTTGATGGATCAGGACGATTGGCTTCATATAACGAAGTAGAAGAATATTGGCAACAGTTTAACTATACATTTTATGTTGTTTACCAACCCCACCAGGAAGCAGAGGTCGCAGCCATACTCGGACCTGATATGTTTGACGATTTTGCCATGTGGAAAAATGCGGCCGCACGGGCAGAAGCTGAAACTAAAGAGAATCAGGAGGATGCTATTGCCTGGTTTAATCTAGGAACAGCCCTAACTCGAATGGGTGGAATTACGGGTGAAACTCAATATTATGAAGGTGGCGCGCAAGCATTCGACCGTGCAAGACAAATTGGACTGCCCCCGCGTATGTTATGGTATCAATTCCAACCGTATTTGGCCTATATGAAACTTCAACGGTATCAAGATATTATTGATTTGGCTGATGCTACTTTAGAAACCCAGGGCGGCCGCAACGTCGAGGAAACATTTTGGTATAAAGGGCACGCCCTGGCCTTTTTGGGCGATATTAACGGAGCCAGGGAAGCCTATAATGAGGCTTTAAGGGTTAACGAAAATTTCTATCCGGCTCAATGGTCTTTGGATGCGCTCAATTAACAATCATGAGCGCGAACGATATAACCCTCCTCATCCGCCATGCTCCTGTACAAATCGATCCGTCACGGCCGTCTCAGGAGTGGATGTTGTCTGAAGAAGGACGAAGAAAATGTGAATTGTTTTCAAATAAATTAATTGAGTACCATTTGTCACTGTTCATAACCAGCCAGGAAACGAAAGCTGTAGAAACCGGCAAAATTTTTGCAGCAGTGACAAACCTTCCGATTAAATCAGTTCCAGGCTTAGCAGAGCAAAGGCGATTGACAGCACCATACTTTAAAAGCGAGGGGCACTTTAAAGATGCCATTGAAAAGCTGTTTACTTATCCGGACAAACTGGTTTTCGGAGAGGAAACAGCCAATGAAGCCCTATTTCGTTTTCAACGTGCTATTGAAAACGAACAATTTAAACATCCAAATGCCAATACAGCCTTTGTGACCCACGGAACGGTCATGACCCTGTTCATTTGCCATCATAATCCGAATTTGCCGCCCGTTTCCTTGTGGAACCAGTTAACCTTACCTTGTGCGGCCGTACTTGAACGACCCGACTTCAAGCTGAAGAAGTTAATTCTTTCTTGATATTTATTCTCCCTAAAAATAGGTTATAATAATGGCAAAGCGGACCGACAATTTGCCTTTTCCAAGCCCACTGAATTTTAACATCTCATTTCTATTGAATGAACGAAACAAATCATTTTGGATTTGGCTTATTTAGTCCAAATAAAACCCACTGATCCAACGGAGAGTATGATGACTGAAAAAGAACGGAAACATATTAAAGTAACCTATTCAACTTTAGCGAGTCCTGACCCGCTCCTGCACGAATATTACGATGAGGCCATTGAGGAGGCAAAAGCCAATTTTGGCCAAACATTCCCCCTATATATCAACGGTGAAGAGCGATTTGCTGACGAGACCTTCACAAAGGTAAGTCCAGTTGACAAAGACATCGTCATGGGTCATTTTCAAAAGGGCACGGTTGAGGATGCCAATGATGCGATTGCGGCCGCAAAAGCAGCGTTTCCCGCCTGGAGCGGCCGGCCTTGGCAAGAGCGAGTAGAAATATTGCGCAGAGCTGCCGACTTAATCAGCGAGCGTCTCTTTAACATGGGCGCCATCATGAGTTTAGAGGTTGGAAAAAACCGCCTTGAGGCACTCGGCGATGTGGAAGAAACGGCCGATCTTATCCGCTACAATTGTGACGCAATCGAAAAAAACAATGGCTTCAATTTCAAGCTTCTGTCCGAAAGTGACCAACATCATAATCGCAGTATTTTAAAACCATACGGCGTATGGGTGGTCATTTCCCCATTTAATTTTCCAGGGGCGCTTGCTGGTGGACCAAGCAGTGCTGCAATGGTCGCCGGAAATACTGTCGTATTAAAACCGGCAACGGATACGCCATATACTGGTTGGCTGTTGACCGAATGCTTCCGAGATGCTGGGGTTCCGGATGGGGTATTTAATTTTGTCACTGGCCCCGGTCGGACGGTTGGTCAAACCCTGGTCGATCATCCGGACGTTGCCGGCATTACCTTTACCGGCAGTTACGATGTGGGTATGAACATACTGCGCAAGTTTTCACATAGCAAATATCCCCGTCCTGTCGTCGCAGAAATGGGTGGTAAAAACCCAACCATAATCAGCAAAAAGGCTGATTTAGATAAGGCGGCAATGGGGGTCATGCGTTCAGCCTTTGGCCTTCAAGGGCAAAAGTGTTCAGCATGTTCAAGAGTTTATGTCCATAAGGATATAAAAGATGAATTTATGGCTAAATTTTTAGAATTAACTGAACAAATTCAAGTTGGCGATCCTTCTAAAAAAGAAAATTTCATGGGTCCGGTTGCTAATAAGAGTGCCTATGAGGACTACAAAAAATTTGTTTCTGATTTGAGAGAAGTGGGTAAAGTCGTTTATGGCGGTGAAACTTTGGACGGGAATGGCTATTATGTCGCCCCAACGATTGTTGACGAGCTACCGGGCGATCATTATCTTTGGAAGCAGGAAATGTTTTTACCCATTGTTACTGTGGCCGATTTTGAAGATATGAATGAAGCTATGGAAGAAGCGAATGATGTTGAGTACGGTCTGACCGCCGGATTTTTCAGCGAAGATGAAGATGAGATCCAATGGTTCTTAGACAATATTGAAGCTGGTGTCGTTTATGTGAATCGCGGCAGTGGTGCGACCACAGGCGCCTGGCCCGGATACCAATCGTTTGGCGGTTGGAAAGGAAGCGGATCAACAGGGAAAGCTGCCGGCAGCTTCTATTACGTCCAACAATATATGCATGAACAAAGTCAGACCGTAGTCGGATAGCTTTCCATTTGGTTTTACTGAACAGATACAATTATTCATACTTGGACCTTTAAACCTCCCGGTGATTATATTATCGGGAGGTTTAGAATTTTCTTAGTAAAGTGACAGTCATTTCGGTCAATATCTGAGTGATAATATAGGTTATAAAGTGACTGTCACTTAGTGGAACGTTTATGCAAAACGACAAAACTTGTAATTTAGCACAAGCAGTTGAAACATATGTTACGGATGGGAGTACGATAGCAATCGAGGGTTTTACTGCATTTATCTGTTTTGCAGCAGCTCATGAAATCATCCGTCAGAAAAGGAGAGACTTAACGCTAGTCAGGATGACACCCGATCTCGTCTACGATCAGATGATTGCCGCGGGCGTGGCTAAAAAATTGATATTCAGCTATTTGGGAAATCCGGGAGTTGGCAGCCTGCACTGTATCCGCCGGGCTGTTGAAAAAGGGATACCCCATCCTTTGGAAATTGAAGAATACTCACATTTCGGCATGGTCGGCCGTTATATCGCTGGAGCTAGCAATTTACCGTTTTACCCCTTACGTAGCTATTCCGGCAGCGATTTGGCCAAAGTGAATCCAACGATACAATTTTTAGACAGCCCATACGGGGACGGTCCAATTGCTGTTGTGCCCCCTATTAAGCCCGATGTTGCCTTCATTCACGCACAGCGGGCAGACATGAGCGGAAACACCCAACTCTGGGGCTTGCTAGGTATGCAAAAAGAAGTAGCTTTCGCCGCCAAAAAAGTTGTGATCATTGTCGAAGAAATTGTTGATGAGGCAATTATCCGCAAAGACCCCAATCGCACATTAATTCCAGGACTCGTCGTCGATGCAGTTGTTCAGGAACCCTTTGGCGCGCATCCAAGTTATGTTCAGGGATATTATGATCGGGACAATGAATTTTATTTAGCGTGGGATAAGATTTCCAGGAGTCAAGAATCAACTGAAGCATGGCTCGAAGAGTGGGTATATTTGCTGCCGGATCGGGAGGCTTACTTGAAAAAATTGGGGTTAAAGGACAAAGGGCACTTAAACCCAGGAGACATGTGGGCTGAGGCAGTCAATTACGGCCGTTACGATTAAATAGAATCACCTCTTAGACAAGATGAGCGATAAAACGTTTCTAAATCGTTTTTCCAAAATAAAGGGGGGCTGGTTTATCATCATGGCTGCTGTGTTGTGGGGCACAACCGGTACTGCTCAAGCCTTTGCCCCTGCTGGTACTCAGCCAATGACAGTCGGCACTATTCGTCTGTTATTTGGTGCAGTAACATTAACGTTGTTGGCTGCATATCGCAGAGAATTAGGTGACGCACGCCATTGGCAAGCCTGGCTTCGCTGGACAACGATTTTAGCTGCAGTTGGTGTCGCTTTATATCAGGTCCTCTTTTTTGCGGCGGTTGCCCGAACAGGTGTCGCTGTAGGAACCATCGTCGGCATTGGCTCAACACCCATTGCTGCCGGAATTTTGGTCTTATTATGGTATCGGGAACGACCGGGTACCCGGTGGATTTTTGCAACCATCTTAGCGATTTTAGGTTGTTCGTTGCTCATTCTCACCGGTGGATCAATTCAAATCGATCCGGTAGGCATCCTTTTAGCTATTGGCGCCGGTGCATCATATGCATTGTACACTTTAATGAGTAAAGAATTACTGAACCAGTATCCTACCGGTACAGTTCTAACTATTACCTTTCTCATGGGAGTAGTTTTCCTTCTCCCTGTCTTGCTCCTGGGCGATCTAAGTTGGCTTGCGAATCCAATAGGACTTGGTGTGGCCTTGCATTTAGGTGTTATCACTGTTGGTTTTGCCTATTTATTATTTGCAATGGGTCTATGTACTGTTCCGGTCGCTACAGCAGCGACCTTAACTTTAGCTGAGCCATTAACAGCTGCCTTGCTTGGGGTTACCTTGTTAGGAGAAGTATTGAACTGGCCGGCCGTTGTGGGCATTGGTCTAATATTAGGGGGTTTGTTGCTACTAGAAATCAATGCCTCACCATCCGTTGCTGAGACACCCCCAATAGCCGTAGAACTAAAGGAACCAGCCAAGGATGAGCTGATTCAATAGGAGAAATCAATGAACTTTTCACCCAATGAGTTGATGATTGTGAATGCCTCAAGAGCACTGGAAGGCAGTCGGGTCGTATTTGTAGGCGTTGGCCTGCCCAACATTGCTTGTAATTTAGCGCGCCGCAGCCATTCACCTCAAATTGAGCTTGTTTATGAAAGCGGCGTGTTTGGCGCCCAGCCTGCCCGCTTACCATTGTCAATTGGCGATCCAACCCTGGTTAGTGGCGCAACATCAGTAACGAGTATGGCTGATCTATTTATGTATTATTTACAGGGTGGCCTTGTTGATGCAGCCTTGCTTGGTGGCGCTCAAATTGACCGATTTGGGAACTTAAATACAACCATTATTGGAAACTACGATCGGCCGAAAGTTCGTCTTCCAGGATCTGGAGGAGCCTGTGAGATTGCCATCAATGCTAAAAAGACATTGATGATCATGCGCTTAAAAAGCCGGGCATTTGTGGAAAATCTTGATTTTCTGACAAGCCCAGGACATTTGCATGGGAGTGATGCACGTGAAAAGTTTGGATTACCAGGAGCTGGACCATTACTTGTGATTACCGATAGGGCGATACTTAGTTTTGACAATTCACAAAGGGAGATGATGCTCATTGAAATTGCTTCCGGAGAATCTGTTCAATCAATTGTTTGTGAGGTCGGCTGGGACTTGATGATTTCTCCTGACCTAAAGGAGATTACACCTCCATCCTCCGTAGAACTGGATATTATTCGGAATCAATTGGATCGAGAAGGCTTGTACCGATAAGAATTAAGGAATTCAACGATGCGATTTACACATCCTCATGGGCACGTGTTCTACCGCAAGATGGATCATAAACGGCCGAAAATTGCGCGCGGTGAAGGTATTTATCTTTTTGATGAGCAGGGGAATCGATACCTGGATGGCTCTGGCGGTCCTTTAGTGGTTAATGTCGGACACGGACGACAAGAAATCATCAGGGCGATGACCGAACAACTAGAAGCCGTGGCCTATGCGCACGCCATCATGTTCACCAGCGATGTGCTGGAAACCTATGCAGCAGAATTAGCCGATGTTGTGCCCCTCAACGATCCAAAATTCTTCTTCCTGAGCAGCGGATCTGAGGTAGTTGAAGCGGCATTAAAACTCTCTCGTCAAATTCAGATGGCCAAGGGTGAGCATAGCCGCAACATCGTTATCGGCCGTTCTTTGAGCTATCATGGGATGACTTTGGGGGCTTTGAGCGTCAGTGGCCGGCCTGGTTTAAGAGGTCCCTATCTTGGGATGCTCAACAACATGCCTCATATTCGACACCCCTACCCTTACCGCTTTCCCGCCAGTGGGGACGAACTTGCCGACCGACTGGAAGAATCAATTCTTGCACACGGCCCTGAAAATATCGCTGCATTCATTGCTGAACCTATTAGCGGTGCAAGTTTAGGTGCGGCCGAACCCCCGGACGATTACTGGTGGCGCATAAGAAGAATCTGCGACAAATATGGCGTATTGCTGATCGCCGATGAAGTGCTTGTTGGCATGGGTCGCACGGGAAAGTGGTGGGCCTTACAACATTGGGATGTTATTCCTGATATTCTTGTTACATCAAAAGGACTTGCTGGAGGATATTTTCCGTTAGGCTTTGTTGCCGCAATTGGATCACATGTGGAGGCCATTCGCCAAAATCTAGGTGATTTCAATCATGGAGGAACTTTCAGCCATCACCTCGTTGGGGCAGCAGCAGGTTTGGCAACCTTAAGAATCATTCGAGAGGAGAACCTGGTCGAAAATGCACGTCAAGTGGGTCGATATCTAGGGGAAAAATTATTGCAGGTGTTTGGAGACCATCCGCATGTCGGTGATATCCGGGGTCGCGGCCTTTTTTGGGGAATTGAATTTGTTCTTGACCGGCGAACGGCCGAACCCTTTCCCGCTTCACGTAAGTTAGCCTGGAATATCTGGCAGCACGCTTTCAATCAAGGACTTGTCCTCTATTATTCGCAAGGCTGCGCTGACGGCGTCAATGGGGATATCATTATGATTGGCCCTCCGCTAATCATTAACCAATCACAGATTGATGAATTGGTAAGCTTGCTTTCTATTGCGATTGGAGAGGAATTAAGCTAACGTTCCAAGAAGAATAAATCGGAATCAAATTCCCCAACTTAAAATCATGTCCTCAAAAAAATTTACAATCCTCGACTTGCAGAATAAAAAAGAAAAGAATGAGCCTATTACCGTATTAACAGCATATGATTATTCATCTGCATCTTTAGTTGACGCGGCAGGTATTGACCTCATTCTTGTTGGAGATAGTTTGGGAATGGTTGTGATGGGCCTGGAAAACACAATTCCTGTAACGATGGAAGACATGCTGCATCATTGTAAAGCAGTCTCCCGTGGAGCAAACCGGGCATTTTTAGTTGGTGATATGCCATTTATGTCTTATCAAGCGGATCCCATCCAGGCCATGCACAATGCGGGCCGGTTTATAAAAGAGGCGGGTATGGATAGTGTAAAGCTTGAAGGTGGCATAGAAATGGTCCCGACGATTGAAAGAATGGTAAATGCGGGGATTCCGGTGATGGGACATATCGGTTTAACTCCCCAATCTCAATCGAAGCTCGGAGGCTATCGAATACAAGGGAAAACGGCCGAATCTGCCCGCCGCCTGGTTTCAGATGCTCTTGCTTTACAAGATGCCGGCTGCTATGCGATCGTATTAGAGGCTGTTCCGGCCGTAGTCGGGAAAGTCATCACTGATCAGTTAAAAATCCCAACCATTGGAATTGGAGCTGGACCCGGTTGTTCCGGACAGGTTCTCGTCTTCCATGATTTACTCGGATTGTATGACGACATTCAGCCTCGCTTTGTTAAAAAATATGCGCAATTGAGAGGTGTGATAATTGAAGCTCTCATCAATTATCGCAATGAAGTTTCCGCAAGAGAATTCCCTGCGGAAGAACACACATATCCATTGAATCCTGGTGAAGAAAAATCGTTTCTAGAGGGTTTTTCAAATTGAAATGCGTATTGGAGTCATAGGCAGTGGTTCTTTAGGATCATTATTTGCTGCATTTCTATCAACAAAAGTTGATGTTGTCCTATTAGGACATTGGTCAGATCAAATTGCAACTCTTAAAAAATATGGATTGACAGTTATTCAACTCGATGGCACGTCATCTCAATACCACTTTCCAGTCATCGAAGATCCGCTAACAATCCCTCCCGTTGATATCGCCCTGGTTCTAGTAAAGAGCTACCAAACTTCAGGAGCGGCAGTTGAAGCAAGATCACTTTTGACCAAACGGGGATTGGCGATCACATTACAAAATGGGTTGGGCAACTATGAAATTCTATCCAGCGCACTTGGAGCCGATCGGGTCATTCAAGGAGTCACTTCTCTTGGTGCAAATATGGTAAAACCCGGAATTGTCCGCCATGCTGGTGAGGGAAATACATACTTCGCCTTACCGTCAAAAGACGAGATTTTGTTGAGTCAAATTTCAACAATATTCAATGAATCAGGTTTTCAGACTGAAATTACACCAAATTTGGCCGGTCTACAATGGGGAAAGCTGGCGGTTAATTCGGCAATTAATCCTTTGACTGCGCTGCTCAATGTTCCCAATGGCTTTCTTCACTCAAACAAAATCGCCCAACATCTTGCGTTTGAAACTGCGGAAGAGACCGCGAGGGTGGCCGAGGCGCTTGGCATATCGTTGCCTTATTCCAGCGCTGGAGGGCAGGCATTAGCAGTGGCAGAAGCTACTGCGGACAATCGATCCTCAATGCTGCAAGATA
>JANQGC010000227.1 GCA_028277515.1 Anaerolineae bacterium
CATTCATGATGAAAATATCAGATTCACTGGGGCTGCCCGGATTCGCCCTGTTGGAAGAAAAAACGATTTGCCGGCTATCAGGAGACCATGAAGGCAAGCGATCGACACCGGGGACATTGGTTAACCTTCTTTGATTTCCTCCGTCCAGGTTCATGCTGTAAATTTCAACATCGCCATCCCGGTCCGATTGAAAAGCGATCGATCGGCCGTCGGGAGAGACGCGCGGTAGCATGTCATCGGCCGTATTATCGGTCAATTGTCTTAAATTGTTCCCGTCAATTTGAACGATATAAATTTCATAATCGCCATCGCGGTTTGACTGGAACACAATCTGTTCGGCCGGAGGTGAGGGTGTGGATGTGGCCGTGGGAGCGGGTGTCGGCGAATTGGTCGCCGTCGCCGTGGGAGAGGACGGTGCCGGCGTTAGCGTAAAAGCGGGAGAAGGGGTTATTTCCGTTGCTATGGCCGTCGGAGAGGCTTCAGGAGAGGGCGTAGGGGTTTCCGATTGAGCGGCTTCTTCATCTTCTTCCTCGTTTGCTTCCTGCTCTGGCGCTGCAGCTGGCGTTTCCGTAACCTGGCCGAGCGTAGCAATGAAGTCTATTATTTCGTCATTTCCGGCCAACAGAAAAATTCCCGCCGCACAACCGGCGATGAGGATAAGTCCTAAAAAGAAAAGGATGGCTAATTTGCCGGTGCTTCGCTCTTTCTTATCGCTGTCCACCGGCGCTGTGAAGGGATGTCGGCAATGGCCACAAAATGCTGCCTGGGATGGATTGTCACGGCCGCAATTGGGGCAACGATGTTTGTCAGGTGCTGGGCTATCGAGCCGCTGGCCGCAACTGCCACAAAATAAAGCGCCTGGTGCATTTGTGAACTGGCAGTTGCTACAAATAATTTTATCCGCCATTCTCCTTCCCTCGATCGGCTGGCTGATTTATCCCGTTACGCTTCCGAATCCTCAAAATAATTATTATATTCAGACCGGTCTTCATCCTCCGGCAACTTGTGAATTGGTATTTCTTCGCTCTCAAAGTCGAAACTGTCTTCAGCGAATGTTGCTGATTCGGCCGCTTCCGTTTGGCTGTCAAGGGATGAGGGTGAAGGGTCTAGCAGAGATGTGCCACATGCCACACAAAATTGCGCGCCATCAGGCAGTTCAGCGCCGCAGTTTTTGCATTTGTTAACTTGCTGCTCAACTTCTTTTTTCTTATTCACCGGCTGCCCGCAACCGGCACAAAATTTTGCTCCTTCTTGCAGTGGGGTCCCACAATTATCACAGGCTGAAGAAGCAGCGGCCGGATGCTCCTCAACGCCTTGCGCGCCACAGGTTTGGCAAAACTTAGTGCTAGGAGGGAGTGATCCATGTCCATTGGGGCAGATTTTTCCGGAACTGCCGCTTGAGGGCGGGGCCGGCACATATTCTTCTTGACGAATATTTTCGATCTCTTGCTCTATCGAAGAGACTTCTTCTTGTAACTGGCGCAGTTTCTCGCAGGCGGTTACAAGGGCCGGCTGCGTCACTTCACCTTGTTGGTAAATAAAAAATACCAATCTTCCGGCGCTAAAAAATGACTTCTCCATGTCCTCTTTCAGCGATTTAATATTCGATTGCAAGGTATTGATCTTCCTGATTTTTTCCGCCTCGAAGGCAGCCTTGCCCGCCGTAGAACGAAATCTATCAAATAGTTCACTCATAGTTTCCTCCTTATTGGTTCGTAGCAATCGCTCAAGCAGTTCAACGGCTAATGGGTTTCTACAAAATAACGGATAAACGTCGTCGAAGAATCCTAGCCTCGTTACAAGAGCACGTGATGGCTGCTGCGGTACCAAGATTGCCCGTCACCGAAAAATCCAATTTTTCCCGGATTGCCGCGAAAACGCTTTCGTGGTTATTCCCCCGCGGGTTCTTCCATGAATTCGATGACCAACGCTTGAATCTCTAATTGATAGGTTGGATTTTCAGCCGAACCGGAGCCTGAGACCGTCAGATAATAAACGCCATCTTTTTGAGGGAAGAACTGGTAATTGGAAAAACCATCACCGATCTCACTAATGATTTGAATTGGAAAACCTTCACTATCCTGGATGTTGAGTTGGAAATCAAAGAGCTGTTCTTGGGGTGCTTCTAATAAAAATGCATAGGCTTCATCACCGCCGGCCCGCAGTCGATAGCACTCGTGGCTATCAGCGTCAATTTGGCCTTCGACTACATCTCCGGCGGATAAGCTCCTGGCGCCCGGGCAAGGGCTGCTGCTCGCCAGAGAGGGAGATGTAAAAAAGAACCGGTTTAAGTTGTTTAACGCCCATAGTTCGGCCCAGCGGGCATCGGCGATGTAGGCCTCGTTATAAAGCTCCGTGGGGTTTTCTTCACCGCTGATCAGGGCCTGGAAAACCGAGACATCATCCTCATCGGTGCCATGCCTGGCAGAATAAATGATAGAATCTCCATCCGGGGCAAAGATAGCATTCAGATAGTCCTCATTGTCATCATCGATTTCGATTTCTCTTTCTTCGCCGCTTGTATCAACGATGAAAAGAACAGGATCATCACCGCTATCTTCTTGTCCTTCGAAAACCAGCAGACGGCCATCCGGCGAAAGATTCATCAATGTGATGTTATGCCATTCTTCCAATAAGTAATATCCCTCATCACTGCCAACAGGGGAAACGTAAAGATACTGATCGTTGTCATTATCGGTAAAAATAAAATAGAGTAACCCTGAATCGGGCAGGTAATAAGACGAGGAGATATTGAGATCATCTTCCTGGAATATTTCTACCAGGTTAGATCCATCAAGATTTGTCGTATAAAGACGTAAATCGTCGCTATCTTTCTCCTTAATAAAAACTTTTCCTGCTTCGTCCAGGAGGGTGAATTGAAGATCATCACCGATTAACAGCTCATGGCTCACATCTTCCTGCTTATCAAAGGCAAAAATTCCGATTTCTCCATCTTCATCTCCGGCGGCGAACACCACATCACTGCCATCAGAGTTTGTTGCTAATCCGAAAGAGTAGGCAACCGCAACAGGTTCGCTTTTGTCTGAAAAATGAATCTCAAGCTCGCCATCATCGTTTTCAGCAATGTAGTATATGGTGTTTGAGTCACCTATGAATCCGAATTGTTTAATCTCCACAAACTCAGAACTTTCCGTCAAGGTTTCGCCGCTCTCTCGATCCAATAATATAATCCTCTGGCCATCATCCAAATCCTGTTGGTACGTAATCCATGATGTGTCTGCTGAAAAACGATAGGAAACAATATCCTCTGCACCGTCAAGAATCGTTTCTTCGTTTTCACCGTTTAGATCCATTAAGGTCAACGTCAATTCTCGATCATCCCAATCTTCGACGGCAACCCGATCATTGCCCTCTAATCGCCAGCAATCATCTCCCCTGGCGGTTCTATCGGCCTCCTCACCCTGGTTAGCCACGTAACAGCGTATGGTTTCCTCACGATTTTCCCTGATAAAAATACGGCTTGAATCCGGGAGATACTGCATATAAATGGGTAGGGCATCGGTGCTGATAGTTTCTGTGGATTGTTCGCCACCAATCTCAACCTCTTCGACCACGACTTCATCCCCATCTTGATAATAAATTAGCAGGCTATCCGAATTGGGCAGAAAGCCACCAAACTCTCTTTCGAGTCTGTGAATTTTGTCATTTTCGTCCTCGAACCACGCCCAAGCTTGTAGCTGAGACCGGTTCGGTGAAAGGGCATTGTTGGCTACTTCCTGCCCATCTTGCTCATCCTGGCCGACCCGGAGAATCATGAGATCTGCTTCTCCGTCTCTATTTGGGAAGGCCAGCAGAAGTTCGGGACCTGAAGCAGTTCGGGAATTGAGAAAGAAGAATATTGCGGCTGCAACGGCAAAGATAAGCACCGCGCTTAGAATGATGAATGGCCAACGACGCTTACTTTCTTGCGTTTCAGGCTGTGTATCTTGGGGTTGGGTTGGAGGCACGGCCGCCCCTCCTGCCGGTTCGCTGGAAGGTGTTCCCAGCGGTTCACCGCATTTAATGCAAAACTTGTTATCCTCAGGATTTTTCGTCCCGCAGTTGGTACAAAACATGGAATCCTCCTCGAAATTGAAATGTTAGACACTGTGATCCACTTTGTTCCTCTATCATAAATTAAATTCAAAAATAAAAATTGTTCGGATCCTGTGAATTCCTGTGTAATCCTGCGAAAGACGATTTCCCGACTTGCTTGACAAGGAGATTTAAAAGCTGGTATATTATGAACTAATTCATTTAATTGTTTAACAAATGCCAAGTTTATCCTTGGCGTATCTGAGGATTCTGATGAAACCTCTTGATAGACCTGCATCACTTGCTGCCAGAGTCGCCAAGACTTTGCGTGAGGAGTTGCGGCAAGAATATGTTGTGGGGGGACAGCTCCCATCCGAACCGGAGTTGGCCGAGCAATTTGGGGTCAGCCGGGGGACTGTGCGCCAGGCGTTAACCATTCTCGAAAGAGAAGGAGTCATCTTTAGACGGCAGGGATCGGGGACGTTTGTCCATTATATCTCGCGGGTTCAAACCCGTGCCGAACATGCATATGAATTCAGCGATCTGCTGCGCATCGCCGGATTTGACCCGGATATCCAACTCATTTCCTTCGATTATTTGCCCTTACAAGAAAAATGGGCGGCTCACCTGGACACTGAAGAGGAAAATCAAGCCCTGGTAATCCGCAAACTGTTTTTAGCCAACGGCCAGCCGGCCATTTACTGCCTCGATTTCATTCCCAAAAAGCTAATTATCGGCACTTATGATGATGAAGAGTTGGGCCAGCCCGTGTTCGACTTTTTGAAAGAGCATTGTGGGCAAGCAACGGTGCAAAATTTAGCTGAAATCATTCCTACCGTCGCCGATGAGGAACTTGCCGGGCTGCTGGATATGGAGCCGGGGCAACCGCTCCTGCGGATTGATGATGTTGGCTACAACGAGGAGGGTAAACCCGTTATCTATTCCCGGGCCTTCTATAAAGATAAATTTATACGTTTTTCATTATTAAGGAAGAGGATTTAATGCAGTTTGTGAGCGTAAGCTGTCCGGCCTACGACTTACCCGCTGAAAGAATGTCTTACTAAGGAGGTGGTTACTGGTCATTTTGTTATGGGTTAGATTTTTTATCTGTTGAGATTGTGTACCTACTTTAAGTTCAGTTACATAAGTTCTCATAGAAGGAAGGCGACTCGGTCGGGAGACCGGTCGCAGCCAAACCTTAAGAATTTGTTTACTGTACTTAGTTTTTGAGGAGAAAATAATGAGGAAATCTATTTTATTGTTACTGGTTTTAGCTGTTATATCTATCGCTTTGGTTGCCTGTGGCGGAGAGACAACGGTTGTTGAGGAACCTGCTGTCGAAGAACCGGCTGCTGAAGAGCCTGCTGTTGAAGAACCGGCTGCGGAGGAGCCGGCAGCAGAGGAATCTGCCGAAGCCTATCGCGTTGCTCTGATCCTGCCCGGCCGGGCCGATGATGTTTCCTGGAATCAGGCCGCTTTTGAAGGGATGAACTGGGCGGCCGATAACGTGGATGCTGATGTTGAAGTGACAACCGTTGAGCAAGTATATGATGTGGCCGACATTGAACCGGCTCTGATTGATTACGCCCAACAAGATTACGATCTGGTTGTTGGCCATGGTTTCCAATTCCAGGAACCAATCATCAAGATTGCCGCCGATTATCCGGATACTAATTTCGCTTTAGGAACCGGTTTTAAATTGGCTCCCAATGTTGGCGTCTACGATGTGAAATTACAAGAAGGCGGTTATCTGATGGGCATCATTGCCGGGATGTTAACCGAGAGTGACATCGTCGGTGTTACTGGCGGTCTCGATGTGTCGGAGATTCATCGCGGGCATGTGGCCTTCAAAATGGGTGCTGAAGCGGTTAATCCTGATGTGACAGTGCTCAATTCCTTCATCGGCGACTTTAATGATCTTTCAGGAGCCAAGGAAGCGGCGCTCAATCAAATTAACGCCGGGGCTGATGTGCTTTGGCAAAGTGGCGACGGCATCGGCATCGCCGTGCTCAATGCCTGCGCCGAGCAGGATGTTATTTGCATGGGCAACAATGCTGACCAAAACGAAATCGAGCCGGAAATCACTGTCGCCAGCAATGTTTATGCCTGGGGGCCAATGTTTGTACAGATGATCGAAGAAAGTATGGGTGGCACCTATGGTGACAAGCATTACTGGATTGATTTTGCCAACGAAGGGCAGCAAACGATCTTCAACGATGCGCTCGCCGATTTGATCACCCCTGAAATCCAGGCCAAATTAGATGAAGCGCGTCAGGGGTTCATTGATGGCACACTTGATCTGGGGGATTTGGATGCGGTAACGCTGGAAGAATCATAAGAAGGTCAGGAAGCGGGAAAAAGAGATAAGTTAATAATTAATGGTGAATTGTTGAATTGTGGAATGGTTAATGGGACCCTTTTTGCACAGCCGGTTAGCCGTTGACTACTCACGATTCACGATTCACCTATCACGTTTTTTCCTCCCTTTCTGTCCGTAATCGTTCACTTTTGTTAAGTAGGGATTTGCCTTATGTCTGAAAAGCTGGCCGTGCGTATGCAGGGGATTACGAAGCGTTTTCCCGGAGTTATAGCCAACGATCATGTGGACCTGGACTTATATCATGGGGAAGTTCATGGTTTGTTAGGCGAAAATGGGGCGGGGAAAACGACTTTGATGAATGTTCTATTCGGTCTTTATTTGCCGGAAGAGGGAGACATTTTTGTCGGTGGCCAGAAGGCCGTGATTCATTCTCCGGCCGACGCCATCTCTTTGGGCATCGGCATGGTTCACCAGCATTTTCGCCTGGTTCGGCCGTTTACCGTCACCGAAAATATCATTTTGGGTTTGCGAGAAAAATCGCCGCTAATCGATGTAAAACAGGCGGCGCAAAAGGTTGCGTCCATTGCCGAACAGTACGCCATTCAGGTTGATCCTTATGCCCGCATTCAGGATTTATCCGTTGGCGAACAGCAACGGGTGGAAATATTAAACAGCCTATACCGGGGAGCCAACATCCTGATCCTGGATGAGCCGACGGCCGTCCTCACCCCTCAAGAAGCAGACGACCTGGTCATCACCCTGCGGGGAATGGTCGAACAGGGCAAATCCATCGTCTTCATCAGTCATAAACTGGAAGAAGTGATGAAAGTCACCGATCGCGTCACCGTCCTGCGCACAGGTAAAAAAGTTTTTGAATCTTTAACGGCGGGGACGGATATTAACCAACTGGCGATGGAAATGATCGGCCGGCAGATCAAAGAACTGGAGAAGGACGAAAGTTCTTATGTTTTATCTATCGCCGGCGCCGGGGAAACAGCCACGCTCACTGACGGCCGGTCCGAGATGCTGGCGGTGGCTGAAGCCCAAATCGAAGTGGAAGGGTTAACCGTCGAAGACGATCGCGGCCTGACGGCCGTTCGTGACCTGAGCCTGGAAATCCGACCCGGAGAAATCTTAGGCATCGCCGGCGTGGATGGCAACGGCCAGCGGGAATTGGTCGAAGCGATCTCCGGGCAGCGGCCGGTGAGCGGTGGGAAGGTAACCATTGCCGGCCAGGACAGCACCCATTGGACGACCCGCGATACCATCGCCCATAACATCGCCGTCATCACGGAAGATCGACAGGGTGAAGGGCTGGTGCTTAACTTCGACCTGGCGCGCAATGCTGTGCTTAAGTTTTTTAATCGCCAACCATTTTCTCAGCGAGGGCTGCTCAACTTTGCGGCTATTGAGGATTTCACCAAAGGGCTGATTGAGACCTTCAATGTCAGCACCCCGGGCACGGAGGTACAAGCGAGCACCCTATCCGGAGGCAACCAGCAAAAACTTATCCTGGCCCGTGAATTGAGCCAGGAGCCGGCTTTAATCATCGCCAATAAACCTACGCGTGGTTTGGACATTGGGGCCACTGCATACATCCATCAAAAGTTGTCTGATGAAAGGGCGCGCGGCGCGGCAATCCTGCTCATCAGCGCTGATCTTGATGAAATATTTGCTTTAAGCGACCGTATTTTGGTTATGTTTGACGGTCGAAATATGGGAACCTTGGCGATAGAAGAGGCTGATTTAGAAAATATTGGCTTGATGATGGCCGGCACCCCATTAGCGGATATCGTCCCCAAATAGGAGAATGTCTGTGGCCACAATTGTGAAACAAGATCAACCGGGATACTGGAAACAAGCCTGGGAACGGATTTTTCCGGCGTTGTTCTCACTTATCTTAGCACTGCTCATCGGGGCGCTGCTCCTGCTGGTCAGCGGCCGCAATCCCCTGGAAGCGTACAATAGCTTAATCACCGGCGCTTTTGGTTCCTGGGCGCGCTTTACGGAGACATTAGTCCGGGCTACTCCTTTTCTTATCCTGGCCATCTCCGTTTCCATCTCTTTTCGCTGCGGCGTGTGGAATATCGGTGCGGAAGGACAGCTCATCCTGGGCGCTATCGCCTCGACCTGGACCGCCCTCACCTTTGCCGAAACGCTGCCAACCTGGATTCTGCTGCCACTGACCCTGATCGCGGGCATGGTGGGCGGTGCTGTGTGGAGTGGCACTGCCGGCGTTTTGAAGGCTTACTTCAATGCCAATGAAGTCATTACCACCTCTATGCTAAATTTTATTGCTGTTTACCTGCTGGCCTTTCTAGTGAATGGCCCTATGATGGACCCTGAAGGATTCAACTTTCCCCAATCTCCCTTAATTGATCCGTCCCTGGAGCTGACGCGGCTGCTGGAAGGTGGGCGATTGAATATCGCCTTTATCCTGGCCCTCTTATTGGTAATCGGGGCGATCATATTCTGGCGCAGCACGGTTGGTTTACGCACTGAGATTGTTGGTGCCAGCCGCCATGTTGCCGCCCATGTCGGCCTGAATGTCACTCGCACTATCGTCCTGGTCACCGTCATCAGCGGCGCCGTGGCGGGTATTGCCGGCTGGGGTGAAATATTCGGCATTCATTTCCGGCTTATTGATGCCATTGCTGTGGGAATGGGTTCTTTGGCTGTTGTCGTAGCCCTATTAGGGGAATTGCACCCGTTGGGCATGGCAGTCGCTGCTATTTTATTCGGTGCTCTGGTTGTCGGCGGCAGCGCTATGGAGCGTAATGCCGGGGTGCCCTTCGCCCTGGTCGATGTCATTCAAGGGGTCGTCATCTTGCTCATCTTAGCCCGATCATTTATTTTTCGGGGGAAAAGTGCATGAACACAGATTTAATTTCGACAGCTTTTCTTATAGGCATTCTGGCGGCATCCATTCGCCTGGCTACGCCTATTCTACTGGCCGCCCTTGGTGAGTTGTTTACGGAAAGGGCAGGCATTCTCAATCTTGGCCTGGAAGGCATCATGCTGATGGGCACGCTCGGTGGTTTTTTAGGCGCTTATTGGACCGGCAATTTGTGGGCGGGTGTCTTTGCGGCCATGATTGTCGGGGTGCTCATGGGTTTGCTGATGGGTGTCATGAGCATTACTGTGAAGGCCAACCAGGTGGTTGCCGGTCTTGGAATCACTATTCTCGGCTCCGGTTTATCCACTTTGTTGTTCCGATTGTCTTTTGGCCTGCGCACCGCACCCCCAACTCTGGATATTTTCCCGGCCATCAAAATCCCTCTGCTCAGCCAAATACCCATCCTGGGTCCTATTTTCTTTGAACACAATATTTTAGTTTATCTAACCTTAATTTTGGTTCCTATTTCTGCTTTTGTCCTTTATCGTACCAAATTCGGCCTGGCGGTTCGGGCCGTGGGTGAAAGCCCGGATGCAGTGGACACAAGGGGTTTGAGCGTTAATCGTCTGCGCTATTTGAGTTTAGTGATCGGCGGCGCGCTGGCCGGATTGGGCGGCGCTTACATGGTCCTGGGCAGCCTCGGTTTATTTTGGACCAATATGACGGCCGGTCGCGGTTTTATTGCTATCGCCGTCGTAGTTTTTGCCAAGTGGGATCCGTGGCGGGCGCTCTTAGGAGCCTTGGTTTTCGGCCTGGCTTCCGCTTTGCAAATCAGCTTGCAAACGGTAAGCGTGCCCATCCCCTCCGAGCTGTTATTAATGCTGCCCTATATCATTACCATTATCGTCCTGGTCATCGTTTCGCGCCGGGCTGAATTCCCGGCCGCATTTGCCATCCCTTATTTTCGCGGTGGCGAGAAGTGAGAAATGGGGAAATATAAATGGATCTGTTAATTCGCAATGCAAGATTGGATAAGACAGGCGAAATCGTTGAGGTTGGTGTGACGGATGGCGTTATTACGGCCGTTTCCGCCGATCCTCTCCCCCCAGCAGATCTTGAGATCGATGCTAGAGGAAATATGATCTCTCCGGCCCTGGTCGAACCCCATTTTCACCTTGAGAATGCCTTGATTTGGGAGGGGGCGCTTAATAAAAGCGGCACGCTTCAGGAAGCGATCACCGTATATGGCGCGTTGAAAAAAGATATGCCGTTGGATGACCTGGTGCGCCGTGCTTCAATCGCCCTGGATAATGCCATCTGTAATGGCGTGCAATGGCTGCGCAGCCATATCGACATCGATCGCACCGCGCAGCTTAATCTCCTACACGGCAATGTCGCCGTGCGCGATAAATTTAAGGATCTCATTGATATTCAGCTCATCGCTTTTCCGCAAATGGGCATGGCTCGCGACCCGCAAATCATTGATCTCATGTGGCGGGCCCTGGAAAATGGAGCGGATATCGTCGGTGGAATGCCCCACGCGGAAAAAGATATGGATGACGCTGCTCGCCATATTGAAATCGCTTTTGAGATGGCCAAAGAACATGACGCCGACATTGATATGCACATCGACGAGACAGATGATCCCTACTGGCACAGCCTGGAACTGCTGGCTGAACAGACGATGGCCAATGGTTGGCAAGGCCGTGTATCCGCCGGCCACTGCTGTGCGATGTCGGCCTGGGATGATCCCCTGGCCGAGCGTATCATCGGCAAGGTGGCTGAGGCGCAGATCAATGTCATCACGATGGCTCCTGTTAACCTGATGCTCGAAGGGCGTGGAGACAACCATCCCCAGCGGCGCGGTATCGCTCGCGTTAAAGAACTTATGGAAGCAGGAGTCAATGTTTCCTGCGGACAAGATGATTTGCAAAATATGTTTTACTCTTATGGCAAGATGGACCCCCTGGAAGTGGCCTTGATCACCGCCCATGCTGCCCATTTGAGTGCGCCAAAAGAAATTGAATCGGCCTTTGACATGCCGCGCTACAACGGGGCTAAAAATTACGGCCTGGAAAATTACGGAGTGGAAGTTGGTGCACGGGCTAAT
Organism: Anaerolineae bacterium; assembly: GCA_028277515.1. Next base: position 11,302 of record JANQGC010000227.1, read on the forward strand.
TTAATCATCATTGACGCCATATCGGCCGTCGATGCCCTACGCCGCCAACCAGACCGGCGCTATGTCATTCGTGATGGCCGAATTCTGACGCAGACAAAAACGAATATTCAGAGGAACTTCTAACATGTTACAACCCTTTAACTTCACTGTACCGGCCACCGTCGAAGAAGCGTGCCGGTTGTTAGATGAAACGGGTGGAAAGGTGATCGCCGGGGGTACGGATGTCATTCCACAAATGCGAGACGGCCGATTCCAGGCCGACCACTTGATTGATCTCAGCCAACTCAAAGAGCTTAGCTATATCAAAGCCACCAACGGCGAAATAACCATTGGTGGGTTGACCAATTACCGTCTGCTGGAAGACTCTTCGCTGTTGAAAGAGGAAGCAACTGCCTTAGCACAGGCTGCTGCCCTGGTCGGCGGGGTGCAAACCCGCGTGCGCGGCACATTAGGGGGCAACATTGCCAATGCTTCACCCGCCGGGGACACGCTCCCCCCGTTGCTTCTCTTCGATGCGCAAATTACGCTCGTTTCCAGCGCCGGTGAACGAAAAATGTCCTTAGAAGAGTGCCTGCGAGGTCCCGGGTTAACGGCGATTAAAAACGGCGAAATCATCCGCGAAATCTCCTTCGCGCGGCTGCCGGAAGGCACAAAAACGTCGTTTGTACGCCTGGGTAACCGGCGGGGCATGGCCATCTCTGTTGTCGGCGTGGCCGCTCTCCTGCGGCTGGGTCCGGATGACATCGTAGAGGATGTGCGCATTGCCCTTGGCGCTGTAGCGCCCACAGCCGTGCGTTGTCCGGAGTCTGAAGCGCTGCTTCGGGGCAAACGCCTCACCGGAAAAGGTATAGAAAAGGCCGCAGAAGCGGCCGTGCTTGCGTGTTCGCCTATTGATGATGTGCGCGCATCGGCCGTTTACCGGCGTCATGGTGTGCGAGTATTGGTCAGTCGCAGCTTGCGGACATTAGCCGGTAACAGTTTTTAGGAGGATGGACTCATTGAATGAAATTGCCATAGAATTCACTGTAAACGAGCAAAAACAACATATTCAAGTCCATCCCTACTGGACCCTGCTCGATCTCTTGCGCGAAAAATTGGGTTTAGTGGGGAGTAAAGATGGCTGTAGCGAGGGTGAATGTGGTGCCTGCACCGTCTTAATGGACGGCGAAGCGGTCAACGCCTGCCTGGTCCTCGCCGGCCAGGTTGATGGTCGTGAAATCGTGACTGTCGAGGGATTGGCTAAAGACGGCCAACTGCACCCTTTGCAGCGCCATTTTGTGCAGTCCGCGGCCGTGCAGTGCGGATTCTGCACCCCCGGTCTGATTATCTCCTCTTTAGCGCTCCTGGAGCGTGATCCTGCGCCGGACGCTGCTACCATCCGCACCGCTTTAGGGGGTAACTTATGCCGCTGTACGGGCTACAGTAAAATCGTGCAAGCAGTCCAGCTTGCAGCGGAGGAAATGAATGATGTCTGATTACAAGACGGTCGGCCAGTCAGTCATTCGCCAGGATACCTGGGATAAAGTCACGGGCGAGGCTCCTTATGCCGCCGATGTTTCTCTGCCTGATATGCTGCATTTACAGATTGTATTTGCCGGCATTCCTCATGGGCGTATTATAGAAATCGATACCTCCAAAGCTGAAAAGTATCCGGGTGTGGTGGCTGTCTTAACTGCCGCCGATGTGCCGGTCAACAAGCGAGGTCTGGTCACGGCCGACCAACCCGTATTCTGTGAGCGGAAGGTGCGTTTTGCCGGCGACCAGGTTGGTGCGGTTGTGGCGGAAACGGCCGACCAAGCCGCCACAGCTGCCCGTTTGATCGAGATTAAGTATGAAACATTGCCCATCATCAGCGATCCCTTCCAGGCGCTGGAACCTGGCCAGGTTTTGGTCCAGGAAGAGAAAGCAAACAACATCTGCGATCAAATTCAAACCGAACAGGGAGATGTCGGGGCAGCGTTCGCGGACGCCGATCTGATCCTCGAACATGAATATTTCACACCGATGCAGGAACACGCCTACCTGGAACCGGAAGCCGGCCTGGCCTATATTGATGAAGAAGGGCGGGTCACAGTCAGGACATCGGGACAGTGTACACATGATGATCTGCGCCAGATCGCGGCCGCTCTTGATTTGCCGGAAGAGCGTGTGCGGGTCATCTACGGGGCAATTGGTGGTGCTTTTGGCGGGCGGGAAGATATATCGGTGCAAATCGCTCTCGCATTGGCCACATATAGAACAAGGCGTCCCGTTAAGACGGTCTGGAGCCGGGAAGAATCTATTCATGGGCATGGTAAGCGCCACGCGATCACCATCCGCCACAAATGGGGCGCCAAAAAAGACGGCACGATTCTGGCGGCAGAAGTGGAGATCATCTCTGATGCCGGCGCTTATAACTTCACCAGCGGCGAGGTGTTAACTAATTTTAGATATTCGGCCATCGGCGCCTATGAAATACCCAATGTGCGGATTAAAGGGGTCGCCGTGCATACCAACAATGTGCCCGGCTGCGCTTTTCGCGGCTTTGGTTCGCCCCAGGCCACTTTTGCCGCTGAGATGCACATCGGCCGTCTCGCCCAGGCCTTGAATCTTGATCCGGTTACGATCAGAGCGCGAAATGGGGTCAAGGAGGGATCGATTCTGGCTACAAAGAGTGAGGTGCCGGCCGGGGTCAGCCTACCCGTTTTATTGCAAGCATGTGCCCGGACGATAGAGGCTAAACAAGTGAACGGCCGTTGGCAAATGCCCCGGCTGGAAGCTGCCGAGCCACACAAAAGACGGGGCATTGGCCTCGCTGTAGCTATGAAGAACTCCGGTTTCGGCTGGGGTTTTCCTGAAGGCAGCGATGCCCGGATCGTATTGCATGGTGGTACGGAGATCGAACAAGCCCAGGTCTACACCGCTGCGGCTGATGTCGGCCAGGGATCGCATTCCGTACTGGCTCAAATTGCTGCTGAAGTCTTAGACATTTCTGTTGACCGGGTGCAGATGATCGTCAGCGATACGGCCAGAAACGGTAATTCCGGTCCCGCCTCTGCTTCCAGGTTGACCATTTTTGCCGGCAATGCCGTCAAAAAAGCGGCTGAAGAAGCGCTGCAAAAATGGCGGGATGAAGATCGGCCGGCGGAAGGCGGCGGTTGGTGGACCGCCCCGGCAACCACCGCCCCCGATCCCGTCACCGGTGCCGCCTTCAATTCTATTAGTTATGCCTATGGTGCGCAGGCTGTGGTTTTGGATGTGGATATGGAGACAGGGGAAATTGATATCCTGTCCGTGACGGCCGTGCATGATCCGGGGAAGGCGATCAATCCCGATCAGGTCATTGGCCAATTGGAAGGTGGTATCGTGCAGGCTCAAGGGTGGGCGCTCACCGAAGATTTCACTACCACGGAAGGGCATATTCAGACTGATCGCTTGAGCACTTATCTCATCCCCACGGCTATGGATGCTATTCCCGAAATCCACTGTATCCTTATTGATGAACCGGATGCTGTCGGTCCTTATGGCGTGCGGGGGGTGGGTGAGATCGGCTTTGTGCCCCTGGCCCCGGCTATTGCCGCCGCCGTTCATGACGCTACGGGAATCTGGTTCGACCGTATCCCCTTGAAGCCGGAGCGGGTAGCGGCCGGGTTACATGGATTCTAGATCTGGACCTCAGAGGTTGAAGATAACCTTTGAGGTTTTTTCTCTCTTCATCATCTGTACTATTTTATTCTTAGGATGCCGCACGGAACCGCGTCTAAGTGGCTTTTGGCGCAGTGAATCTCCCTCTGCCTTTCTATATAATTATACAGATGATGGTGTTGTTTTGTTGCTGGTTGAAGAGGAACCCTATCAAGTTTTCCGCTACCAAATCATTGATGACAATTTAATTCGTCTTTATGATGGCATGGGACGCATTCAAGAGTATTATTTCCAGCTTTCAGCGGATCGGCTTACTTTCTATACTGATTTAGAGAACGGCGTCATTGCTGAATCATTTGAGCGGGAAACATAAGTCCAAAACCTCTGTTTAGGGCCGGTAAAAGGCGCTTTGGGGGTAAAAGTCAGCCCAGGCCCAGTCGTAGGAGGTCAGGGTGGGGAGTTGACGCAAGGCAGTGCCGCTGAGGGGACCGGAGAGGGCCAGGCCGGTGGATGGATCCCAGGTGCTGTCCGTTTCCTGGTCACGTAGAAGGCCGTCTTCAAGCTGGAAGGTCAGGGGTCCATTTTCGTGTAGACGGCTGTAAACGGCCGTTTCTTCTCCTTCAGCCCAGACCAAAAGCGGCGTCTTTCCTAACTGGTCCTGGATGATGCCCACGGCAGCGATATCTTTATAGTAATAGGCACGGGCATCACGGCCTAAAACGATCCCAACCACGAAATCAGGATCAAATTTCTGGTGTCGCCAACCTGCTCGCGGCAGGTCGTTGCTCATTAACAAGGTGTTTGGATGTTTGTTAAGCCAGTTTTGCCAGCTTGTCACTTCGGAGGGCAAGAGAAAAAGCTCTGTGCCTTTGCGCCTGCCCTCTATGGCTCGGCCTGTCGGTTGTGACCAGATAGATTGCGTCTCGCGGTCCCACCATGTCATGGCGTTTTTGTATAATGCGCCGGCATTGCCAAATATTTGGGTCTCGCCGTCGATGCGCCGGTCATGAACCATGCCGGTGTAGCAGAGCGGTCACCAGGTGACCAGGGTGGGCACCCCGGCCAATTCGTCGTTGACCATTTCTCGAAAGTGCAGCACGGAAATGGGATATGCTTTGGCTTCGCCGCCCCAGGCCGCACCGATGATGAGCGCCTCGCCAGGCAGGTCGGCCTGATCGGCGGAGATGAAGGTTGGTTCGTAGACGGGCAAGATGGCGTCAAAGCCGAGGGTTAAGCCGTAGCGTGGATTTTCTTCTACCGCGACGCGGGGGTTGGTTCCGGCCTTGGGAATGGCTGCCTGGGGTGCGGACGGCCGGTTGGGATCGGGTGTGGGTAAGATGGCCTGTTGACCTGATGAATTTGCCTGGCCATCGAATGAACAGGCACCCAGTAGGAGGGAGAAGGATAAAAATAAAATAACACGCATCAGTTATAGAATAAGCGGGGTGGTTTATTTTTCTGTAAGCTGGAAAACGATTCTTAATTTATTATCAGACGCATGACATGGCGGCGGCTTCCGGCCATGCCGACTTCTTGGAATCCTGCGGCCTCAAATGCGGGTATTAGTCCCATGAAGCGGTAGCTGGGTGAATCAAGTTGGACTGGATAGGCTTCAACTATTTTAGCGCCATTTTTGTATGCGTGATCAACGGCGGCATCGATCATCTGCCGCATTAGACCTTGACCGCGATAGGGTCTCTGCACGAAAAAACAGACGATTGACCATACATCATTTGGGTTGTCTGTTTGATAATCCTTTCCCCCTAGGGGGCGATAGGTCGGCCGCGGAGCGATGGAGCACCAGGCAATTGGATGGTCATCCAAATAAGCAAGTATGCCAATAGGCACGCCTCCTTCCACCCGTTTTTTAAGAGCGGCTTTACGACCCGGATTGTCTTTTATCTTTCTTTCCTCACCCTGGCGCCGCCAAAGCATGCACCAGCAGTACTTTGGACCACCTCTGCTTTCAAATAAATGATCCAGATCCGGCCATCGCTCTATAGTGACATCTTTAAAGGTTATCTGTTTATCCTTGATATGCATGGACTATTATACATTGCTCAAGGACGAAACCAGGATGGACCATTGCAAGTAATTGTTTTGGGCAAAATCTGCTGAAACGATGTCCAATAAATTTTCCTGTGGTTTCATGGCATATTGGTGGTTTAGAAAAGATGTGCTTGATAGTATGCGACCTATAAGGATGCCTTTAAGCGCCGGTTCTTTTTAATAGGGGCTGCATGACATGCAAGTGTAACCCTCTGCTGATAAGGTGTAACCGCCTTCACTCAAGACGATGATGCGATTACATTTATGGCAGCGGGTCGGCTCGTAGGTGGGCGGGTTGTTTAACACCTCAAAGTTGTATTCGTTGGTGCCGTAGTAGACGTACATCTCAGTTTCTAATTCGGCCAGGCATTTGGGGCAATCTTGCCAGTTTCCGTCATGCTCTTCATGTAGCGGTCATGGTTGCGGTAACAACTGTTGGTATCATAAGAAAAAAGTTGATAGCTGTTCACATCGTCGCAAACCCACTCGTTGCAGCAGGGGGTACGGGTGAGGTTTTCGATGTTGCCACACAGCTTGCACTGTTTTTCAAAAGTGGCGTCGATAGGTTTAATCGTTTTGCCGCTTGCGACCTGGGGCATCTGCGGGGCATAAGGGATGACCCCTTCTTGGGCCAGCATTTGCTGGAACTCGATTGGCAGCGACCGGGCATCAATGACCATACCTTGCGGCGTTTGCACCATCCAGGCAAGCATGTTGTTATCCATCAGGCTGGGCAATGTCCAGTCAGGATCGAAGTGGTACATATCAAACGTCTCTCGAATTTGGCGGGATTTTGCGGCGCCGGCCCTTTGCTGACGCCGAATGCCTGCCACAGGTCGGAGACGCGCATGGTTGGTTCAAAGCTCATATCGGAGAGGAAGTTGACCAGGCCAAGCGCATGAACAACCCCCGCCGCCCAGGTTTTGGCCTGGCCACGGGCAATGGGCGACGGCCGTTTGCGAGCCAAAGCAGCCGTCAAGTAGCGTGCATACTCGGCATATTCCTCATTCAAATGTTCGGCGCAAACCGCATCCGTGATAGTAACAATGGCCTCGTATTTGGCCTGCATCTTTTGGGGTACTTTTAATGACTTTTTCGATTTCATGGTTTTTTTCCAATGGAATGCTGTGTTATGTTCTTTGGGTCATGGCAGCATAAGTTTAACATGATTAGGTTGGATTGTCGTGAGTTCTGCTGGTTGCGAGAATGGGAAAATCGTTTCCATTTGCCAGGTTTTATTCACAGATGAGCGAGACGAGATCAGGCCACTGAAGAGGGTTGGCCGTCTCTAATTGTGATGGAGATGTGGCGGCCATTTCTTCCAGTAAGCGGAGGGCTTTTTGGCATGATAAATGGGAACTGGCGGGATGATTGGCGACAAAGTCGGCAATATTCCGGGCGAGTTCCGGGTCGGACATTGCAAAGTGATAATGAGCGAGGTGCAGTAAGCCCGATAGAACATCCGGAAATGGCTCCAAATTGGGCAAGAGGGAACATGCAGACTCAGCTTGAACGGCGGCAGCGGCCGATCGGTCAAGGGCTTGCAATAGATTGCCGGACATGGATCGGGCACAGAACAGCAGCGGTTGGTGTCCGGAGCGATCCGCGATGGCAGATGCTTCCTCAACCAATGGTAGTCCCTCGCTATTGCGACCCAATTCATGCAGGAGATCGGCCTGCCGTAGCAGTAAGAAAGGTAGATCGCCCTGCGCGAGATGCCCGTGTATGATGTTTATGGCCTGATCCAGGTGTTGATTGGCTTTTTGGAGATCGCCGTTGGCCTGGGCCAGATAGGCTGTTTCGGCCAGAGCACGGGCGATATAAAAGCCATTTTCCATACGCTCGGCCAGGGTTTGGAAGGCGGGCAGCGCGTTTTCTAGGCGGTCAAATTGACCGGTGCGGTTGTACAAATTCACTAACAGCGCCTGCAATGAGAGATCTAAATAAGTGTAACCCATCTCTTTCGCCAGTTGGTGTGCTTCTTCCAGCCGCGATTGGGCTTGAGCGTACTGCCCGGTGGCGATGTAAATCATGCCTAAGGTATCCATGGCATTGGTTTTTTCAGGCAGAGCACCTAACTCCTGGGCCAAATCGAAGGCTTGGGTGGCGAATTGTTGCGCTTCGCACAGACGGCCGAGATTTTGCAGATTCATGGCCAGGTTGTTTTTGCGCCGCTCAATATTGAGCATATCACCCATTTCTTCGTATAGAGCCAATGTTTCCAGGTTTTGCAGTAGGGCAATCTCATGTTCGCCCTGGATGCTGAGCGCTACGGCTAAATTACCCTGGGCCAGGGCTTCGCCTCGTTTATGGCCAATTTTGCGTTCGATAGTCAAGGCTTCCTGAAGCACAGGCACCGCTTCTGCCAGGGAATCATCAATGATCGCCGTCCAGCCTATGGAAGAAAGGGCATTGGCCAATTTACGATCATTACCCAGGTGGCGGTAGATGGCGATTGCCCGCCAATAATGCTCTTTCGCGGGGACGTAGTGACCTGTGTCGGTAAAGATACGGCCGCGTGTGTCATGAATGTCGCCTATTAGTAGATCATCATTCAAGCGTGCGACTAGTTCCTGGGCTTTGCGTATATTTTTCTGTGCCCGGTCGTAATTTCCTCGCGCGCTGCCGACTTGCGCCTTGGCGATTAATAAGCGGCCGAGCAGCCGCTGCTGATCCGGATCACCCGCCTGATTGAACGCTTGCAGCGCTTGATCCAGCAGATGTTCACCCTCCGGAAGCATACCCATCAGATCATAAAAGGTGACAAGGGCGGTAAGCGTGTCACTTACCAGCGCGGTTTGTTTGTTTTCAAGCGCCCAGTCCCAGGCCTGGTTCAGGTTGCCCAGCTCTTCTTTTAATGTATTGGATACCAGGTGAGGCGTTGGACCAAATAGTTTATCTTCCATACCGGCCAGCCAGGAGAGATAAAAACGGCCGTGTTTCTCGGCGGCAGCGGCGGCGTCTCCCTTCGCGGAGAGCATCTCACCGGCATATTGCCGGGTCAGGGGGTGCATTAAATAACGGGACTGCCCCTGGTGCGAAAGCAGTGCGTGGTCAATAATCTGGCTTAGTAAAAGTGGATCGGCCCCGGCGATGGCTTTTGCCGCTTCCTGGTTAAATCCATCGCGGCAAATGGAGAGGGTCTCCATGACGGTTTTTTCTTCACCAGAAAGAAGGTTCCAGGTGCTCTCAAAAATGGCACGCATGCTGCGCTGGCGTTGGGGAATATCGCGCATGTCGGTTGCCAGGAGATCGAGGCCCTGTTCGAGAGCGGCCAGAATATCAGACAGGGGCATGGCGCGCAGCCAGGTAGCGGATAGCTGCAAGGCCAGGGGCAGGCCATCGATCAGGTGACAGAGCTGGTTAATGGAACGGGCATTTTCGGCCGTTAATGCAAACGATGCACGGACTTGAGCCGCGGAGCGTAAGAATAAGGAGACCGAAGCATAATCCCCCAGGCGTCGTGGATCCTCTTCTTCCGGCGGTGGCAGGGTCAGCCCCCTAAGGATGATGCGCCATTCAGCGCTGGTGTTAAATGGTTCGCGGCTGGTGACTAAAAATTTGATGTCCGGGCAAGCGGCCAATAATTCGGTGATAAGATCCGCCTGGTCGATCAGATGCTCGAAGTTATCCAGCACCAACAACATCTCTTTATTGGCCAGAAAATGAAGCAGGGCGGTGCGCGGGGAATCGGATCCGCTCAAGGGCGCATCTAAGGTGTTGGCCAGGGTCAGGGGCACGGCCGATCCGGATGTGAGGTCGGCCAGGCTGAAGAAGGCCACGCCATTGATAAAAAGAGTTTCTGCTTCACGATAGGCCTGGTGAGCGGCGGCAATGGCCAGCCGGGTTTTACCGCTGCCGCCCAGTCCGGTGATGGTCAGCAGGCGACATTCGGGGCCGGCCAAAAGTTCTTGAATGCGGCTTAATTCTCGCTCTCTTCCGACCAATGGGCTGGCTTCATGAGGCAGGGGGAAGGCGGGTTTCTGGCGGGCAGCGCGCAGACGGCGAGCGAATGCGACCGTTTCGGCAGCAGGTTCCACTCCCAACTCCTGGCCTAATTCTGTGGAAAATTGTTTGTATTGGGCCAGGGCGGCATTTAATTGGCCGGTTCGCGCCAGAAAAGCCATCAACCGGCGCTGGGCTTCCTCACGCCAGGGATCCAATTTGATAAGGCGGTGCAGATAGGTGATGCCAGCGGTGTAGTCTCGCTCAGCTTCGCTTTTTTCAATTAAATGTTCCAACAGGGCAGTAGCGGCTTCTCTCAATGATTGGCGTTGGGCGAGCTGCCAGTTTTCAAATTCGATTGCATCTTTCACATAGAAACCATCTAAAAAATCACCGCGATAAAGATTAATGCCCGGTTCGGCCAGGTCGAAATTAGAGATGGCCTCATTAAATTGGGCCAGGTCCAAATCCAGGTTTGCCGCCGGATCAAAACCTACTTGTCCCGATTCGATGATCATGTAGGGGCCACATGTGCGACGCAGCACGGTCAAAGACTTAGTCAGGTTACGCCGGGCGGCGGCATCAGGCATCTCGGCCCAAAGTAGACCGGCAAGGCTCTCGCGGCTGTGCAGTTGTCCGGTGGCCGCCAGGTAGTAGATAAGAGCTTCGGTTTTTGCTGTCTTGAACCGGGTCAGGCGACGGCCGTCCAGCCATATTTCGGGCTTTCCCAGCAGCTTGATTTGTAAAACAGTTTGTTTGCCCATGTCACTTTTCGCGATTAATTCGCACCCGCTGGTTAGTATAGCATCAAGCGGTTATGAATTGTTGATTTTTAACTAAGGAGATTATTAATGAATCAGCAAAACAGAAATAAAGTGTTTTGACAACGACCTCTACTTGAGTGATACTTGCTTTGTGAATTAAGTTTACAAAGTGGGTAAAATTGTGAAAAAAGCGACCAGGAAACAGACCAAAACCCATAACGCGCAGCTTGTATTGAAAACGATTTACCAACAGCGGGCGCTCAGCCGGGCGGATATCGCGCGGGCCACCCGGCTGACGCGGCCGACGGTGTCCAGTATCGTCGCCGAGTTGATGGACAATGGGTTGGTGCAAGAGATTGGGCAGGGAGAATCGCAAGGAGGTAAGCCACCCATTCTGTTGGACCTGGTGCGAGATTCATTCAATATCATTGGCGTCGATCTGGGCAATAGCGAGTTTCGTGGCGCCGTTTTTGATCTACGCGGCCGGAAAAAACTGGAAGTCAAGCTGCCGACGAATGGGGCGGTTGGTGCGGATGCATTGACATTGGTTTACCAGTTGATCGACGACCTTGTCTCTCAAGGAGACCGGCCCGTCATGGGCATCGGAGTGGGCACACCCGGTATTACCGACACCAACCAGGGGATCATTTATGAGGCGGTTAATTTGGGTTGGTCTGATTTGCCGCTGCGAGACTTATTGGCCGAACGGTACCAGGTTGCGGTGCATATCGCGAATGACAGCCAGGCGGCGGCGCTGGGTGAATTGTCTTTTGGCCGGGGAGATAAAATCTCCAACCTGGTGGTGATCAAGGCTGGCATCGGGAACAGCGCGGGGATTGTGCTCGACGGCCGTGTTTTTGCCGGCGATCATGCCCGCCATCAACCACCGTCACGTGGCCAATCT
>JANQGC010000309.1 GCA_028277515.1 Anaerolineae bacterium
TGCCGTCATCCGTGACCAGCACATCGGTTCCCAGGGTCAGCCCCTCATAGGTTTGTTGCAGTTCGCCGGCGGCCGAATATTGCTCGATGCGCGTGCTGCCCGGCTCGAAGGGGAAACCGGATAGGAAACTGACATAGATCGAGCCATCCGGCCCAATGTCGACGCCGGTGGGCACAGGATTGTCCTCAATATCCCAGAGTTGGAAAGCGGACAAGCCAGCTTCTTCGGTCCAGGACCAAAGGCAGTTGCAGCCGGCATCGGCAATATACAATGTACCATCATCAGCCAGGACCATATCGGTCACATCGGAGTTGATCGCTGCCGGATCAGGTTGTTCCTGATCGATTGCCGCCTGGGCCAGATCGATGAAGTTCTTGACCCGCCAGGTTTCGCGGTCGATTTCGTAGATGTTGTAGAAGAGACTCAAACCAAACATATTATCCGGTCCCTGGCCGGCGGCGACCCAGTAGGATTCATCGGTGACGATGATGGCATGAACACCACGATAACCGGTGTCATTCGGCCCGCGAGTGGTGCTGGGCAAGGCCGGCAGAACGACGGTTTTCTCACCGTCCGGGGAAACGGCCGAAATCTGGCCGGTCAAGCCACTCATAAACGAATTTTCCTCGTCAATTTGGATCAGGCTGTCCCCACCGGTACCCGCTTCGGCGATATAAAGCGTACCGTCCGCGTCAAAAAACATCTGGCGCGGGCTGCGCAGTCCTTCAGCGATAACCGCCGTCGGCGGCTCGAAAGGAGCAGGACCTTCCGAGGCTGCCTCTTCTTCAGCGGCTTCCTCTTCCGGTTCGGGAGTGGCCGCTTCTTCCTCCGGTTTCGGAGTTGCCCCTTCCTCCGCCGGTTCCGCAGTAACTTCTTCGGCCATGCTCTCAACGAGGCGCGTGACCTCGACTTCGACTGGAACTTCGACCGACACTTCCTGTTCGACAATGCGGGTGACTTCTACCTCCTGCTCGACGATTCGGGTGACTTCAACCTCCTGTGGTGAACAGGCGGCGAGGATAAGAACGGCCGATAAGAGTCCTATAATCAAGATTAAAGATTTTCTACTGCGCGTCGTTGTTAACATAACATTCTCCTTGTTAAGCTATTTGTGGGTATCATTACTCAGTATTACGATTGCCAAATATAATTGGATTTATCGCCAAGTAGTTTTGCATTAGATTTGTCAATTTTTTCTGTGGGATTTTCCAGAGGCAAAAGAAAATAAAATTGATAAATCTTTCAGCAGAGGAAGCGGAATTGGATTATTCTCAGCTCGATGACGGGGAACTCCTGGAGCAGATCAAAGCGGCAAACAATGAAGCCCTGGATGAGCTGTACGGCCGTTACGGCCGTCTCGTTTACAGTGTAGCCATTAGTATCATTCAAGAGCAAGGCGCGGCCGAAGAAATCACCCTGGACACGTTCACCAAAGTATGGCAGAAGGCGGGTATGTACCAATCCAATCGCGGCAGTGTGCGCGTTTGGTTGACCAGCATGACCCGCAACCGGGCGATTGATGTGCTGCGCCGCCAGGATACGCTGTTGAATTACCAGCGCAAGATTTGGGCACAGCGCAACCATGAAACTAACCAGGTTGAGCGAATCCCGGAGAAGATGGTTGATTTACAGCTTCGCCAGGAAAAGATTCGCCAGGCGATTCACAAATTATCAGAAGAACAGCGGGATGTGCTTTCATTGGCCTACTTTCAGGGCTACACTCAAAGTCAAATTGCGCACATCCGGGATATGCCGCTGGGCACGGTGAAGACGCGTATCCGCTCGGCGATGATAAAATTGCGCCAGATGTTGGAAGAAGAGATTGTTTAATGTTGAAATCCATGGCGGCTCGATTCGCGTATTAATTGTAGGGAATATTGAATGTCGAACGAAGAGCATATCAGCGAGTTAATTCCGGCTTATGCCCTGGGCGCATTAGATCGCAATGAGGCCAGGGAGGTGGAAGCGCACCTGCCGCACTGCCCGGAGTGCCAGGCTGAACTGCGCCGCCTGGAGACGATTGTCCATGATCTGTCTTTAGGAGTGGCCGATGAGCAGCCCCCACCGGAACTGCGCCGCCGGCTACAGGAACGAATCGCCCCAACGGCCGTTCATCCGGATGAAACCACGGCCGATCCTTCATTGTGGGGACAGATCACGGCCGTTTTCCGGCAGCATAGAGCTTTGGCTTTTACCCAGGCTGCCTTAATTGTCCTGGTGCTGGTTTTGTTGGCCGGGACGTTGCTGCTCTGGCAGCAGGTCAATGATTTGCAATCAGGTCCGCAGCCAGGAACCTTGCAGGCCATACCGCTGCAAAGCACCGGAATCATCCCCGATGCGCAAGGTTATCTAACGGTGAGTTGGGATGGCCTGAGCGGAGCTATTGTGTTGGACCGGGTGCCGCAGTTGGCAGAAGACCAGGTCTACCAGTTATGGCTGGTGCGCGATGGCCAACGCTTCGCCGCGGCGCAACTGGTTGCGGATGAATTAGGCTATGGGGGCGCACGGGTGAATCCCCCGCAGCCGTTATATGATTTTTCTTCGGCCGAAGTGACGGTTGAACCGGCGGAAGGTAGTGATGCACCCACATCGGCAGTTATTTTGCGTGGGGACTTGTTTGAATAGGTGAGCGATCAGCGTGCCTTTGGGTATTGCCTAAATTGTAATGAGTGGCGAGTGGCGAGTGGCGGGTTGGCGAGTGGTGAGTGAGGGTGCTGCGCAATCAACGTCTATTCTTCATTATTTTCTATTAAATTTTTTGACTCGAACATCTGACGGACGGTCATGATATAAGCGCTGAGGTTGGCCCGCTCTACGGCATCCATAGCATTGTGGATGTCACGGCCGACGGAGAAGATACCGTGACGGGGCATGAGCAGGAGGGCTGCGTGCTCTGCGATCTGTTCCACTTTATCGCGCAGGTGATAGACGATATTATCTGCCTGTTCCTGGGAATAGTTGGGCATGGGATCAATGAAATCAATCGTGCCATATTTGTCGCTGTAATAGACTTGCGGTTCGATGGGTTTGCCCATAACAGCGAAAGGTTGGACATAAAGCGGGTGGGCATGGACGATGCCTTTGACCTGGGGATAGGCGCGGTAAACGGCCATATGGGACAACCCTTCGCGGGAAAAGAGAGGATGGCGCAGCAGATCATCCGTGTCTACCGGGCCGGAGATGATTTGCTCCGGGTCTAACTGCCAATGGTATTTGTGGGCGGCTTTTGTGGGTGACAGGAAGATGGTGTCTCCATCGCGGATGGAGATATTGCCTCCGGCAGTGTCGGTCAATTTACGTTCAAACATAAGCCGGCCCATAGTGGCGATTAGTTCGGGTGGGGTTTTCATAGATGACTCCTGTAAAACAAACATTCTTGTTTGTTTATTTTTATTCCAAAGGTATAAGGTTACCATTACTCGATAAGAATTCCTATTGTTCTACAGCGAGTATGTGAGTTTGCGAGTGGCGGGTGTGCGGGTGGCGAGCGAGATCAATGTGACAGTCACTTATAATTCATGTTTAGAAACATCGATTTATTTCAAGTGACTGTCACTGGTTAAGGAACTAAAAATCACACATTTATTAGCAATATTGCTAATTACGGTGCACCCAGTATATCGGTGATCACATCTTCCACATGATAGGGAAATTGACCCTCGCGAGAAAGGCGGCGCACCCCTTGCAGATGATTGCCCAGGGTGACGATGGCCGGTTCTTCCACAAATGATCCCTGGATCTTTTTCACCTGACCCAGGCCGACGCAAGAGAGCAGGCCATTGCATAGACAGCGCCGTTCGGCCGTGTTGCGCTGCAAACCACGCTTATCCACGAACGCCTCGATCGGTGCGGCCGGACAGCGTTGGAAGAGATTCCGCTGACCCTGGGCATCAGGTTTTTCAAAACCGCGCTGCTGCAGCATGCCGATGTCACAGATGCGCCGCCGTTGGGCATAAACCTGGTCGTCGGCCAGGGTATCGGGCAGTTGTACGACCTTGAACGAAAACCCGGTTGGCGAAAAGATGGTTGTGTGCACCAGGTCGTCGTCTTCAACCCCATCTTTTAATGCGGCCAGAATGGCCGACCGATATTCCGGCTTCATGC
>JANQGC010000332.1 GCA_028277515.1 Anaerolineae bacterium
ATCTACGAAACGGGCTTGGTGTCCCAGGGGCGGGCACGGTGTTTCCCCTGCATTTTTATGATACTAGGGGTGGGCTGGCGCGGCATGATGTTGACGGTAACCATGACCTACCCACCGCGCCGGCCCATCCTCCACGGCCTATCGGCGTCTTGCCGGGCGAGACAGGCGGGGTAGTTCGATTATTTCCTAGCAAATCGGATTTGACGTCGCTATCCTATATGAGTACAATGGTCCGCAGCTAACAAGTTTTTTTTAGTTATTTTAGGAAAGCCAATGTTTATTCTATCTATCAATAGAATCCGTGATTTTGTTCCGCAGGGCGATACATCCCCTGTGGGGTTGAAGCGCGGCATGCGTTGGCGTCTACCGCTAGGTAGGATCTGTGTTTGTACTGGAGAAAGGGCACACTAAATTACCTTTACCTTCGTGGATTCAAGCCCCGCATGTCGATGACATGCGGGGCTTTTTTTATTTCCAAAATTTCCGCCTGGTAAATTTTCTGAACAACGGATGGATTGAAATGAACGATTTTCGACGATTGCTAAGTTATCTAAAACCATATAAATATCGCTTCGCCCTCTCCTTCTTTCTGGCAACAATCACCATTGGCCTTGATCTTCTTCTGCCAATGCTGTTTGGGTGGACCATTAGCCGCGGCCTGGAATCAGGAATGATGGAACGCATTATCTTTTTCTCGGCGATGCTGGTCATTGCCGGGGGTATCAAATCAGGGGCTAATTATCTGCAATGGTTGGTTCAGCAACGCGTGGGCCAAAATGTCGTGCGAGATTTTCGCGACGAACTATATGTGCGCTTACAGGTGCTGCCGATTAGTTTTTACCGGGACATGCCAACTGGACAAATTATGACCCGCCTGACAAGCGATGTAGAAGCGGTTCAGGAATATCTTGGATGGGGTTTCCTGATCCAAATCATGGCTGTCATGTCCTTTGTTGGCACAAGTGCAATTCTACTCTGGCTCGATTGGCAGCTAACGCTGTTAATCTATTTGCCGATGATTATCTTGCTGTTCATTGTAGCGGCATTTGACAAGCAGATCGGGCCAGCCTGGGAGATTGTTCGTGAGGAGATGGGCAAGTTGACCACTCACTTACAAGAAAATATCAGCGGCGTGCGCCTGGTGAAGGCTTTCGCGAAGGAGAAGCTGGTAACAAGCCGGTTTCACCATCGAAACAGGACAAACAAATGGCGAAACTTAGATCGAATGCGCCTCGAAGCAAATGCTTTTCCTGCTATGGATTTGATGGTTGGGCTTTCCTTTGTGCTCCTGGCGTGGTTTGGTGCAATTCGGGTGGTCAACGGCGACGGAACATTGGGGCTATTTTTCGCTTATCAATGGTATTTGTGGGGTATTATCTGGCCACTGCGCTTTATGGGCTGGTTAATCAGCTTGATGCGACAGGCTATGGCTGCCGCACCCCGTCTGTTTGAAATTCTAGATGCTCCTGTAAAAATCAGCGATAGACCCCAGGCAGCGTCTATCACTCACGTTCAAGGTGATATTCGGTTTGAGAATGTGCACTTCGCGTTTGATGATGAACCGCAACGCTGGGTGTTGAAAGGCTTCAATTTGCAAATTAAACCTGGCGAAAGGGTGGCTATTCTGGGTGGAACCGGCAGCGGAAAATCACTTTTAATCAATTTGATCGGCCGTTTTCAGGAAGCTAC
The DNA here is from genome assembly GCA_028277515.1 of Anaerolineae bacterium. The sequence continues at coordinate 1,690 of JANQGC010000332.1, forward strand.
CAAAGGTGCAATCACTATCGATGGAGTTGATGTAAGCAACATCAAGCTTAGCAGTTTGCGAAAACATATCGGCATTGTGCCCCAGGAACCATTTTTGTTTTCAGCTACAGTAGGCGAAAACATCGCCTATGGGCATCCGCAAGCGCAAGAGGCTGATATCATTCGCGCGGCCAAATTAGCACAGGCTCACGATTTCATCAGTGAAATGCCTCACGGATACAACACCCAAATTGGTGAGCGTGGTGTTCGATTATCGGGTGGCCAGAAACAACGGCTTTCTCTGGCCAGGGCAATCCTGATCGATCCGGCCATTTTTATCCTGGATGAGGCCACAAGCGCCGTTGACACACAAACCGAACATGAGATTCAACACGCCTTAGAGCAGGTAATGAATGGACGCACAAGCATCATCATTGCCCAACGGCTATCGACTATCAAGAACGCCGATCGGATCGTTGTATTAAAGGATGGCATTGTTGCTGAACAAGGAATGCATCATCAGCTTCTTAAACAAGGTGGTGAATATGCTCGGATTTATAACTTGCAATACCGGGAGCGTGATGAATTATCAGCGGAAATCAGACAATACATCGCTCAACATGATCTCTCAACAGGGAAAAAAGGAATGCCGCTGGCTACCTGATAAGGTGAAGTTTGATATTGACACATGAGGAACGAATCATGTCAGAAAATTTATCGTACGAACAATTTGAAGAAGCAGAACAAAGACCTTTTAATAAACAGTTTTTTCTGCGCATGCTGCGCTATTTACTGCCATATAAGCGCCGGGTTTTGTTAACGATTCTGGGGATTTTGCTGGCCTCTGGCGTGCCCCTGTTTGAACCCTATCTATTGGGTCGGATTGTGGACGAGGGTATTGTTCCGGCGGATATTTCGGCCGTACAGCGCCTGGCACTCATCTTAGCCGCTTTGCATTTAATTGGCTGGATAGGCAGCCGGCTGCGCACATGGTCGGCCGCAATCATCGGCCAAAATGTGCTGTTTGATCTGCGCCAAGAATTATATCTGCACATCCAAAAATTAAGTTTGCGCTTTTACGACCGGTATCCGGTCGGCCGTATCATGTCGCGCATCACCAGTGATGTGGAATCAATCGCTCGCTTGTTAAACACCGGCCTAGTTACATTTGTGGGTGAAGGATTCAACCTTCTAGGCATCATCGTCGTTATGCTGTGGATGAGCATTCCTCTAACCCTGATCGCCTTTATAACCATGCCAATCCTGCTGATCATCCTTTATAAACTGCGCACATCGCTGGAGACGAGTTGGAAAAATGTGCGTAAAAGCATCTCCAACATCAATACCTACACAAACGAGTCGGTCAATGGTATCCAGGTGACCCAATCCTTTGTGCGCGAACAAACCAACATCCGTACCTTCCAAGGCTTAACAAATGATTCCCATACTGCCTGGATGAGTGCCGTAAAGTCAGATGAAGCGGTGTGGCCTTCAGTAGAATTTGTTGGTGTACTGGGAACCGGATTGGTGATCGTTGCCGGAGGTGCCCTGGTGTTGAATGAAAGCCTGACCATCGGTTTCATCATCGCCTTTATCAATTATGTTTGGCGCTTCTGGTCACCATTAAGCGCCATGAGCCGCCTGTATGGAATGACCTTGAGCGCCATGGCCTCAGCAGAAAGAATCTTTGCCTTTCTAGATATGGAGCCAGAGATAACCAATAAAAGGTATGCTCTACCAATGGCCGATATCAAGGGCCAGGTGACATTCGATCATGTTTACTTCAAATATGATCCTGAGCAGCATTGGATACTAAGGGACATTCATTTCCAGGTAGAACCTGGCCAAACGATTGCCCTTGTTGGACACACTGGCAGCGGAAAGACTTCCATCATCAACCTGCTCATGCGCTTTTACGACCCTATCAAAGGCGCATTGCGTATTGATGGGGTTGATGTACGTGACGTTCAGGTAGCCACATTGCGCAGTCAAATGGCCATTGTCCTACAAGATGGCTTCGCCTTCTCCGGCACGATTGCCGATAACATCCGCTTTGGAAAATTAGAAGCAACCGATCAAGAAATTATCGCTGCGGCGCAAGCGGTCCATTTTGACGATTTTGTGCAAAGTCTGGACGATAAATATGATTACGATGTGGGTGAACGTGGCAACCGGCTGAGCGTCGGCCAACGACAACTATTGGCGTTTGCCAGGGCACTACTGGCTGATCCACGTATATTAATTCTTGATGAGGCAACATCCAGTGTGGATACGGAAACGGAAATAAAAATCCAAAATGGTTTGTCAGTTTTACAAAAGGGAAGAACCTCTTTTGTGATCGCCCACCGGCTGAGCACCATCCGCCATGCCGACAAGATAATGGTCATCGATCGTGGACAAATTGTCGAAACAGGAACGCATGAGGAATTGTTAGCCCAGCAAGGTCGTTACTTTGACCTTTACTTGACCCAATTCGCTGTGCAAAATGAGAGTGAACAAAGCAAAACTCAACCTCAATTTGCCTAGGTGTTTGGCAAGAATAATTCCCGGCCTGATTAAATCATTCCTGATCAGGCCGGTATCTTGATTATTTGATGAGCCTTAAATATTTCTCAGGCAGCAGGCCATCATTCAGTTCCGACATATCGCTTAGCGGCTGATTCAATTGGCCCAGGCAGTGAATGAACTCTCTTTTATTATCCGGACGCTGGCCAGAACCATGAATTTCACTGATATGGCTGTGTCCACTGTCCGCACTGCTCCAACCAACCAGGCCGTAATCAGCCGCATAATAATACCGTTCCTGGGGAGGTTGGTTAAGATTTTGCAACCAGGCTAATTGAATCACGTTTTGCAGCGTCAAGCCGCTGGCAAATGTAAATTGAGGATAATATGCTTCAAGTTTGAGCCAGGTCGGCGCCCATCCGGTACCGTTAGGAACGATGCTACAATCATTCTTGTTGCGTAAAATGACATAAGCATTGCGCTTGTAAATGTCACCGACGCGCCAATAGCGGGGACTCCACCGCGAACCTGGCGGCGTGCCTGGTTTAGAATCAGCATAGAGCGTGTAATAACGGCCGAAACCAGGACTTGTATCCGTACCCCGGTAAATATATCCACCGGCCGACCATAACTCTTCCCATTCAGCTAATACCTCATTGCCCTTGGTATGGAAGAATTTGCCTCCCTCAATTTGGGTCTGGTGGCGGGCCTGAGAGCCATTGCTGTGCTGAACTTCATAAAGCCGGCTGTCACCAATGAGAAAATCATTCATATCAATGATACCGGAAGGAACCGGTGTCAGGGTTGGAGATGGGGTTGGGGTTGGCGTCGGCGTTGGTGGCGCATCCGGCACAGCAATAATTGGAAAGTAAACCGGCGGAATCGGTATGGGTGGTCGGAGCAAAAATGCGTGCATTTGATCGGAAATGATACCCGTACCAACAATCCAGCCTTGATCGTTAATATCCTCGGCCGATAGTAACGCCTCCCATTCCGAATCGACCGGCAGCATGTCATTCAAATCCATGATCTGCCCTTCCTGCCAAAGCACAGCGCGTTTTCCGTTCTCAGCTTCAGACCAACCGGCAATCACACCACCATTATTGATCGCATTCGCCTGGCTGGTCCTGGAAATAACATCACCCAAAGTTCCTAAATCTTGCATCTCTCCATCTTCCCATAGGAAAGCATGTGCGGAAATATCACCACTAACATGAGAATTGCCCACAATTTGGCCGAGATCGTTTATATCAAGTGCCCGGCTGCTGGAGCCATCGAGCGTTCCCAGACCGGTGAACACCCCAGACGCCCATAAGTAACCAAAACTGTTGTTTGCCGAAATCTCTATTGTTCCCACCAATTCTCCCCCAAGATTAAGGCCGCTGGCTGAAGCCACCCCGCCACTTATGGGAATCGTGCTGCTTAGCATTTCGTCCTGCCAAAGCAATAATTGGTTATTACTCTCAGTGATGCTGCTGCCGGCAACCAGTCCCAGGTTGTTTACCGCTTGAGCCACACCCTGGGTGTCGCTGAGCGTTTCCAGTTGAGTGTATGTTTCTCCTGCCCAAAGGACAGGGAATTGAAGGGTTGCTGTTTGTACGGTAGTCATGAATGCACCGGCAATTAAACCCTTGTCGTTTATTGCGGCGGCCGAAGTGGTCAGCCCGGCAGTAACAGAAAGTGGAACCATGATTCCATCCTCCCACAAAAAGGCAACCGGCTCCGAGCCATCACTTATCGTTGAGGAACCAATAATTTGACCTTCATTATTGATAGCCACGGACTGGCTCTCCGGCCCACCGAGTGTACCTAAGTCCATAATTTCATAGGACACTGGATCGTCAGCCGCCAGGAGGCTGTTGATGGCTCCGTGTCGAAGCATCGCTGTCAATAAAAAAAAGGTAATGAATCCCAGGGTAATACTGAGAAAAGTAAACGAAATTCTCTTCATGAATGCGCCTCTACGTTCATTTGATTCGCTGGATCATATTTCTAAATGCCTGGAAGAAAAAACGCTTATTGCCAGGATTTGTACTCAAATTTCAGCTTATTTGTTTTCTTGTATAGCAGTTCTGATTCGTGATTCGGGATGTTCACTACGGAAATATTACCACATGCCCCTTAAAAAAAAGCCGAATTTGCAGCGTTAAGGAGATTTTTAGGGGATTATCACGCAATTTTCACAAGAAGAGAGTCATGCCAACTTTCAGAAAGTTGGAATCTTTAACAAGTGGCAGTCACTTGAATCGTCAAAATCTCTCTGAACCGAAATAATAAGTGACTGCCACTTTATGGTAAATAAACCACTTGAGCAAATCTATTAGGTTTTTTCTGCGTGCTGTAGAGATAAATACGACGGCCGCTCCGATCCGTCAGGGCGCAAAAGACTATACCCGGATTCGCTAAATTGCGTTCCCAATAAAGGGCCAAAATTCAAGTTCCATAAGAACATTGGACCCATCATGTCCGATTCTTGAGCCATAGAAAATGCCTGTAAAATATAGATGGCCTGTTCTTCTTCACTCACATCATTCATGAAAAGAGCATGCTCTGGTGGTGGCTCCGGCGTTCCCAGTTTATTATTCACCCCCTCGAAGCTACCCCAGCCAAATTCTGTAGACCACAGTTGCTTATCCACGACAAAATCTTCAAGAAGGCCAGTGTAGTCCAGAAGTGTATCCTGGAAGAAAAAACTGGGATGGTCATTGTGGCTGGGAACGGAGGGATCGGGACTGGCGTAGGAACTGTCCGGAGGATTGGCCCAACCATAAGGATGTACACCGATAGCGTCAACATGATCAGCAATTCCTGCCTCAAACATCCCACGCAAGAAGACCCGATCATCAATCGCTAAAATACCATCATTAATACCGGTTACTGCCGGCGCGCCGCTGACGAGCACGCTTAGACTATCACTCTCACGAAGGCCGGCCGCTCCGGCAGCCACAAGACGCGCAAAATCGGCCGGGTTGAGCGAAACACCATTCCATTCCCGTTGTAAATTTGGTTCATTCCACAATTCATAGGCTGCGACCCGACCCAGGTAGCGTGACCCCAGGAAACGCATGAAGTCGGAATACAATTGATACTCACCCGGAGGGCCATCCATTTCAGTTGTGGGGCGGCTCCATTCCGGGGCCTTGGACACACTTAATAAAACCCGGATATCATTTGCATTTGCTGCATTAATGATGCTGTCTAATTCAGAAAAACGAATGTCATCAAAACGGTCAGGTTGCGGCTGGTACAACTTCCAGGAGACCTGAACCTTAACCCAGCCTACCCCCAACCGCTTGAGATGTTCAACAATCCGTGATATATCTTCACCGTGAATATGAACCTGTACCCCCATTTTCCCCATTTCTAATGGCGGTCCTTGATACATCGGAAAAAGGGGTGTTGGCGTGTGGGTTGGTTCTAGCGGTGGCAACGATGTTGCCGTTGAAACCGGTTGGGTAACAGATAGAGCAGTTTCAGTGGGTACCGCTGTAGGTGATAGGGTTATTAATGCCTGCAGGGTAGCGGTGGGGGAAGTGCCAGGTCCGCTTGTTGGCGCAGGCGTTTGGGCTTGCTCTCCCGCTTGACAGGAAACCAGCGGTATTAATGTTCCAATACATAAGAACAGCCATTGGAACAACTTTGACTTATCGCTCAGATTACGCTCCAATTCTACCGCGAAACCTTAGGATTCTGCTTGTGCCCACTGCATGGTGTAAAGATTGTAATATTGTCCTTCATGCGCGAGGAGTTCTTCATGCGTGCCGCGTTCCGTGATTTGGCCGTTATCCAAGACCACGATCTGATCGGCGTTGACAATCGTGCTTAAGCGATGGGCAATAACAAAACTCGTTCTACCGGCCATTAGCGTATCCATCGCCTTTTGAATAATTTTTTCGCTCGTCGTATCCACGCTACTGGTTGCCTCGTCCAAAATGAGAATCCGCGGATCGGCCAATAAAGCACGGGCAAAAGAAATGATCTGGCGTTGCCCAACGCTTAAGTTGACCCCATTTTCGCCGACATCCGTGTCAAACCCATCCTGCATATTATCGATAAAATCATAAGCGCCGACATTCCTGGCTGCTTCAAATACCTCTTCGTCAGAGGCGTCAAGTTTACCGTAACGAATATTTTCCTTAATACTACCCTTGAACAAAAATGTATCTTGCAAAACGATTCCCAGTTGCCGGCGTAGACTTGATTTGGAAACCTCACGAATATCATGACCATCAATTATCAAGCTGCCGCTGGACACCTCAAAAAATCGCGCCAATAAACGAATGATCGTGCTCTTGCCGGCGCCGGTTTCGCCAACCAGGGCGATCCTCTGGCCAGGTTTGGCTTCCAGGTTAATATTACGCAGCACCAACACATTTTCATCATAGCCAAAACTGACATCCTGGAACCACACATGACCTTTGATCGGAGGTAATTGACGCGCCTGCGGATGGTCAACAATAGTGGGTGTGACATCCATTAAATTGAATACGCGTTCGCTGGCTGCCATCGTTGCCTGGAATACATTATAGCGTTGGGCTAACTCACGAATGGGTTCAAAAAAGCGATCCACGTAAAGCACAAAAGCGACCAAAACCCCCGCGGTCAATTCATCCCCAAGCACCAACCACCCGCCAACACCAACCACCAGGGCAGTAGCCAGAGCACCCATAAAATCGACTCCTGGAAAGAATATTGCGGCGAGGCGGGTAGCTTCAACATTTGCATTAAAATATGAACGGTTCAAATTATTAAAGAAAAAATAGTTTTCTTCTTCGCGTGTATAACTTTTTGTCACGCGTATTCCCGAAATAGATTCATTTAAATAGCCATTGATCAACGATAGGCGCTGCCGGGTCGCTCGATAGGCAACACGCACATGCTTACGCCAATAATTGGTCAATATGATCATTAAAGGCAACACTGAGAACGTCACCAGGGCCAACTTCCAATTGAGCAAAAACATGGCGGCGACAATTCCGGTGAGCGTAAAAAGGGAACGAAACAGTCCAGTAATAGACCAGGTTATAAAATCTTGAACGACACCGACGTCGCTAATCAAGCGGCTCATTAACCTGCCGACGCTGTAATCATTGAAAAAACTGAGCGTTAACGTATGCAGGTGGCGGAACAAATTGCTGCGAAAATCAGCGACCACACTGGTCCCGACATAAGCCATAATGGCAATTCGCCAGCGGTTAGTGATCCATGCACCTATGGCTGCCAGGAGAAATAATACAGCCCATGTACGCATGGTATTCAATGAACCGGTACGGATACCATCGTCAATCGCCCGGCCAATAATTAGTGGTTGGGAGACAGCCAAAAGCGAGCTGGCAATCATCAGAATAATGGCTATGACTAATCGCCTGGAATAAGGTTTGAGGTAAACAGATAGGCGACGAACGAGACGACTGTCATAAGCCTTCCCAATTTGATCATCCTCATCAGGTAAAAGGTCTTCGATTTGAGCCTCAATACCTCCCTCATCCTTTTCCATACGGGGGTACTGTCGTTTACGCGAAAACCTTACACTAGACCCATTGTCGTTCGACATAGATTGGTTCTCCCTAGGTTAAATGCATACGATTTTGGTGAGCGACAAACTCTTCCTGGTCTTTCAACTGCATATCGTAAATCTCTTTGTATAAACCGCCCTGTTTCAGTAAATTCTCATGGTTTCCGCGTTCCACAATTCGGCCGTCATCCAGAACCAGAATACAATCCGCTTTCTTCAACGTCAGAAGCCGTTGGGCGATGATAAAGGTTGTTCGTCCTTGCATTAACACCTCCAACGCCTCCTGAATAATATACTCCGTCTCCGTATCTACACTGCTGGTCGAATCATCCAGGATTAAAATTCGGGGATCAGTGAGTAAGGCTCGCGCGATGGCTACCCGCTGCTTCTGGCCGCCGCTTAAGGTAACGCCTCTTTCTCCAACGCGTGTATCATAACCATCAGCAAGCGTCCGGATGAAATTATCAGCATGTGCCGACTTTGCAGCAGCAACAATATCTTCATACGTGGCATCTGGCGAACCATAGGCGATATTTTCACCAACCGTCTGGCTAAAAAGGAACGGGTCCTGCAAGACGATTCCGATGTGTGAGCGAAGAGATTTTACTTTCCAATCGCGCACATCGAAATTGTCTATTAATATTCGCCCTTTTTGCACATCATAAAAACGCATAATGAGAGATGTAACTGTGGATTTACCCGATCCCGTGGGACCAATAAGGGCAATCTTTTCACCGGGTTTGGCATGAAAAGTGATATTTTCTAACACTTTAATTCCCGATTGGTACGAAAAATCGACATTTTCAAAACGTACATCCCCATCAATATGAGGTAATTCAAGAGCATTTTCTTTCTCCTGAATTTCACTTGGCGTGTCCATAATATCGAAAACGCGGGAGGCGCTGGCTCCGGCTGTTGCCGCCAAATTTACCAAAAATCCCAGGCGCTGCACCGGTCCATTCAACATCAAAACATAAGATATGAGCGCGAATAATGTTCCCACCGTAATCGTTCCGGCGATGGCCATCGGACCACCAAACCACAAAAGTAGAAAAATGCTCAAAGAAACGAGGAATGAGAATAATGGCCAGTTGTTTGCCCAGGTTTTTATGACCAGAAACCGGCGATCGAACCAATCATCATTCTCCTTATCAAATTTTTCTAATTCATAAGGTTCCCGTGCGAATGCTTTGACCACTCTGATACCGGTCATGCTTTCCTGCATAGTCGTCGATAAAACACCCATCTGCTCTTGAATACTCTTAAACATAGGGCGAATGATTCCTCCAAACCGTATGGTGGCAAAAGTAAGCACCGGGATCGGCACAATTGCAATCAATGCTAATTGGGGAGAAGCTATTAACATGGCTATTACGACCCCTACCATGAGTATGATTGTTGCCCCAAGGTCCGCCAAGCCAATGCCCACAAATCGTTCGGTTTCAGAAATATCACTTGTTGCCCGGCTCATCATATCGCCCGTGTGCGTGCGATCATGAAAAGAAAAAGGCTGGTTCTGCACACTATCAAAAAAATGATTTCGCAAATCGTAGCCAGCTCGATGAGACAGCCAGTCCCCATAATATCTTTGGCCAAATCCTGCAATACCTCGACCCAAGGCGATGCCCAAAATGGTTACCGCAGAAATCAATAACGCTTGCATATTACCGGCGGCGAGGCCATCATCAATGGCATCTCGAATAATGATGGGCACTAACAGGTTTAATCCTGTTGTGATAATCATTGTTGTATAGGCGATGAAAACTTGAAAGGGATAAGGTCGCAGGTAAGCAAGAAGCCGCTTGTAAACATTGACATCAGTTCGGGTTTGTGTCTCAATTTCGGTCACTTACACCTCACTTTAGCAGTTCCCTCTAACGAGGAAACATGCCCTAATTTGACCTTCTAGACAAGAGGGGTGTTAGGAGCTAATCTAACAGCCGAACTTCCCATTTTACCACAAAATAAGATGATTTTACCAAACGTATTACATTTTTAAGCAAAATAAAAGCCACCCGGTAGGTGGCTTGAAATTTGAGCGTGTGGGATCAATTATTCTTCGAGGATCTCAACCTCTTGAATGACATCTCCCTGCTGAATAGCATTGACCACGTTCATGCTTTTCTTGTCTTTCACCTGTCCAAATACGGTGTGTTTCCCATTTAAATGAGGTTGGGGTGCATGGGTTATGAAAAACTGGCTGCCATTGGTATTGGGGCCGGCATTGGCCATGGACAGGGTACCCGTCTCATGCATATTTGGATTATTCCTAACCTCATCCTCAAATTTATAACCCGGACCACCACGACCCGTACCTGTTGGATCGCCGCCTTGAATCATAAAGTTGCTAATCACGCGATGAAATGTCACATCATCATAAAATCCATCTCGCGCCAAAAAGACGAAGTTATTTACCGTTTTTGGAGCATCATTGGCAAATAAGTCTAGATTTATTTTTCCTTTGGTGGTCATGATTGTTGCACTGTATTGTTTTTCGGGATCAATGATCATGTCGGGAGGATTATCCCATTGCTTACTCATATTTTATTCCTTTAATCTAAAAATGTTTATTTAATCGCCAAAACCCGCCGATCCATCTGAATCAGAGAGTTTATTCACAAGGTCAACATAGGATTGCATGGCACTTTCTTTATCAGTTCCTTTCAACTTCGACCAGGCATCGTATTTTGCCCGGCCTTTGAAATCTGTGAAACCGGGTCTTTTGCCGGATACATCTCCTTCAGTGGCTTGTTTATAGAAACTGTATAATTTCAACATTGTCTCATTGTCAGGTCTACTTGAGAGATTCATGGCACGTGCAGCGGCCGTTTCAAATTGGGTTTTAATCTCACTCATTGCTATCTCCTTTATCCATAACAAATATAACCTATCTTAAGCAAATATTCGAAAGGTTTGTCAATTTGACTCTTTACTATTCATCTTTGCTAAAAACAGTCGATTACGCCAAAATTTACATATGTTGGTCGGTAGTGAAAAACCATGTTGCTTTGCAAAATAGTTGACCGCTGGATAATTTTTTGAGGATCATAAATGGAGTTTGAAAAAACACGGACAAGTACAGCCATTATTGGGGCCGGGCCAATAGGAATAGAATTAGCCATTGCCCTTCATCGGTTGGATATAAATTACCTGCTCATTGAAGCCAAACAAATCGGCCATGCATTTTCTCTATGGCCACCCCATACCCACTTCTATAGTACGCCGGAGCACGTCGCGCTGGCCGGCATACCCGTTCATAACTTAGACCAGCTGCCCATCAGTGGCGAGCAATATTTAGCTTATCTGCGCATGCTGGTTGAAATGTTTGATCTTAATCTGCGAATTTATGAACCCGTTACGAACATCCAGCCGGGTGAATCGGGTTTTTCTATTCAGACCAACCCAACGAGAGGGCCACAATTGATTGAAGCGAAAACTGTTATTTTAGCCACCGGAGGCATGGCTCGGCCTCGTATGTTGAACATTCCTGGCGAAAATTTACCCCATGTTTCCCATTATTTTCCCGGTCCCCACCCTTATTTCCGGACGAATTTACTAATCGTTGGCGGTCGAAATTCAGCTATCGAATCGGCCCTGCGCTGCTGGAGAGCGGGCGCAAAAGTGACGATTAGCTATCGGCGGCCAAATTTCGATTTTGAGCGCATCAAGCCCCACCTGGCCATGGACCTAAAAGACAGACTGCGTAAGGAAGAAATATCCTTTTTACCGTCAACTATTCCTGTGGAAATCAGGTCCACCCACGTGTACCTGGCTCATACATCCGATGGCATGACCACCAATGGAAGTACTTTCCAGCGCCCGTTTGATTTCGTGCTTCTCAATACCGGGTTTGCCGCCAATATGGAACTGTTTGAGATGGCAGGAGTAACCTTGTCAGGTGAGGAGCAAGCTCCTCAATATAACAATGACACCATGGAAACCACTGTTCCTGGGTTATTTGTGGCCGGAACAGCCGCCGCCGGCACGCAAACCACGTTTAAACACTTCATCTCCACAAGTCACGATCACGTAGCCAAAATTGTCAAGGCCATTACCGGCTTTGCGCCCCAAAAATTAGGGACTGTCCCTGCGCGGAATAACGCCGTCACCTGGGAGGAAGTAAAAGCGAACTAAAACCCCGCCGCATTTTAATGAGGGTTAACTTAGTCGTTTGCCGGTGATGTCCTACCCTAATACAATCGCCTGCGGCAGCGACGGAAGACACAATGATGCTACTAGCGATTGATATTGGAAATTCAAATATTACTATTGGAGTATGGGAACAGGAAACGCTTCGTCAAGAATGGCGTCTTCAAACAGTCAGGGATCGAACGGCCGATGAATATGGCCTTCTCATGAGTGGATCGTTGCGCCATAGCGGTTTTTCTGAGGCAGTTGAGGGAATTATATTAGCCAGCGTTGTTCCATACTTGACCCAAACCTTTATCGATCTGTGCCGGTCAATTTTGCAGATTGAGCCACTGGTCGTTAGCACCAATATAGATCTGGGCTTAAATCTTCTCGTCGATAATCCACATGAGGTAGGAGCGGATCGAATCGTGAATGCCATTGCAGGATATGCTCTGTTTCAACAGCCTTGCATCATCATCGATATGGGGACAGCCACAACATTCGACGTTGTTTCAAAAGAAGGGGCCTTACTAGGCGTGGCCATTGCTCCAGGTCTTGGCCTAGCAGCCAATGCTTTGACCAGCCGGGCTGCCCGCTTGAGCCAGGTGCCCTTATCCGCCCCTCCCCAGGCCACCGGCAAAAATACGGTCCATGCCGTGCAATCCGGACTCATCTTTGGTTACGTGGCCTTAATTGAAGGTATGACCCGGCGATTACTGCAAGAGCACCCTGATCAAGATTCAAATATCAAAATACTGGGTACTGGCGGATTAATAAGCCTCGTATCTCGTCACACGGAACTATTTGACCTTGTAGACCCAACATTGACCTTAAATGGATTACGCTTAATCTATGAGCGGATAAACGGACCATCCATTCCTTCCATCTAAATTAACGACAATGAATAAAAAGTTCCTGGGTATTATCTGTTTCCTTCTTCCCTTATTGTTGTTGGCGGCTTGCCAGCCTGAAGCGCTGTCTCCACCACGACTCGCGACCCAGACGGCCGCCTCCGCATCTCAACCGGCCGGGACAGTCGAAACCATATTTCTTCCTGCCCCCACCCCTACACCCGATCCTCTGAAAAGGAATGAAATTGGGTTTGAACCCGCGGACACCCTGGAAGTTTGGATCAATGAAACATCTCCGGAACATGAGGAAGCGCTGCAAGAAATGATCGGTGAATTTACCCAAGAAAGCGGGATAGATGTGGCATTACGTCTCATCTCACCACCGCTTCTGCCGGAACTGGTCCAAACTGCCGTACTTTCCGACACCTTACCGGATGTTGTTTTACATCCCTTAGAGTATTCACTAACCTGGAGCGAGGAGGGCATTTTGGACCCTGATGCCGCTGCATCTATTCTCGCTAAAATTGGGCCAAATAACTTCAATCAATCGGCGCTTGCATTGGTTGACGTAAACAGCCACCCTTCCGCTATCCCCAGTGACGGTTACCAGCAAATCTGGCTCTATCGCGCTGACTGGGTTGCGGATGAAGGTTTGCAAACCCCAAACAATTTTGCAGAGATGATGGCTAACGCCGAAACGATGTTTGATCCGGATAACATCATCTCAGGCATCGTCATTCCTACTGAGTCCAACTTAATCAATACCCACCGCGCGTTTGAACACTTAGCATTAGCCAATGGCTGTCAATTGGTTGATAATAAAGGTGAAGTTCGTCTCTTAGACGAATCCTGTCGCCAGGCCATCGACTTCTATTTTTCAATCGTCAACCAATATAGCCCGACCGGTGTCCAAACTGATACCAGCGCACGAAATGCCTTCCTTGAAGGGAGAACGTCCATTATTATGACATCTCCAGAAATATTACCTGCCCTGGCTGAGACCCCATCCTTGATCGAAAACACAGGCATTATGACCTATCTGAATGGCTGGGATACGGCAGCCCAACCAGCTAACTTCGGCAATATATCTTATCTTGGGGTGACCACGGAAGCGGACACAGAGGCGGCCGGGGCGTTTATTGAATATTGGTTTAATAATGGCTATGCGAAGTGGCTGGCAGTTGATTCGGAACGAAAAGTGCCTATGTATTTGGGCACGGCCGAGGAGCCAACACTTTACATCGATCAATGGGGCAATGCTCCACTGATCAATGGACAAAGCCTCACTGATTTATTTGGAGAAGATACCGTTAATATGCTCAAAGAAAACGTCGCCAACTCAAATCGCTGGGGGTTTAACCAGGGACAGGGAGCCGTCATCGGGCAACTATATGAAAACCTGACTTTTTCAATCATATTGCAGGAGATGTTGAGCGGTTATTTTGATAGCAGTCAAACCATTGAGGAAGCGGCCGAGCGCGTGATCGAACTTATTCCCGATTACCAATTCTTACCTACCCCTACTCCTACACCAACACCTACCCCCATCCCTGAATCATAAACGGCTTCATTTTTAGCAAAAACCCTTAGCAATTGGTAAAATCTTGTAGAGCTTCCCAAGATTGTGAACGCAACGAGGTAGAATCCTTATATGAAAAAATCAGAACCCTTAATTCAGGCTGAATCTGAGAATCCTGACAACCCTGCTGATTCGGCGGCTATTGAAGAAGAAAAGTCAATGACATCCAATCGTTATGAGCGTTGGATCTTATATATCGTCGCCTCGACCGTTATTGTTCTTGACCAATGGAGCAAGAATATCGTAAAAGCCAATTTAGAGGTGAATACCTATTTCGCCCCTATACCGGAAATCCAGCATCTATTTCGCATCACCCATGTCACGAATACCGGAATGGCCTTTGGTCTTTTCCCAGGGGGAAGCTGGCTATTCACCTTGTTAGCCCCAATCGTGTCCATCGCCATCATTATTTATAATCAGAAGCTGGAGTTAGGGAACCGCCTGCTGCGCCTGGCCCTGGGATTACAACTTGGTGGCGCCGTCGGCAACTTAATCGACAGGCTAACCCAGGGTTTTGTGACCGACTTCATGGATTTCGGCCCCTGGCCGGTATGGAATATCGCTGACCTGTCCGTCGTCACAGGCACTATACTGCTCGCCTTTATTTTGTTTCAGGAAGAGCGAGAAGCGAAGAACAACCAACAATTGGAAACCGAAACTGAAGATTAGATGGGCAACCAACCCTATTCCATCAAAAAAGCCATGAAAGCGCAACATATGGAACTGACTTTGAACGATCGTGGCCAGCGATTAGACAAGGCGTTGACCGCCGCTGTTCCTGAAATTTCACGCATGCAGTGGCAAAGGTTAATTAAAGAGGGACAGGTGTTGGTAAACGGTAAGCAGGCCAACCCCAGCCTAAAACTTAAAGGTGGAGAAAAAGTATCCGCCTCCATTCCCGAAGCCGTCGAAAGCGACTTAACACCGGAGGATATCCCCTTAGATGTGCGCTATGAGGATGGGGATATATTGGTTGTTAACAAGCCGGCAGGAATGGTGGTCCATCCAGGCACCGGGCATCAGAGTGGAACCCTGGTCAACGCCTTGCTGGCTTACTCCCCCGATTTACCCGGCATAGGCAATACCAAACGGCCGGGCATCGTTCACCGCCTGGACAGGTACACATCCGGATTATTGGTCATTGCTAAGAACGACCTGGCTCAACGATATTTGCAAGAGCAATTTAAAGCAAGGAGCGTAGGAAAAAAGTATCTGGCTCTTGTACATGGGCAAATTCAACCCCCCTCCGCGCTGATTGATGCTCCAATCGGCCGAGACCCCAGGCATCGCAAGAGAATGGGTGTCATCGTGCCTGGAACCGCTCGCGCCCGGTCAGCCCGTGCACGGTCGGCCCAAACCCACTACCGGGCAATCACTATCTATGATGATTATTCCTTCATAGAATGCACGCTTCATACGGGAAGGACGCATCAAATCCGGGTTCACATGGCCTATATTAAATATCCAATTGTCGGGGATCATGTGTACGGCCGTCGCAAACAAAAACTGCTCAAAAAGCGCCAGTTTTTGCACGCTGCTGAACTGACCTTCCATCGCCCATCTGATCAGCAAGAAATCACAATCGGAGCAGCACTCCCCCAAGAACTACAACAGGTGATCGATCAGCTTGGATCTTAACTATGCTTCAGGATTCGTTGCTTCAATTCCTTGTAACGGAATAGAGAGGTAAAAAGTGCTCCCACGCCCTATTTCACTTTCAACCCAGGCCCGCCCATGATGGCGGTCGGCGATAGATTTGACCAAACCTAACCCCAGACCCGTGCCATCAATCTCTTCAGTGCTCTCTCCTGGCACACGATAAAACTTCTCGAACAAGCGAAGTTGGTCCTGGCGAGCAATTCCAGGTCCATTGTCTTGAACTTTAATCACTATCTCGTTGCCAATTTGTTGCGCAGCTAAAATTATCTCCCCGCTTTTTGGCGCATATTTGTATGTATTGGTGAGAAAGTTAGAAATAGCCTGGTTAATTAATGATTTATCAGCGATTAATGGAGGTAAATTTCGACTGCCTTCGACCTTGAGCTTAAGACCGGCTTCATGGGCGTAATGCCATTGTTCATCAATTAACTCACGCAGCAAAGCCGAAACGTCAACTTCCTCAAAAAGCAAACCTACGCCCGCCTCTATCCGCCCCAGGTCCAACAACGTTTCAACCATGGTTGTCATATGCTCCACGTTGTGGGACATTTTTTCGATAAATTCAAGCTGCTCAGATGTTAGATTATCCGCCATGGATAATGCTGCCATATATCCATGCATCACGGTTAACGGCGTGCGTAAATCATGGGAAACGCTGTTCACAAACTCCGATTTTAAGCGTTCAATTTCTTTATAATGAGTAACATCGGTCAGTATCGCAACCCGACCCATAAAAAGCCCGCTCTGGTTGACAATGGGTGAAATATTTACGAAGTAGGAACGATCATTTTTACCTTTGATCTCAAAATCAAGTTTTCCCGTTTTCGATTTGTTCAGCGCTTCAACAAATTGTTTGGAGCCGATCACTTCACCCAGGTTACGCCCCTTGACCTGCTTTGAAGTGATTCGAAAGGCATTCTCCATCGCTCTATTTATCGCTAATATTCGATCTGTTTGATCGGTGACGATAATCGCCTCGGATGTACTGGCTAAAACAGCTGCCAAGCGCTTCCTACCCCCTTCAGCATTGGCAAAAAGATAGGCATTATCAACCAGTACAGTAGCCTGACCAGCCAACGTACGCAAAAGCTGGCGCTCACTCAATGAGAACGCGCGGGTCTGCCTAAAACCTAAAAAGATGACGCCTTGAAAAACATTATTGGTTTGCAAAGGAAGCGCATATAAAGCTCTGATCGGTGGAATATCAAATTGATCCAAACCAGTACGCTCACTAATTTGTTGTACGTTACCCAAGGCAAGTTCTTTATGTTCTCGAAGCAGCCCCATTAATGAGCGATCAAATATTTTCAAATCAGGACCTGAGGGACCTTCCTTAAATACCAGGGGTGTTCTTCCGGTCGGATCCAAAATCAACACCCTGGCCCCGGATGCCCCTGTCCCTCTCAACGCTCCTTGCAGTATGATAGGCATACTCTGTTTAATGTTGATGCTTGATGAAATATCTTGGGTTACATCTAACAATAAGGAAAGTTCATCAAGTCGTCCCTTGAGAGCCAGCTGCATATCTGTAAAAGCATGAGTTAGTTCACCGATTTCGTCCTGCCGGTTGGTATAAATGCGATTGGTTAAGGAACCGCCTTCGGCGATTAAGTGACTTTCCTTGGCCAGTTGTTTAATAGGTTTGGAAATTCCCTGGCCATAACTTCTCAGATTCGTTAAATAAACCGCGCCTAATAGCGAAATGACGGCCGCAAAAGAAAATCCAAAAAACAAGCCTTGATTCAAAACTCGTTGGAAGGGCAAAACCATAGCAACATTCCAGGACTGGGAAAATTTCGGTCCGACAAAAACGAGATCCCAGCCTTTGGTGGAGATTTGGCGGAGATATGCCTTTCCACCGACACCCATAGGAACATTAAGTATCCGCACAGTATCGAAGGCTTCATCCGACCAGGTATCAAGCGGGGGTGCACCGCCAGTTTGCAACAGCACCTGGTTTTCACTGTTGATTAGAAAACTACTGATCGGTTCTTCACCTTTAACATCGAGAATGTTGATCAAATCTATGGCCGGAACACGTCCTATGAGCAAAGTTTCGATTTGAAGATCGTCATGGATGACGGGAATGATGTATGAGACCGTCAGCCCATATTCATCAATTTTGGAGACGGCACGTTGTATTTCTCCACTTTCAAAGACGAGCGAAATGGCACTCTCTTCCTCGGTGGATAAAGTCGTTCCCAATTCTTGCGGGGGATAGGCATAAATAACGGCCGTTTCGTCATTTGCCAGAAGAACTTGTTGGAAATTTTTAGATGCTCGATACAAGCGACTGAGGGCACGCGCTGTTACTGCCTTTTCCTGTCCGATCATCGCCTCATCATTTTGAAATTGGTTCAATACATCTTCAAGATCAGCCTGAAAACTTACCAATTCGCCGGAAGTATAGACGGCGCCGGCAGCCATCTGTGCGATATAATATTGAGTGAGAAGGGTAATTGAGAGCACAACGATTGAAGAAGTGCCAATGAGCAGAACGAGGAAAGTAAATAGGAAGTTTCTGCTGAGAAGGGAATGTTGGATGCTATGTCGAAGGTGAGAAGCCATATCCTATATATCGGGAATAATGTTATTTACAACAAACTACCCAATCCCGAACAGTAAGCCTGGGCAAACAGCCACAATTAATTGCTCCCCATGACAATATTTCCATTACCCTCCTTCACGGATTTTAACGCTAATATTCTAAATGCTATCTTACACTACAATTATAAACCAGGAAAACAAGCCTTCTTGACAATGCCGCGCATTATATACCATACCTGGGCTTGAATCAAGTGGCAGCACCATATCTGGGGGTTTGCAGTTATTTGTCACATTGTAAATTGTCAATTATGATCCTTGAATGGATTCTAGCCGCCGTACATACACCGTTTTAATCGGAATTATTTTACTGACATTACCTTGTTATTGCGGTGGCATTTATCTATTATCTTCAGCCCCTCGAAATAGGCAACAAATAACACCTCCCACCCTACCGGCCGTGCTGACGCCAATCGCCACAAATACATTGAATCCGGACCTGGTCCCTGAATCACCAACCGCCTTCCCGACAAGCACACCATTCCCTTCGGCGACCTTGTTACCAACGAGTACACCAACCGATACACCTACTGTTATGCCAACGGCAACACAACGTGCAACCTTACCACCTTTACCCTCTGCAACCCCAACGACGCTGCTGCCGACTTCTACCACAACCCCAACGGTGACCGCAACAGCAACAGCGACAGCGACACCCACCGCCTCACCAACAGCAACGGCAACCCTGGAACTACCAACAGCAACAGCAACACCTACAACAGCCGCGACAGACACCCCCATCCCGCCAACGGCTACTGAGACATCCATCCCGGCCACAGCAACGTCAGAACCAACCCCTGAAAGTACGCCGACCTTCGTGTTTGTTACGCCTACATTTACATCCGAGCCAAATTAAAAGGAATGCAATATTGACAATAACCCGCCGACAAATAGAACATGCTCAATTAAAACAATCAAAGATAACAGTTCAATCATATTTTTCATTCAGAGAGTTGAAATGGATATAAGCAAATTGTTGAAAAAGTTTTCGGAAACACCTGGACCCTCCGGATATGAGCAACGTATCGCAAGTGTCATTCAGAGCACTTGGGACCCGTTGGTTGACGAAATCACGGTTGATCAATTAGGGAGTGTCATTGCTACAAAAAACGGCCGTGGATCAGATCCCCGATATCGGCTGCTGATCGCTGCTCATCAAGATGAGATTGGATTAATGGTCAAAAAAATCATCGAACATGAGGATAACGGCTTCCTGCGCGTCACCAGGGTTGGCGGCGTGGACATTCGCCAATTATACGCTCAAACAGTCGTTGTCCACGGGCGCGAAGATCTCATCGGGGTCATCGGATCGCTTCCCGCGCGTATGCTCCCCGAATCTCGAAGGAGTAGATCATTTGGCTATGAAGATTTGGTCATTGATTTAGGGATGTCTGCGGAAGAGGTTAGTTCGCTCGTATCAGTCGGTGATTTCATCACCTTTCGCCAACCATTCCGCAAATTGTTAAACAGGAACGTGACCGCAAAAGCATTTGATAACCGGGCTTCTGTCGTCGCATTAACGATTTGCCTGGAATACCTTCAGGAGAGACAGCATGAATGGGATATCATCGCTGTAGCCACCTCGCAAGAAGAAACCCGCCTTCTAGGCGCTTATACAAGCGCCTATGCCCAACAACCAGATATGGCCATCGCCATTGATGTTACCTTTGGTAAAGGAGCTGGAGTAAACCAAAGCCCCGCATTTGAGTTGGGGAGCGGACCGGTCATTGATTTTGGACCAAACGTTCATCCAGGTATTCATAAAGCGCTGCAAGATACAGCCAAAACCCTGGAAATGAAGGTCTCCCGCAGTCCCCATTCCCGTGCCTCCGGGACTGATGCGTTTGGTCTTCAAGTGGCCAGGGCTGGAATTCCAACAGGGCTGGTCTCCTTCCCATTACGCTATATGCATACAATGGTGGAAACCGTCAATACATATGATATTCGCCGGACAGGTCGACTGCTGGGTGAATTTTGCGCGGGGCTTGATGAAAATTTCCTGGCAAAGTTAGCTGATGGGTTGATGGAGGAAGATTAATGAACGATTTATTGCAACAGTTAACAGAAGCCGATGGTGTCTCCAGCGCAGAAAAAGAAGTTCGTCTACTCATACGTGACCTGATTGACGCGCATGTCGATGAATGGCACGTAGATACAATGGGCAATCTGATCGCCACAAAACGTGGAACGGGCGAGAGTGATTTACGCGTCTTGGTTGACGCGCACATGGATGAAGTTGGATTGATGATCAGCGAGATCGACAGCAGTGGGATGCTGAAATTTGAATGTGTGGGTGGCATAGATGATCGCACGCTATTAGGAAAAGTGGTTCGTGTGGGTCCAAAAAAAGTAACGGGTGTGATCGGAGCAAAACCGGTTCATTTATTAGAAGGGGGACAATTTGATCGCGTTGTCAAACGCAGCGCCATGCGCATAGATATTGGCGCAAAAAACAAAGAGAATGCCGGTGGAAAGGTGAAAGTTGGCGACACTGCCGCTTTTGATAGCACCTATGAAGAATTGGGCGGCATGGCTATCGGCAAAGCATTTGACGATCGTGCCGGCTGCGCAGTGCTTATTGAACTGCTGCAATCCGATCCCTTTCCTTTTGATTTGATTGCTGCTTTCACTGTCCAGGAAGAAGTTGGCCTTAGAGGTGCACAAGTTGCAGCTTTCGGCGTGAAACCCGACGTCGCTTTAATTTTGGAATGCACGCCAGCCTATGATTTGCCCAATGATAATGACGTCAGTCCCAATGTCGCTTTAGGCAAAGGACCTGCAATTTATGTCATGGATCGCGTGACGATTCAGGACCCGCGACTGGTCAGCCATATAACGCACACGGCCGACCAGCATGGCATCCCCTTTCAAATTCGCCAACCAGGTGGAGGTGGAACCAATACGGCCGTGATTCAACGCTTGCATGGGGGCATTCCCTCAGCGACTATAGCCGTTCCAGGACGATATGCGCACTCACCGGCAATGATGATCAATTTGCAGGATTACAATAATGTGGTCAAGTTAGCCGGCGCAGCATTAAGAAATTTAACACCCGATATCATTACTCGGGACAATTAGGATTGGAGAAAGATATGAACGATCTGATTAAAAAGCTGGTTGAAGCCTATGGTCCTTCCGGATTTGAAGACCAGGTGCGGGAATTGATCAAACCGGAAGTTGAGCCTTACGCAGATGACATGAGAACTGACTCCATGGGCAACCTGATTGTCCATAAAAAAGGGGATGGCCAGGGCTTAAAAGTAATGATTGCCGCCCATATGGATGAAATTGGTATCATGGTGACCCACATCAATAAGGAGGGTTTTCTACGTTTTACCAATATTGGCGGGGTAGTGCCGCACACCTTGCGCGGCGGCCGAGTTCAATTCGCCGATGGGTTGATTGGTATCATCAACAGCGATCGCATTGAAGATCGCGGCAAAGTTCACCCATTAAATAAGCACTATATTGATGTTGGGGCAACGAGCAAGGAAGATTGTCCTGTCCAGGTCGGCGCGGCGGCCGGGTTCCAGCGTGAATTCATTGCCCAGGGTGACCGGCTCTCTGCTAAAAGCATGGACGACCGTATCGGCTGTGTGGTGGCCATTGAAACCCTCAAACAATTGCAAGCATCCCCGCATGATATTTATTTTGTATTTAGTGTTCAAGAAGAAGTTGGAACACGAGGTGCCCAGGCGGCCGCGAACGGCTTACTGCCAGATGTGGGTATCGCTCTTGATGTCACATTAACCGGAGATATTCCGGAAGGATATCCTATGGCGGTGAACCTAGGTGATGGACCTGCGATCAAAGTCAAAGACTCAGGGATGATAGCTCACGCAGGTTTGGTTAAAATCATGCGTTGGCGCGCTGAGGAGGCAGAAATCCCTCATCAGCTAGAAGTGTTGGATGGCGGATCAACCGACGCTCGCTCTATTCAAATCGCCGGCCCGGGGAGTGCAGCCGGATGCATTTCAATTCCCTGCCGTTACGTTCACAGTCAGAGCGAAACGGTTCATTCCGATGACGTGCGGAACGCGGTTAAATTGTTGGTTGAAATTCTTGCCAACCCAATAGAATTATAATACAAATGCCAGGCATTTTTTAGGCAGTATTACTTCAAGAAAATGAGTTGAAGTGCCTGGCATTTTTCTTGCGTAATTTTAAAAAACGGACCACTAAAACAAAACGGATGCTAATTCATTCCGGTAAGATTGAGTCATTGGATCGGCATCCCCTAACAACTCAAAAAGCCCCAGCATGACATCTTTTGGTTCTTTATCCCGATATCTTTTATCTTGCCGCAAAACTTCTAACAACCCATCCATCGCCGCTTCCATGTTATTTTGCTGGAATAGCTGCGCAGCCCGACGATACTGAGCTTCAATAGGTTCAACATCAAAATCATCATCGTCGATTTCATTGCGACATAGAAAGCGGGCTAAGGGCATCAAACGCTCGGCATTTAACATAAACGGTCCCTGCAAAACTTGATCGAGCAATTCTTTTGCTTCACAGCCCTGCGCTTGAGCCAGCAATGATTTGGCTAAATTTAATGTTGCCTCAGGATAGTTTGGGAAATCCAACAATAAATCTCGGTAAGCTTGTTCGGCATCTGACCAATGCCGGGTGGCCAAAAGGCTGTTTGCGGCCCGTAATGCCAGTTCAGCTTCATTGGGAATCAATCCCTGGACAAACTGCTTGACACGAGGTTCAGGAAGCGCACCCACAAATTCATCGGCGATCTGTCCATCGATAAATGCTTTCACGGCTGGAATGCTCTGAACCTGGTAACGCATGGATACATTAGGGTTTTCATCTACATTGATCTTGGCCAGAACAAAATCCAATGCCGGATCACTTGCCAGGCGTTCAAGAATTGGACCGAGCATACGGCATGGTCCGCACCAGGGCGCCCAAAAATCAACAACGACCGGTTTATCGTGTGATTGCTGAATTACATCATATTCAAATGTCGCATCTGATACTTCAATGATTTTATCTGGTCCGTCCATAAGCACCTCTCATCCTATTTTGCGGATTTTAGCACGAAAACATCAAGTTACCATTAGATTTATCAGGTGCTTACTGAGCTGTGCCCAAAACGTCTTCGGCCGTCTCCCCCGCCATCATAAGTCCCAGCTCTTCAATAGTAACATCTTCACTATTCACCGTTCCCATGACCTGTCCATTGAACATCACCATGATACGGTCAGACATCGCCTTGACTTCGTCCAAATCCTCGGAAATTAATAGAGTTGCCAGGCCCTCAGAGCGTTGAAGCAGTAATTGGGCATGGATGTATTCAGTGGCTCCAATATCAACGCCGCGCGTGGGCTGGGCAGCGATCAAAAACCTCGGCCTCCTGGCCAGTTCACGAGCTAAGATCAACTTTTGAATATTACCGCCTGACAAATTCTTGACTGGTGTTGCCTGGCTGGGGGTTCTCACATCATAAGCGTCAATTAACTGTTGTGAACGATCTTCAATGAGTTTAAAGTCGAGGAAAATCCCTTTGCTATAAGGCGGTCTGACATGATCCTGCAAAATGAAATTTTCAGCCACGGTGAAATCTTTAACGACGCCATCATGCATTCGTTCTTCAGGAATATATGATAATCCTCGATCAAACATCTGCGACGGGGATAGATTGGTAACATCTTGCCCTTCAAGCATTATATGGCCGCTTGCAACCTGCTGTAGCCCAGCAATAGATTCTGCAAGCGCACGCTGCCCGTTTCCGGAAACGCCAGCGACGCCTAAAATCTCCCCACTGCGTACTTCTAAATTGATGTTGCGTAGTATCGGTTGGTCTTCGCTGTTGACCGCATCAACATTTTCAAGCTGAAGGCGTACTTCACCCAGTTCAGCCTGGGGTCGAACTCTTTCCATGGAAACTTCACGGCCAACCATCAGATTCGCTAAATCATGCTTGGTAACCTCAGAGGTATTTCGCGTTCCAACAAGACGGCCGTCACGCAGAACCATCACCTTGTTGGTCAGGGCAAAAATCTCATCCATCTTGTGTGAGATAAAGATCAATGCATGGCCATCGGCCGCCATCTGCTTAAAGATTTCAAAAATGTCATCAACCTCTTGGGGCGTCAAGACGGCCGTCGGTTCATCTAAAACCAACAAAGCAGCCCCGCGATATAACGCTTTAATAATTTCAACCCGCTGTCTTTGTCCTACAGCCAGATCAGAAATAATGGCCTTTGGATTAACATCCAACCCATATTTGTCAGCCAACTCCAAAATTCTTTCCGAAACGACATCTAAATCGACCCTTGGCTCCCGAGAAGACTTAAGGCCAAGAGCAACATTTTGCGCTACTGACAAATTATCCACCAGCATAAAATGTTGATGAATCATACCAATACCATGATTAATAGAATCTGTTGGCGAATGAATTTCGATCTTTTGATCGTTGAGCAGGATCTCACCCTCATCCGGATCATATAATCCGTAAAGGATCTTCATCAATGTACTTTTACCGGCCCCATTTTCGCCAAGTAACGCCAGAATCTCACCCGCTTTCACCGTCAGATCAATGTGATCGTTGGCCAAAACACCGGGAAAGCGCTTGACAATGCCTCGCATTTCCAGAGATTCAATTCTTGGCAAGCCAGATGGCAGCAAATTGTTTTGTTCACTCATAGCCATTCGCCTTTCATTTTACCTATGCGCAGCCGCAGATTGTGGCTGTGATCTTAGCCAAATCTACGGCTGCGAAGATTACCTGGTCAACCGGTCAAATTGCTATCGCGGATCGGCCACAATCTCAATTGAACCGTCAATAATACCCTGTTCGGCATCCATGGCCGCTTGAACCGCCTCTTCAGGCAGGCCTTCAACATATTCCATGGTTTGGCCACCATTCTCCAAAGTTAATTGCAGCACTTTGCCACCCATCTCACCGACCTGGTGGGAGGTGATCATCTCCAGTAAAGTTGGCCGCCAATCATAGATGACCGAAGCAACCACAACTTCAGGAGCGAGCGGGCTTTGATCCGCTTGAATGCCCAGCCACGGCACATTTGCATCCTTGGCCACACCAATCGCCCCGGCAACCTGTTGGGATGATCCGGTTAAGACGTCAGCACCGGCTTGGATATGGGTATTAGCCGCTTCGGCCGCCAATGCCGTATCGCCAAACGAACCCGTGAAGGAGATATTCATATCGATCTCAGGGTCGGTATCGCGCACACCAGCGACAAAACCATCGACATGCAATTTGGCATCGCCTGCGTCAACCGGCCCAACCATGCCGATAATGCCGACTTCTGTCAGGTTAGCTGCAAGAACACCGGAAACATAGCCACCTTCTTCTGCTCGCGGTTCGTAGGCAAAGACATTGGTCACCCCTTCTTCTTCACCATAATTTGTTGTCGTACCCCAGGCGAAACTGGTGTCCGGGAAATCAGGTGCGATTTCAAACAACGAAGTGCCATACTGTGCGCCGTGGGCAAGGACGAGGTCATAACCTGAATCTGCGTAATCTCGAATCGCCGCAGCAGCATCGGTGACGTTAAACATATTTTCGGTGAATGCAATTTCAATCACATCTTCACCGTAAGCATCCTGCAATTGGACCAGTGAATCGTAAAGTGACTGGCTCCAGGCCAGATCAGTGGTCGTACTGGGCATGACCAAAGCGACGCGAACCGGTTCGATTTCCGGCATTTCCATCTCCTCTGTCATTTCTTCAGGCTCTTCTTCAGCACCCTCAGTCATTGTACCGTCAATCACAGCCATCACATCCAACGAACCAGATGTGATTTCAGCGGTCGTTGCCTCTGCTGCGGTGACGGCATCGCTATCTAACGAATCGGCAAAATCCATCACCAGCCCACCATTATCCAGCGTAAGCGCATAGGCTGTGCCACCGTACTCGCCGGCCTGATGTTTTTGGACGATATCCAACAAAACACCATCCCAATCATACAATTGTGAAGCGACAACGATATCCGGAGCAATGGGGCTTTGGTCGGATTGGGTACCTAACCAGGGAACACCTTGATCGCTAGCCACGCCAATCGCGCCAACAACTTGCTGGGCAGATCCGGTGAGAACATCCGCACCGGCCTCAATATGGGTGTTGGCAGCTTCAGCGGCCAGGGCCGTATCGCCGAAGGAGCCTGTGTAAGAAACATTGACCGTGATATCCGGGTTGGCTTCCATCGCGCCGGCAATAAAGCCATCAATGTATAATTTAGCATCGCCTGCCTCTACAGGACCGACAACACCTAACACCCCAGATTCAGAAATATTAGCGGCTAAAACACCGTTTACAAATCCACCTTCTTCTGCACGGGCTTCATAAGCAAAAATATTCTCTATGCCCTGGTCCTGGCCGGTGTCAACGGCCGTGCCCCAGGCAAAACTGGTCTCCGGAAAATCCGGTGCTACCTCGAAAAGCGAAGTGCCATATTGTGTGCCGTGCGCGATAACCAGGTTATGGCCATCGGCCGCGTAATCACGGATGGCTGCTGCGGCGTCGGTAACATTAAACATATTTTCGGTGAAAGCGATTTCTACCACATCCTCACCGCCGGCACTTTCCTGGATGCGCAGCAGAGATTCATAAATAGATTGGCTCCAGGCCAGATCAGTTACCGTACTGGGCATCACGATGGCAATACGGATCGGCTCAATACCGGCAGCATCAGCATCGGCCGAAACATCTTCCATCACCTCTTCTTCGGCAGGCTCTTCAGCCTCAGATTCTTCCTCAGCCGGTTCTTCCGCTTCTTGCTCTTCTTCGGCCGGGGCTTCGGACTCAGCGGGTGCTTCTTCGGCCGGAGGCTCCTCTTCCTCTACAGGGGCAGCGCCTCCACAGGCAACTGCGAACAAAGCTACTAACAACATTAATACAATCAAGCGATACTTTTTGTGCATTTTTCTTCTCCTTTACTGAAAAATTGTCTAATTTTCGCCCCTTTGAAACGGGCGCGTTAATGCAGCAGGTTGTCCTGCGCGTCGTAAGGGTAAGGCTAAAGCAATAATCGTGAGTAAGTAAGGCAACATAACAGCCACATCGGACGGGATATCAAATGCCAACACCTGTACCCACAACTGAAAAGCATTGACCGTGCTGAATAATAACGATCCCGCCAAAACCCCTAATGGAGACCATCCTCCAAAATAAACCAGGGCAACAGCAATAAAACCCATACCATTGGTCATGTTTTCTTGGAAGATATTGATCAAGGAAATAGACAGTGAGGCACCGGCGATTCCGGCCAATATGCCGCCCAAAATAACTGCCTGGTAGCGCATGCCATTGACAGTAACACCGAGCGAATCGGCCGCTTCCGGATTCTGTCCAACGGCCCTAATCTTTAAACCCCAGGTTGTGCTGTTTAAAACCCACCTGGATATGGGAACGAGGGCGAAAGCGATATACGTTAATATGCTATAGCCAAAAAATATATCGCCAATGATTGGAATATCGGCCATACAGAAAGTTGAATCTAAACCGATACTTGCCAAACAAAAATTCAAATCTGGAAAGCCATCTACTCCCTGAACAGTCCCTAACATTGTTTTGAAGAGCAAGCTCGACAAGCCAAGGCCTAACAAAAATAACCCGATACCACTAATCCCCTGTTCAGCCTGGAATGTAATGCTGACGACAGCCATAATCAGGCCGAAAATACCTCCCACAATCCCAGCCACAAGCACCCCCAACCAAAGATTCCCCGAAACGAAAACCGTATAAAATCCGGAAAAAGCCCCCATTAACATGATGCCTTCGACACCTAAATTAAGGACGCCGGACCGCTGGTCAAAGGTCTCTCCCAGAGAGGCAAAGAGGTAGGGGGTTGCCAGGCGAATGCCGGAATGGATAATACCTAAAACGACGGCTAAAAAGGTGAGTGATTCATTCATGAAGCCGCCTCCTGCACCGTTTTTTCCACTGCAATTTCAGCCGGCGGATCATCCTCACCTGAAGAGTCAACCGAGACACGCCGGCGGGCACGTCGCCTTACGAAATAATCGGTACTCACAACAAAAAGAACAACCAGGCCCAAAATGACCGTGACCAATACCTGTGGCACCTGCATAGCCCGCTGCATCTTGTCACCTCCGACAAGCAATCCACCAAAGAGTATGGAAGAAGGAATGATGCCCAGGGGATGCAATTTGCCGAAAAGGGCGGCCACAATCCCTGAAAAACCATATCCGGCCGATACGGCCAATGGTTCAAACATGCGATGATGTAAACCCAAAATTTCTACCGCCCCGGCCAAACCAGCCAGCATCCCACTGAGGGTCATAGAAAGGATCATCGTTCTCTCAACATTAATACCCGCATAACGAGAGGCATGTCGATTTAGGCCAACAGCGCGAATCCGATATCCGATGGTCGTTCGCCACAAAAATATATAGACAATGATGGCAACGATTACTGCAAGAATGAAGCCCGTATGCAAACGCGTTGGCTCCACTAATACGCCATAAATTTCACCCATGTATCCGCTTAATCCCAATTCAGAAGCTGATTGGCTGAAACCAAACCACTCAGCAACATCGGCAAACCGCGGCATATCAACCGATCTTGGCAGCCTGGCCGAATGGGGAATATTGGTTCCAGCCTCCACCTCAGCGGGATCAATCATCGGTCCACGCAGCAAATAAAAACCAATTTGGATAGCGATCTGATTCAGCATGATCGTGCTCAAGATTTCGTTGACGTCAAGCCGCGCTTTCAAATAGCCGGCGATGGCAGCCCACAAGCCCCCTGCGAGTACACCGGCGACCAGGCCAATAATAATGACCAGCCACCCAGGCAGCAAATCACCTAACTGTAGGCCAACCAAGGTGGTTGCCAATGCTGCTACGATTATTTGCCCCTCAGCTCCAATATTGATCATCCCCCCACGAAAAGCGATGGCAATTCCCAAGGCAACTAGCATTAATGGAGTCGCTTTCACTAATGTATCTGCTAAGCCATTCTTACTTCCAAAAGCACCAACTACCATGGCCTGGAAAGCTTCTAAAGGGTTCACACCTTGCAGTAGGAGAATGATGGCTCCGATAACAAAGGCCAGTAAGACCGCCACAATAGGTAATAGCGCATCAACAAGGCGATCAAATCGCTTACTTCTCTCTTTTTGCACAAGTCTCCTCACTTTTTGATTTCTTCCTCTTCGCCCGGAAAAGATACAACAAAGGGTTAGCGTTGACAAGTGATAAATGTCACATAATTATATGAAATTTTTTTAGCTGCCTTAATCTTGTGCTATTATCTATGTGAAAGGCTTTTAGTCACTCCGGAAAATGTGGACTTGTTAAGGCTGGCGTACCGGGCGAGATTCGTATTAGCATAATATAAGCATTGAAATCTGCCTGCCTATTATCTGAAATTTGCATTGGAGGAATCAAATGAAATTTTGGCTAAATGGTCAAGCAAAAGAGTTTGACGGCGATGCCGACCTACCCCTTTTAACCTATCTTCGAGAAGATCAAAAGATTATTTCCCCCAAAAATGGCTGTGCCCCTCAGGCGGCATGCGGTGCCTGTACGGTCGATCTGAATGGCAAAGCAGTTCTTTCTTGTGTCATCCCCATGAAGAAGGTCGCCGACGGCCGGGTGACGACTACGGAAGGATTGGGGCAGTATCGTCAGGATATATTTGCCAACGCTTTTGTGGGTAACGGCGGGGTACAATGTGGCTTTTGCATCCCAGGAATCGTTATGCAGGCCAATGCCCTGATTAACAAAAATTCTGAACCGACGCGCGCCGAGGTGGAGAAAGCAATAACACCTAATTTATGCCGCTGCACGGGTTATAAGAAAGTAGTTGATGCCATCCTTATGGCGGCAGATGCTATTCACAAGGAAGAAGAGATCCCCGCTCCCGGCGGCGATGGCAAGATAGGAACCAGGCAGCCCAAATACCAGGCTCGCGATTTGGTCCTTGGCCAGCATAAATATGTTGATGACATTTATTTGGACGGCATGAAATATGGTGCGCTCAAGTTTAGCGACCATCCCCGCGCAGTTGTCAAGAACATTGATATCTCAGAAGCAGAGCAACTTCCGGGGGTTATCCGGATATTTACGGCTGATGACGTTCCGGGTCAGCGAACAGTTGGCCTAATCAAGGAAGATTGGCCCTTGATGATCGCCCGCGGCGAAACAACGCGTTATGTAGGTGATGTCATCGCCGGTGTCGTCGCCAAATCGGAAGAAATAGCACGGGAGGCCGTATCCTTAATAACCGTTGATTATGAAGCATTAGAGCCGGTCACGGACATGTTTGCCGCAATGGAACCCGACAGCCCGGCCGTCCATGAAGGCGGCAATATCCTTTCTCAATCAATCACCAGCCGTGGAAATATTGAAAAGGCAATAGAAGAATCAGCCTATACGGCTCAAGGGACCTTTCAAACCCAAAGAATTGAGCATGCCTATATGGAGCCGGAAGTAGCTATCGCTTTCCAGGAAAATGGAACCCTTACTTTATTATCACAAGGGCAGGGAATTTATGATGATCGGGAGCAAATAGCCAAGCTGCTGGGCGTTGCTGAAGAAAATGTTCGCGTATCCCTGGTCCCCAATGGTGGGGGATTCGGCGGAAAGGAGGATTTGTCCGTCCAAGGTCACGCCGCCTTAATGGCTTATCTATTACAAGAACCGGTAAAGGTGCGCTTAAACCGTGATGAATCCTTGATTATGAGCGTTAAACGGCATCCTATTTGGATGGACTACACCATTGGTTGTGATGAAAACGGCAAATTCACGTTTGTTAAAGTTCGATATGTCGGCGACACAGGTGCTTATGCTTCCGTAGGCATGAAAGTGTTGGAACGGTCGGCCGGACATGCCACCGGTGCTTATACTTTCCCGGTTACCGATGTGAAGGCCACGGCCGTCTATACCAACAATGTACCCTGCGGCGCAATGCGCGGATTTGGCGTGAACCAGGCTATCTTCGGGTTGGAAAGTTTGGTCGATGATCTCTGCGAGCAAGGTGGCTTTGATCGCTGGCAGTTCCGTTATGACAATGCGCTCACCGATGGCGAAATGACAGCCACCGGCCAGGTGATTGAAGGTGGAGCGGGAGCAAGAGCAACCTTATTAGCTGTCAAAGATGAATTTTATAAAGCGAAGTATGCCGGTCTGGCCTGCGGTTTAAAGAACACCGGAATTGGCAATGGCATGCCTGACGAATCGACTGCCATGATCACAATTGCCGCGCCTGACAAAATCATCATCGATCACGGCTGGACCGAAATGGGACAGGGCGTCAATACCATTGCCATTCAGGTCGTTTGTGAAGAAACAGGGATTGACCCCGAAATCGTTGAAGTGCGAATCGACACGACGGCCGAACAATTGGCCGGAATGACCACCGCTTCGCGAGCGACCTCGCTGGTCGGAAATTCTCTTATTGATGCTTGCAAGCAACTGAAAACGGATCTGCAAACTCATTCTCTGGAAGAACTGGTAGGAAATGAATATCGCGGCAAATTCCGTGTTGACTGGACCACGAAACCGGGGGCGATGGTCGAAAAGGTTTATACGCATTATTCTTATAGCTACGCCACCCAATTGGTCACGCTCGACGATGATGGCCAAATTGATAAAATCACAGCCGCCCATGACGCAGGAAAAATATTTAATCCTATGCTGTTTGAAGGCCAATTAGAAGGGTCGCTGCATATGGGACTTGGTTACGCTATCAGTGAAGATTTTGAAATGGAAAACGGCCGTCCGAAAAGCACCCGTTTGCGCAAATGTGGGGTTCTGCGCGCTAAAGAAACACCCGAATTCGATATCATTGGTGTTGAAGTAGCCGATCCCTACGGTCCATATGGTGCCAAGGGTGTAGGAGAAATTGGTCTTGTGCCAACAGCCGGTGCAGTAGCCAACGCCCTTTATCAATTTGATGGCCAGAGACGCACAAAACTGCCCATGCAGTTACCCAAAAAGAAACGAAAAGTCGTTCGCAGGTAACAGAAAATGGACGCTGACAAGAGCGGATTTACGCGGATGAAAATGAAAAATTTAGCGTTATCAGCGTGAATCAGCGTCCAATTAACCTTCTCTTTGTAAATGTGTCGGGTTACTACTTAATTTTTCAGTAATTGGGCTACTCTTTCTAATCGTTCACCCGCTTCTTTTGCCACCTCATCTAACGCCGGATCGGGCATCATCACAACCGGATCAATAAGGGACACCAAAATACGGCCGTCATTTTCTTGAGCCACCGTTACATTACAAGGCAATAACATGCCCACATCAGGATTGGTTTGCAAGGCACGATAAGCTAAAGGAGGGTTGCAAGCGCCCAAAATAATATAGGGTCGAAAATCGGCATCCAGCTTTTCCTTTAAGGTTGACTTGACATCAATTTCGGTGAGCACACCGAATCCTTCCTCTTTTAAAGCCTCTGTGACCTTCTCAACTGCTGAATCATAATCACTGTTCAAATATACTTTTTTCCCAATATTTGTCATGGCTAACTCCCATAAATTTTTCACCAATGGCAGACTTTGAACTTGCACTGATGAGTGTTTTTTGAATTATACAATTTGTAAGCGATCCACAAAAAAGAACTTATATTATTCCACTTGAAATAAGCCGCCGCCCCAATCATCTTCCAGCCATCTCCCCTTGATCGTTGCAGGTTCCCAGCGCTCTAATTTCTCCACACCGGATATTTTACTTCCTCGATCATTCCGTGATTGTGATCGGCGAGAAGGATAAACCAGGATATATTCCTTTCCATCCGCAAAAAAGAAGCCCTTATCCCCCGTCCACCCAGGAAGCCTGATGCCCTGAATCGTCACCAATTTCCCTCGCCATTCAGGGAGTTTACTAAGGGGAACAGCGCCATCTTTGTCACCAAACAATTGCTCGGGTTGAATACTCAGAGGAATGCCCAACAATTCAAGCTCCCACTGCCAACGCTCCTCAGCAGATTCAACTTCCTTTGTCTGCACATGGGCAAAATCAAAGGCTAATTGATGGCTGCTCCCTGCGCGGCCAATGTGGAGCGCATCGGCTAACATCGACAGCCGGCTTTCACCCAATCCATCTAACCCGCCACATTTTATTAAATGAGTAATTTCCTTTTTTTGTAAAGGTACGCGTATTAAGAAATCCGACAAATCCAAAAACGGCCGTTTTGCCCTCTCTTCAATGATGGCTGCGGCCGATTTTGAGCGTAATGCTCGAACCTGTCCCAGGCCCATCCATAAAATGTCTTCCGTTGGTAACGGCTCATATTGAGCCGACTTTTCTGCCGGCAGGAGAGAAAATCGCTTTTGGCTGAAATTCACATGGGGCGGCCGTACAGAGATGCCCAACCTTTTTGCCTCGGCAATATAGACGGCCGGATGGTGAAAACCACCGCGGTCGGCCAGGCGAGCGCAGAGGAATTCAGCCTTATAATGTGTTTTAAGATAAGCAGATCGATAACTGACATCCGCATAGGCCGTGGCATGCCCTTTATTAAAACCATACCCGGCAAAAGCTTTCACCTGCTCCCATAAGGTTTCAGCCTGCTGCGTTGAGAAACCGGGTCCATCGGGCGGTTGTCTCTGGCAGCCGCTTAAAAAAGCAATCGTAAGTGCGCTCATTTCTTCCGGTTGAAATTTACTCATGCCTTTACGCAGGCCATCCGCTTGCAACCAGGATAAACCGGCAATCTCCCTGGCAATCCGCAAAATCTGTTCCTGGAATAACAAAACCCCCTGGGTTGATCCTAAGATAGGCTCTAATGATGAATGCAAAAACCGAACTTTTTCTTCACCCCGATAACGATTGACGAAGGATCGCGCCATGCCGCCCGTTGCCGGTCCCGGTTTGAAAAATGCATTGGCTACAGCAAGGTCGGCAACATTCTTGACTTGCAGTTTTCGTAAGGTTCGTCTCGCGCCAACTGACTCACATTGAAAAACTCCGATTGTCTCTCCGGATGCGAGTGTATCGGCCGTCTGCTGATCATCTAGTGGGATATTGTTGAGCGAAAATTGCGGATCGTGATTTATGTGTATAAGTTCTTCGGCATCAGCCATGACCGTCAGCGCCCGGATGCCCAGGAGATCTAACTTTGGCAAACCGACACGCTCGATATCGCGATGGTCAAATTGGGTGATCAAGAATCCCTTCGGCGCAGCTTGAACGGGTACAGTATCCGTCAGCGGACCGGGGGTAATGACAAGGCCGCCCGGATGAATGCTGAGATGGTGGGGCTGGCCAACCAAACTCAACGCCGATTGCAGGGCTTCCTGCTCGCGCCGATCCTCAATATCTGACAGTAAATCTTCCCCTTGCCAGCTTTGACGACGCTGGGGATCAGGATGCCAACGATGGGGGGTTTTCTTGCTTAACTTCTTAATCTGCTTTTCTTCAAGCCCAAATGCTTTGGCCGTTTCTCTCAACGCGGAACGTGGCTGTAATGTATTCATTGTTGATACCAGGGCCACTTTTTCTTCCCCATAAGTTTGGCGTACATAATCAAGCACTTCGTCCCGGCGACGGCTGCAAAAATCAAGGTCAATATCCGGGAGACTTCGTCGATCCGGGTTTAAAAACCGTTCAAACAACAGATCTTGCTCAATGGGATCAACCTGGGAGATACCACAGCAATAGGCAACCAAAGAATTGGCTACGCTACCTCTTGTGCTGACAGGTATATTCTGTTGCCGGGCATAGCGCACAATGTCAGCAACAATGACGAATAATGGGGCAAAGCCCCGGGATTCAATGATTGCCAGCTCTAATTGCAATCTATGATCGATTTTCTCACTAGAAGCTGCCCCAAATTTCTCTTTCAAGCCGGACCTGGTCAGTTTACGCAGTGCATTTTCGGCTGTTTGCTCACCTGACAGTTGGAGCACAGGCCAAATTGGCCGTCCATCCGGCAATCCCAACTCACAGCGATTCACAATTTCGGCGATACTCTCCAATGCCTCCGGAAAATCAACATATTGTTCGATCAAAGCGTCTTTATTCGGCCAATGAATAGGTATTGATTCATCACCCAGGTTGGGAAGCAGATGATTTGAGACCTGGTCAATTTTGCAATTGCGGTCGATAGCTGATAGTAGGCGCAATCTTGACGTCTCATCCTTGTTTAAGCAAAAAATCGGCTGAACGGCCACAGATGGCAATCCAAATCGCCGGCCTAATTGAGCGATTTCCTTTGGAATCGGATCAGATGGATGTTTGGGAGAAATACTCAAATAAAAATCTTGATCGAAGATACCCCCAAGCTGCGACATAAGGCGAGCCGCTGCTTTTGGCCGTCCAACTCTGATTAGTTTCTCAATCCACCCCAATCTACCTCCGGACAGGCAGATAAGACCTTGCTTGTTTTGCTTGAGCATCTCCCAGGAAATGCCGGGCGATTCCCCTTTCTTATTATCATGAACCAGGGACGACAAACGGCATAAAGAACGATACCCTTCAACACCATTTGCCAGCAAAACTAAACGACCGCTTTGCGTCCCCTGAGGCGCTAAAACTCCTGGTGGAGCAATCACATCAGTCGCTATCCCGATAATTGGCTTTATATTTTGCTCCTGGCAAAGCCTGCTAAACTGCACGACGCCATATAAACCATTCGTGTCCGTCAATGCCAGGGCGGGCAGGTCATCTTTCACAGCCCGTTCAACCAGTTCCTGAACCGACGCTGTCCCTCCTAACAGGGTATAATGGGAGTGCACCTCCAGGTGCGTAAAACTATCAGGCAATATATGCATCCTGCCAATCATAGAAACCGGGCAAGATGTTTGCAAGAATAAAAAGGAATAAATTCATCAATGAATCAACTAAACGGAAAGTCTGCCATTGTTAGTGGAGCCGGTACAGGAATTGGAAAGGGGATAGCACTCGCACTTGCGGCCGAAGGAGTCAAGGTGTTGCTGTTTGGCAGGCGAAAGAACAAGTTAATCAGCCCAATATCCCAGGAGGAATTTGATGATCTCCCTATCTACCGCCAAACAACTTAAAGGGGCTGGATTGGTCTGGCCCGCAAAAAATAATGACTTCTTCGCCATTCCTGATAGAGGCATGGACGAAAGAGTTTTTGTAATTTCGGATCTGATGTCTTACCTGGATATATTCAGAGGGTGGCCGGTGGTGACTTTTCACGGATCGGCCGAATGGGCGCTGGATTATATATTAACAACAGAAGTGGTTTGGCTTCCTACCGATGAACAATTGAGAGATGTGATTTTAGACAAACTTGCGGAGCCAAATCTGATCCTGACATACGATCGAGATCAATACCGCTGTCAAATAAAAATAGATGGCCAGGATCATGAATTTCAAGCTGCGATAGCAGGAGAAGTCTATGGCGCGGCCTTGCTTCATATCTTAGAAAAATAAATCTAGCTACCCACTAAGTACCAACAAGAAAGTATTGCAGCATGTGTCATGCCGAGCTTGTCGAGGTATCTCTCAAGAGATTTCTCGCTTTGCTGCTAAGAAACAAGCCGTATCAAATTGTCATTCCGATGCGAAGCGAGGAATCTTATAGATTCATTATGTTGAGAATGCAAAGATCCTTCACTCCGCAAGCTACGTTCAGGATGACGAACTGGTGTTTCTTTTCTCATAGAGTATCGCTCGCGATCTGGAACTTCTCGAAATGACAATCGTCAACACATAGTTGCTCGTACTTAGTTTAGAAACAGTTCGCGGACAAGAGCGGATTTTCGCCGATAAAAAAAATTCAGCGTCATCAGTGTGAATCAGCGTCCAATTAATCTTCTCTTTGTAAAAGTGTCGGGTTACTAGAAATAAATTTGATCTGAGAATGTCGAATAAAGGTGATGAGGTTATAATACGGATATGAGAAAGCCCTTTGAACGCTTAGGAATTGTGCCCTATTTTATTCTTGGGTTCGCTCTTCTGGTTTTGGGCATTTTGGCTATGAACCATATCATAGACAATTGGTGGCCCATGGATGTACAGCGGATCGATCTGGTGCGTGCAACAGCCTTAGGCCAGGTTGATCCCGCTTCTTTAATGGAAGCGGCCAATACAGAAATCATTCTTGCATTTTTATCCGCTGTGTTGGTGGCAACGACCGGTCTAACCCTACCGATTACTTATTACCTCAATCATCGGTTTCAATCACAAAACACGTTAATGTCTCCCCATTTCCTGGTTGTTTTACGACAAGCGATGTTTATCGGTTTCTGGGCATCTTTCTGCCTCTGGCTGCAAATGAATCGAATGCTCGGTATCGCCGTCGTGGTTCTGGTTGCCGGGGTATTGATCTTATTTGAAATCTTACTTCAAATCCGAACCCGTGCTGCAAAGGTGAGCGCTTAGGTGAGCAGCCCTTCCGGTGTCAACCAACAATTGCTTCGTCAATTGCCCAGCATAGATAAACTACTTCAACAAAACGCCTGCCAATCTCTGATTACAACCTACGGCCGCTCACTGACTCTGGAGGCGCTTCGTACGGCCCTGGAAAGTTACCGTGTGCAAATTTTGAATGGGGAGCTTTCACAGCCGGTAAGCGCAGAGGAAGTGGTGACCCAATCCGGGGAAAATTTATTTGATCTGGTTGCCCCTACACTCTATCCTATTATTAATGCCACCGGGATCATCATCCATACCAATCTAGGCCGCGCCCCGCTGAGTCAAAGTGCTCTGGCAGCACTGCATGAAGTCGCTAAAGAATATTCAAATTTAGAATTTGATATCGCTTCAGGAAATCGTGGGTCCCGCCACATTCATGCGCAAACCCTGCTCAAACGATTAACCCAGGCCGAAGATGCAATGGTTGTGAATAATAATGCCTCGGCCGTCTTATTGTTGCTCTCAGCATTATGTAAGGATCGTGAAGTCATCATTAGCCGTGGCCAATTAGTTGAAATTGGCGGCGGTTTTCGGATACCTGACGTAATGGCTCAATCGGGCGCACAGTTAGTGGAAGTTGGCACGACCAACCGCACCCATCTGTATGATTACGAAAATGGGATCAGCGAACGAACGGGGGCTATTATGGTCGCCCACACCTCCAACTACGAGGTGATTGGATTTACGACTGAACCCTCTTTAGAGGAATTGGCCCAATTAGCCCATAAACACAATACCCCGTTGCTATACGATCAGGGAAGTGGAGCGATTCTCGACGTTGAGCGGTTTGGGCTGGATGCGGAACCCACGGTGCTGGATGGTTTACAGGCGGGTGTTGATGTTATTGCCTTCAGCGGTGATAAACTCCTCGGTGGACCGCAGGCGGGTATCTTATGCGGCCGTGCCGATCTCATGCAACAGCTTAAACGACATCCCTTGGCCCGTGCCATTCGCGCCGACAAACTTTGTTTAGCTGCTCTCAGCACGACCTTGAACCATTACCTGAAAGATGAAGCCTTGCAAGAAATTCCCGTCTGGCAAATGATCGCCCGCCCTCTTCAGGACATTGCCCAAACCGCCGAAAAATGGCAAAAAGAGTTACGCAATCACCAAATCCAGTCCAAAACAGTTGATGGGCGATCAAGAGTAGGTGGGGGCAGTTTGCCAGGAACCAGCCTTCCTACTAAACTGGTAGCTATTATGACAACTAATGCGCCAAGCCTGGCCAAAGAATTAAGAAACGCGCCGGCCCCCATTATCGGCCGGATTCAGGATGATCAACTCTTGCTCGATCCGCGAACTGTCATGCCTCACCAGGAGGAAGATTTCTTAAACACGTTGATTGAAACTTGCACTAAATATGACCAGTATTAATGACGCAAATTCCCGCATTTTAGCGATTGAAACCTCCTGCGATGAAACGGCCGCCGCTGTCGTAGACAACGGGTCAACCATTCTCAGCAATGTCATCGCCAGCCAAACCAACCTTCACGCCGAATTTGGCGGCATTTTTCCTGAGGTAGCTTCACGTCGCCACATTGAGGTTATCTACCCGGTCGTGGAACAGGCGATGCGTGGAGCATTTATCGGTTTTGATGACCTGGACTGCATTGCCGTTACACGAGGTCCAGGGTTGGTCGGCTCCCTGCTCGTCGGTGTGAATATGGCCAAAGGTCTGGCTATGGCTAGAAATAAACCTCTGCTTGGCATCAACCACATCGAAGGGCACATCTCATCCCTTTGGTTAACCGAAGAGGCATCAGAAATCGAATTTCCAGTGGTCACCCTCGTCGTCAGTGGAGGCCATTCTGAATTGTTTTTGGTTTTGGATTACGGCCGTTACCAACATTTGGGTGGTACGATGGATGATGCTGCCGGAGAAGCGTTTGACAAGGTCGGAAGATTGTTGGAGCTACCCTATCCTGGTGGGCCGGCAATTGATGCTGCCTCCGTCGATGGCAATCCTCACGCGTTCCGCTTTCCCCGAGCCGCGATGCGCCAGGAACATGGTTATGATTTCAGTTTTAGTGGTCTGAAAACGGCGGTGCTACGCCAAACGAAGCATTTCACTCCTGGCCAACTGCCGGTAAATGATTTAGCCGCCAGCTTCCAGGCAGCAGTTGTCGATGCTTTGGTCACAAAAACCGTGCGGGCGGCCGAAGATTACAACGCCACCGCAATTCATATAGCGGGGGGCGTAGCCGCAAACCGCGCGCTACGCAAAGCTATGAAGGAAGCTGTTGATATACCAGTTCGCGTTCCCCCAATTGAATTGTGCACTGACAACGCAGCCATGATCGGAGCGACCGCTCATTGGCATTTCACAATTGGCCGGCGTGACTCCTTAGATATGGATGTGATTCCTAGTCTACAGCTCGTTTAAACGACCCTGGGTTGATCATGAACGCACATTCGAGCCATATGTCTGAACCTATCTTTGAAAAAGCAGCAGATCGCCTCTTCCAAGACAGCATTGATCCCATCATCATAACTGATCTAGCAGGCTCTATCCTCATCGCCAATCATCAAGCCGGAAAGATATTTGAGAGAGATATCCATGCGCTCATCGGTCAAAATATAAGGGATATCCATCAAGAAGATGGTCACCTGCCAAATTTCAGCGAACTTCCTGATGAAAGCATTGAACGCTTTGACAGCCTCATTCCTCTACCCGGTAAAGACAAACAGCTTTATGTTCAAGTTCTCGCCCGGCGCTATACCCTCAATGGGGACGATTTGGTGCAGTGGATTCATCATGATCTGACACGGCAGGAAGAACTAGACAAAATGCGCCAGGATCTGACGGTCATGCTGGTTCATGATTTGCAAAGCCCATTAGGCAATGTAATTTCCAGCTTAGAGATCGTTCGCAACGAACTCGATTCCGGGACCAATCCCTCCTTAAACGAAATGATTGATATCGCCGTGCGCAATAGTCAATATCTACAATCCCTTGTTGAGTCGTTATTGGACGTGAGCCATTTAGAAGCCGGCCACTCATTAGAAAAACTTGCACCAGTCGATGTCAATGAGCTTATAGAATACGCTTCTGCGGTCCAATCGCCAGATTTTGAGGTTAGAAACGTCACTTTAAACATCGACATTGACCCTTCCCTTCCCAATATAATGGCTGAAATTAATATTTTACGCCGGGTTTTACTAAACTTATTGAACAATGCCTTGAAGCACAGTCAGAGGGGCCAGGAAATTGTTATCAAAGCGTGCGCTGTAGACAAAGAAAACGTCGTAAAGATTTCTGTCATTGATCAAGGTCCTGGAATCCCTGAGGGCTTTCAAGAAATCATTTTCGAGAAGTTCCAACGTGCTGAGCGAGACTCATCCTCTGATGGGCTTGGACTCGGATTGGCTTTTTGCCGTTTGGCTGTAGAAGCACATGGCGGAGAAATTTGGGTTGAGAATATCGTGGATGGAGGGGCTTGTTTCTCCTTCACTATTCCATCCAGCAAAATTGACCCGGCTAAGCAATAAATCGCTTGCCAGGCAATGATTACCTCCCAGTTTCGTTGGATTGTCCGCCTGACTTCATTTTTCCTGGCGATTACGATTCTAATCATCGTGTTGATTACAGCGGGATTTTTTGATCCTTCGCCTATCGGTCAGCAGGTACGGCAGGAAGATTTGCCTAAAATGAGCCTGGATGCTTCAACTCGCAAGATAAACTGGCTTGAAAGCAGCGTTCCAAATCCCCCTTACTCAGTTCGGCTAACCGCTGCCCTTGAGCAGGGAGAAGAAGATATTGCCTACGGGCTTGTCTTGGGAAATGACGACTCTTATTATGCTATAGCGGTATCCCCCCTTGGTTATCTTGCGATTTGGGAGACATCGGAAACTGAAACATATCATTTAAATTGGCAGACATGGCCACACATACGCACGGGAAAACAGCAAAATGAAATTTGGTTGGATGTTGTAAATGATCAAGCGAGGGTGCGCATAAACCGGGAGTGGCTTTGGGAAGGTGTAATCGATTCCGCCGGCGATAACATCGGTATTTTAGGAGAAAGCTTTGGGGAGGAATCAGTCATTGAGTTTGATTCTCTGGAATTATTTGCTGAAGTGGATGAAAATTGATTATGAGCAACCCGGAAATCCAGAACGGCAAACAATACGATCTGTTTAGCAGAAAATTTAAAGCGGACCCCTTCCCAACCTTTGCCAGGATGCGCCAGGAAGCGCCAATTTTTCCTCACAAAGCTCCAAACGGGTCAACCATTTGGTATATTACAAAATATGACGACGTCCTGACCGTGCTGCGCGACGACGAGAATTTTTGTAAAGATGTACGTAACGCCCAAGATGCTCCTTCCACCGGACCTGCAACCCGCCAGCGAATTAATGAAAATATGTTATTTTCCGATCCGCCTCACCATACCAGGCTGCGTTCTTTAGTCAGCAAAGCTTTTACCCCCCGTCGAATGGAAGGCATGCGCCCTCAAATTGAAACGATTGCGACACAATTGCTCAATAAGGTTCAAAAACAAGGTGAAATGGACTTAATTTCCTCTTACGCTCTTCCTTTGCCATTATTTGTCATTTCCGAGATGCTTGGCATCGTGGATAAAGATAGGTCAGTCGTGGCTGATTGGTCGCAAGCTATCATCTCACCGGGAAGTCGCAATCTGAATTACAGCGCACGAAAAAGAAAATTACGCGCTTTTACCCGATATTTAGACAATTTGTTTAATGAACGGCGTAATGACCCCAAGGATGACCTTATTTCGGCTTTAACCCAGGTTGAGGAAGAAGGAGATGCCCTAAATGAGATGGAATTATCCAGTATGGTTGCTCTACTGCTGGTGACCGGTCATGAGACGACGGTCAATCTTATTGGCAATGGGACCCTGGCGCTATTGCTCCATCCGGAGCAGCTTGAACACTTGCGAGCGAATCCATCTTTATGGCCAACGGCCGTTGAAGAGTTGCTTCGTTATGATGGCCCGGTAGAAACTTCTACCTCTCGTTGGGCCAGGCGCGATGTAAAATTGGATGATCACCAAATCAAACGAGGCGATCAGGTACGAGTTGTTCTAACTTCAGCCAACCGTGATGAGAAATATTTTGAATATGCGGCCGAATTAAATGTACAGCGCCAAAACAATAAACATTTAGCCTTTGGTATGGGCATTCATTATTGTTTAGGTGCTCCATTGGCAAGAATTGAGGGAGAAATCGCGCTAAAAACGTTATTCAACCGATTTCCCAATTTGCATTTAAGCAATCCAACAAAAGAATTTGCCTGGCGCAGCGGGGTCCTTTTCAGAGGACTTGAACATTTAGCTGTCTCCTGGTAGGCTGAACAAGAGAGTAGAAAACGCAACAACCTATGGAAAATCAAACCCATTCCAAACCGGAAAAACCCCTAAAACAAAACATTTCGCTGCTTGAAGAGCGCATTCATGAATTAGAAGAGCAGTTGCAAAAACAGGTCAGAGAAAGGGCGAATTTAGAAAATGCCCTCCTTGAAAGCCAGGAAAGGGTTGCCGAAGCAATGGCTAACCACAAAACTGAATTATTAGAAGCAGAACGTGAAGCGCGTCAAGAAGCGGACATCTTAAGAGAAATTGCTGCCAATATTAATAATGTAAACCAGGAAAAGCTTTTAGATCAAATTATAATTCAATTAGCCCATGCAATCCCTTATGACAGCGCCTCGATTTTGCACTATAAAGATAATCAGCTAATCGCCACAGCATATAATGGTCCTTTACCTTTCGAGGAAATAGAATATCTGTTTAACCCAATTCCCCCCAACCTCGCCGAGTTGATCGCTAATCAAAAACCAATGATCATTCCTGATTCGGAAAAATACCCGAATTGGGTAACTTACCCAGGTCTGGAAAAAGCCAGATGTTGGTTAGGTGTACCCCTTATTGCCAAGGCTTCATTCTACGGCATCTTAATATTAATCAAGCATGAACCTTATTTCTACAATAAACAATCAACTAATTTAGCATTGGCTTTTGCGAACCAGGCTGCGATTGCCATTGAAAACGCCCGACTGTACAGGGAAACACAAGAATTTGGTGAAAAAATGCAGCAGCAGGTGGCCTTAAGAACGAAGGTCCTGGAAACCTTATACGAAATCACAGCAGTGACGAGCCATTTTTCTGATCTTCAATCAATCCTTGATAAAATCGTATCGAAAATTTCTTCAGCTCTGGACTGCGAGCAAGTTTCTATCCATCTCGTAGATGATTCCGGAGAATCCATTCGCCTGGCAAGCTCTGTGGGATTCTCTCCCGAAATGGAGCAATTTACGCGTGAAATTCCACTAAACAATCCCCTACTCGCCGTTTTGCATAAAAAAAATGAACCGCATGTAACCTATGGCGGCCAATCGGATCTCTTTCGGTCGGGGGAGTTGATCCCGCAATCCGTACGAAATGCTCTAGGAACACCCATAAGATATAAAGACAAGTTTTTAGGCGTTCTTGGTCTGGTCAACAAGGAGCAGCCTGTCACTCGAGAGGATATTAACTTATTAACATCTATTGCAGACCAGATTGGAATCGCCGTTGAAAATG
Source organism: Anaerolineae bacterium (assembly GCA_028277515.1). The sequence continues at coordinate 46,390 of JANQGC010000332.1, forward strand.
ATCAACTCAGAAAACAATCCGAACGGGCCGTTGTGACCCAGGAAAGAGAAAGATTAGCACGCGATCTGCACGATTCTATTACGCAATCCTTGTTTAGCTTAACTTTGTTCGCGGCCGCTGCCCGCGAGCTACTGCGCAATGGATCAATTATAGATGCGGAAGATTTTCTAAAAGATATTGCTGTCACTTCAAACCAGACGCACAAGGAAATGCGCTTATTGCTTTACGAGTTAATGCCCTCTGCTCTGGCGGATGAAGGATTGGTTGGTGCCTTGCGCCACAGACTAGATGCTGTCGAAAGTCGTAGTGGGATCAAAACAACGATGAGTGGTAATTTTACAAAAAACCTTCATTCAAATATGGAGATTGTATTATTCCATGTCGCCAACGAAGCTCTCAACAATACGCTAAAGCATTCTCAGGCCACGTCAGTTTCTATCTCCATTGGCACAAAAGACAATTGGGTGCAGATGGAGATAAAGGACAATGGGATTGGATTTAATTCTAAGGCTGTGGATCATGATAATAGCATGGGCATGTCTAGCATGAAACAGCGTATGGCTGCAATTGATGGTCATTTTAGATGTTACTCAACACCAGAATTCGGAACAACTATTATCGCGTCTGCCCCTCTAAGTAAATAATTGTCTTGGGGAGTTAGATAGTATGGCTAAACCTGTTTCAGTATTAATAGTTGACGATCATGCGTTGGTGCGCAAAGGGTTGGCCGCCTTATTAAATGTTCGTTCCGAGGTTCAACTTGTTGGTGAGGCAAATGGAGGTAGAGAAGCCGTCAGATTAGCAGCGGTAAGAATCCCAGATGTCATTTTAATGGATTTGGAAATGCCTGGATTTGATGGGATTGAAGCTATCCGTCAAATCCAAAACCAACAAACAAAAAGCAAAATTCTCGTTCTGAGCAGTTATAGCAATGAGGAACACGTTATTGCTGCGGTTAAAGCGGGTGTTCGTGGTTATTTATTAAAGACGGCGATGCCTGAAGAATTACTACAAGCGATATTGGATGTAAATGAAGGTAAATTCCCAATGGACCCTTCTGTTGTCAGTACAGTCGTCCGTGAGTTAAATCGACTTGGGGACCCGCTGATCGAGAACCCTGATAGTTTAACACCGCGAGAGATAGAAGTGATAAAACTTATCGCAACCGGGCACACCAATCAATCAATCGCCGGTGAATTACTTATTAGTGACCGGACAGTCTCTACTCATGTCAGTAATATTTTGAAAAAACTACGGTTAGGAAACCGAACCCAAATTGCTTTATATGCTATACAATCCGGACTTGTCGATCTCAATCAATAAATTAATGAAGTAAATAGGGAACAATGCATTCATTGTAAAACACTATCTAAAGAGTAAGGACTTAAGAAATACGTAAAATTACGTATAATATCGATTCAATGTTGGTTCTTTTTCTTATTACAAAAAATTACAACCTCTGCTACTATCAAGGTTAAGACTTTTACAGGTGTTTGTTCCAGTAAAAACATGGCCTACCAGTCCATTACTGGTAGGCCTTTTTGCTCCTATCCTTTTATCAAGAAGGAAATGGGTGAACGTAACCGAGGATTCATATCCTCGACGGAAGGGCGCGAAATGGATTTCGCGGTTACCAGATTTTCCTAATAATCAAGATTCATCAGTTCCCGCAATAGAGGACCATATTATCCATGGCCGGCAGATACAAAAGCTTTTGCGGTCTTAAAAACATCTTTGCTTTTTACCAAAGTTTCCCCAACCAATATCGCATTCACCCCTATCTCACGCATTTTTTGCACATCGGCGGCCGTTTTCAACCCACTCTCACCCACTGCAACAATATGCTTTGGGATCATTTTTCTCAGCCGCATTGTATTATCAAAATCCACCTCAAAAGTTTGCAAATTCCGATTATTGACACCAATGACGCGCGCATCTAGGTTTAACATCCGCTCTAACTCATGGTCTGTATGAACCTCAACCAGTGCTTCCATTCCTAATCGCCGCGTTAATTTCAATAGTTTTTGGATTTCTGAATCAGCTAAAACAGCGGCGATCAACAAGATAGCATCAGCCCCGGCGACCCGAGCTTCATAAACCTGGTATTCGTCGAAAATGAAATCTTTTCGTAAAACTGGAATCCCGGATTCCCTTGATTGATTGGCACTAAATCTAACCATCGCTTCCTTTACATTTCGCAGATCCTCGAGAGAACCTTGGAAATGACGGCCGTCTGTAAGCACCGAAATAGCACCCGCGCCCGCACGAGCATACGTCGTGGCCAGTTTCACGGGATCATAATCACGCACCATGAGACCCTTACTGGGCGAGGCTTTTTTACATTCTGCAATCAACGTGACCCCAGGTGCATTCAACACATCAAAAAAACTTAACGCCGGCGGAGCAACCCTTGCAAATGCACGCAAATCTTCAAGCGGCACTTCCCGCTTGATCTTAGGCAGTTGCTGTCTGTGATAAGCCATGATCTCGTCAAGAATTGTGCCTCGACGCCTGGCTGTATTCGTTACACTCATTGCGGGAAACTGTTTGTTTTCTTCACCCAATCGTTTAATGTCTTCAGAGCCGCACCGCTGTCAACAGCTTCGGCCGCGGCGGCGAGACCTTCTTTCAAGTCCATCTCATCAAGTGATAGAACAGCGCCCGCGTTCAGCAACACGATGTCTCGTCGCGGTCCCTTGTCCTTGCCGCTAAGAATATCCAACGTAATCTGCGCATTTTCCTCCGGTGAGCCCCCGGCCAAATCATCAAGGCTCCCTGGTGAAATGCCAAAATCGGCCGGATCGAGTGTATAGGTCTCTACTTCTCCATCTCTAAGGTGGCTCACTTGATTAATCCCGGTCACCGATAGTTCATCTAATCCATCAGCGCCATGCACCACATAAGCCGCACGGCTGCCCAGCGCACCCAACACATGAGCCAGCGGTTCCGTTAAATCAGGGTCATACACACCAATAAGCTGTTGTGTCGCCCCGGCGGGATTCGTCAGAGGGCCTAAAACATTAAATATGGTGCGCTGGCCAATTTCGCGGCGTGGTCCAATCGCGTAGCGCATAGCGGGGTGGTGGTTGATCGCATATAAAAAGCCGATACCAACTTCATCGATACATTCGGCCACTTGCTGCGGTTCAAGATCCAGGTTACCTCCCAACGCCATCAGAACATCAGCCGAGCCTGATTGACTGCTCGCTGCCCGGTTACCATGTTTGGCCACCTTCAAACCATGACCGGCGACGACAAATGCGGCCGTCGTTGAAATATTAAATGTATGTTTGCCATCCCCTCCGGTCCCGCAAGTGTCAACCAGGAGGCCATCATACATACTCGCTGATACGGGAACACTTACCACATGTTCGCGCATTGATTTTGCGCTGCCGGCAATTTCATCGACCGTTTCCCCCTTCATGCGCAACGCCGTGAGATATGATCCAATCTGTGCCGGGGTCGCCTCGCCATCCATGATACTGTTCATAGCGGATTCCGCTTGTTCAAAGGTTAAGTCACGGCCGTTGATCACTTCGGCGATCGCCCATTCAATTGCCATTTTTCAACCTCCCAATCACATGATCCTGAGCGTTCGCAGCCACTCATTCTCCCCATTGGCGGCGGCTATAGCATCTGCAGAGCCTAGTACAACGACCTGGCCCGTTTCATTGAGCTTTTCTAAAACAGTGGCAAATGCTCGAAAATCTTCAACAGTCGTAGATAGAACTTCATCCCGATATTTCTGCCGGGCTTCGTCAGTTTCGCCAATCAGATGACGCTGCATAGATGTAAACCCTTTGGCATCCGGCAGTTGGTAGTGGTCCATCGCACCAATGGCGCCGATAATGCTTTTGGTCAATTCCCCATCACTCAACTCAATTTGCCGTAGGAAATTGGCTGTGCCATCATAATTGTCTAAGGTCTTTGTAAGGTTGGGATCACGATAAGAAAGATAGCTAAAAACACCGGAATGCTTGCGGAAAATACAAAACCCCCCATATGCTCCGCCCTGGACACGGACCTTTTCCCAAATCCAGGTTGTGCGTAAGGCATTGGATATGACACTGATCGAGCCATCAACTTCATAGCCCAGTTCGTACAAATTGCCTCCCTTGCCCACATAATTAACATTGGCCGGTATGGTAAGGCCTTCATTATCCGGCATCTCAGCCGGCGTCCAGGTTGGAAATTCAATGGCACTCACTGGTAATTTTTGTAAAAATTCATCAAGTTGTGGTTGAACGTCACGCCAGTTATCTTCATCAACGGTGACATTGATTAACATTGTCTTGCGGTTTAACAGGTAGCCTCTAACCTTTTCCAGCTTTTGCAGGACGGAAGGCCAATCTTGCTCAATGTCGTCTACAAGGTCGCGCAGGAAGAAAAGATTATCAATGCCGCCAATTTGTTCGGCCGCCCAATCCCCTTTGTTGAACCGGGAGCGCAATCGGGTATTGACAACGATGTGGCCTCCAGGAATCAGACCGGATTCATGTCGCGCCTTCGCTCTTAGCGCGATTTGGCGGAAACGCTCCTGGTTATCAAGTTTCGCCGTCAACAAAATATCGCGCAAAATGTCCAATAGATCCTGGGTTTGCTCCATGGTCGCTTTTCCACTCAAAAAGAGCCAGGCCGCTCCACGTTCATCATTTTCAACGGCCGAAGTAAATGTGGATGGAGAAATGCCCCCGGTTTTACTGCCAATCCGCTGTGAAAGACGGACATAATCTTCGCTCTCTGTGCCCATTTCCAGCAAGACACGGCCGAATAGTCCGGCAAATGGCAGAAGCTCTTGCGGCAGAGTATGCAGATTAAAACCCACATCCAAATACAAAATACCATTGGTAAACAAATCGTGGTAAAGAATCTCCGTTTCCTGATCTTTTATGACCTCAATCGGAATTGTATTGATCTCTTTATCCAGGTCTTCCAGGGTGAGCACGGGCAGCGATTCTAATGCTTCCGGTGAATCGGGTGTCTCCTGTAGAATACGCAGTTCTTCTGCGTTATCAATGACCTGTTGTAAATCTTCCTTATCCATCGTCTCGCGAACGGCCGCCAACCGATCCTTCTCCGCTTCATCCCATTTTTGGGCCAACTCCGGATCGGGCTCAAGCACAACCGTTGATCGATGGGAATTGCTTATAAGGTATTTTTCAATTAAATGTTGCAGGATTTGTTCGTCAGATTCTAGCCGGGCTTTCAAATTCTCCAATGGTTTTTCGTATCGCAAAGCCATCAAAGGATCCCTTCCATGCAGCCAGGTATTTAGAGCACTGATCATCAAACTTAAACCGCGCGGATAAGATCCGGTGTTATTCTCACGCAAAGCGAATTCGATGCTATTCAAGGCAGCGGCAACCATCTCAGGCTCAATGCCGTCCTCAGCCAGATCTTTTAACGTTTGCAAAATTAAGGATTCAACCTGCGGAACATCTGATAATTCGACTCCTTTCAGACCCACATCAAAGGTCATTTGCCGCGTATACGTCGACAAACCGCCGCCGGTGACATCTTCCCCCAACCCGGAATCAATCAATGCCTTTCGCAACGGGGAAGCCGGTGTGCTAATCAGCGCATAGGAGAGGACACTCAAAGCCATAACCAGATCCGGATCTTCAAATTCCGGCAATACCCAATTTAATTGCACCATCGCCTTCGCTGCCTGCCCATTGTCCTGAGCTTCCACAGAATAAGAATAGGTTAAACGAATAGGCTCGCTGAATGGCTCTTGTAGGGCAACAGAGGAATCCACTTCCATTGCCTCAAAATCTGAAAGATATTCATTCAAAAAGTGCAATCGTTCTTGCGGATCATCATCCCCGTACATGAAAATCAATGAATTTGAAGGGTGATAAAAAGTATCATGAAAAGTTTTGAACTGCTCATAAGTAAGCTCAGGAATGACCGCCGGATCGCCTCCTGAATCAAATTGATATGTATTGTCCGGAAAGGTCGAACGCTGGCTGAAGCGCTCCAACAGGCTATCCGGATTGGAATAAACCCCTTTCATCTCATTGAAAACGACACCCTTATATATCAACTCCCCTTCTAAATTGTCAAGTTCAAAATGCCAGCCTTCCTGACCCAAATGGTGGGGGGTGATCAGCGGATAAAACACAGCATCAAGATAAACATCAATCAAATTATAAAAATCCTGTAGATTTGTGCTGGCCACCGGGTAAATTGTTTTATCCGAAAAGGTCATAGCATTCAGGAAAGTATTGAGCGATCCCTTCACCAACTCAACAAATGGTTCCTTCACCTGGTACTTGCGCGAACCACCGAGCACAGCGTGCTCCATAATATGAGCCACACCTGTTGAATCTGAAGGTGGGGTTGGGAAAGAAATTCCAAACACCTTATTTTCATCATCGTTCTCAAGTGACAGCAGTTCAGCTCCGGATTTGATATGATGCCATATCCGTGCCCGTGTATTTATCTCCTCAATATGCTCGTCACGCAGCAATTGGAAACCATGATTATTTATCATTGATCGAGACCTCTTTTGAAATTCAGTGTGTTTAAATCAAGCAGAACTGTAGAACAACCTTTCCAGGTTGTTTTGGCCGCAAGCCAGCAAGTTCACGCTAAAATGTCATTAGCTTTATAGTGCTGTAGAACAACCTTTCCAGGTTGTTTTAGCCGCAAGCTGAAAAGCTCGCGCTACAATGTCATTAGCAGTTTACCTAGCAAAGTCTTGTATGTCCAAAATTCAGCCTGAAATACTCACCTACCGTCCAGGAAATTACTCAAAATGCGTTTTCCATGTTCAGTAAGAATACTCTCCGGATGGAACTGCACTCCAATGACTGGATGCTCTTCATGGCGCAAACCCATCACTTCGCCATCACTGGTGAAGGCAATGACTTGCAAAGAATCCGGCAAAGGCTCCTCAACAATCAATGAATGGTACCGCGTTGCACTGAATGGGCTGGGAACACCATAAAAGACACCATTACTATTGTGGTAGACTTGCGACGTCTTGCCATGCATGAGGCGAGGTGCGCGCTCCACTTTTCCTCCGTAAACCTGGCCGATACATTGGTGTCCCAAACAAACGCCGAGTGTTGGAATTGATGGGCCAAATTCTCTAATGACATCATTTGAGATACCCCCATCATCCGGTTCACCCGGTCCGGGGCTGATGACGATACGGTCCGGTTGCAGTTCACGGATTTCATCCAATGTGATCTGATCGTTGCGCACTACTTGCAGTTCTGCACCTAATTCACCGAGATACTGCACCAGGTTGTATGTAAATGAATCGTAATTATCGATTACGAGGATCATATCTTCACCTTTTTATATTTTATGGATTTCCATTCGCCTTTGTGGCTTGTTTTTGCAGCTTGTCTATGCGCTTGCGCCCTTTACGGCTAATCTTATTCCATACGCCTGTTAAACCCATCGCTTTTTTCATCATCATCAGGGTTTCTTCAGCGATCTTATTGGTGCGCAAGGTTCCTTCGTAAATAACCTGTTCGACATAACCACTATCCGATTCAATCCGATCTTTACGCTCGCGAATCGGATCCAGGAAGTTATTGATTGCAACCGTCAGCTTTTCTTTGACTTCTACATCACCAACCTGGCCGGTCCGATAGCGATTCTTCAATTTCTCAACCTCCACCTTATCGGGGTTGAATTGCTCGTGATAGATAAAGACTGGATTACCTTCTACCTTACCAGGGATATCCGCACGAATGCGATTGGGATCCGTATACATGCCATGCACCTTTTTGGCCACTGTCTTGGCATCATCAAAGAGATATATTGTATTTCCCAGGCTCTTGCTCATTTTAGCATTGCCGTCCGTACCAATTAAGGTATCACCTTCGACCAAATATTCTGGAATGGGAAATATTTCTTCGTACAGGTAGTTAAAACGGCGAGCGATTTCTCGCGTGATTTCCACATGGGCCTGGTTATCTTTGCCGACCGGAACAATATGTGCCCTGGGCATCAGAATGTCCGCCGCTTGCAAAACAGGATAACCTAACAAGCCAAAGGGCATCTCATTCAAATGAGCAGCACGGGCCATATCCTTTAATGAGGGCAACCTGCTCAAACGTGGAACCGTAACCAAATCGGAGAAAAACAGGTTCATTTCATATACAGCATGAACGGCGCTTTGTAAATAGATCGTACTCTTGGCCGGATCCAAACCGCACGCCAGGTTGGCAATCGCCACTTCATAAGCATTGTTTCTGATGGCAAAAATATCTTCTTTACTGTTCTTGGTGGTCAGCACGTGCAGGTCGGCAATGATGAAATAACATTCGTATTCATCTTGCAGCTTCAACCGGTTTTTGATGCTACCCACATAATGACCCAGGTGCATTGGTCCCGTCGGCCGATCACCCGTTAACAATCTTTTCTTACTCATCTCTCGTTCTCCAAGAATCGCCCAAACGATTCTGTCTATTTACATCAGTCCATCTTCCGCACGATTGACAGCCACAAGCAGCGCTTGCGCTTTGTTGACGCATTCGTGATATTCGGTTTCCGGATCACTATCAGCAACAATGCCGGCACCAGCCTGAACATAAACATGGTTTCCCTGCACCAACATGGTGCGGATAGCGATACAAGTATCCATGCTGCCATCATAGCTAAAATAACCGGCTGCCCCAGCATATAGGCCGCGCCGTTGGCCCTCTAAATCTTCAATGATTTCCATCGCCCGGACCTTTGGTGCACCGCTGACCGTGCCCGCTGGAAAGGTAGCACGCATCAAATCAAAGGCATCCATCCCCTCACGGATATTTCCCTGCACATGGCTGACGATATGCATCACATGGCTGTACCGTTCAATTGTCATGAAATCCTGCACCTCTACAGAGCCATAATCACTCACTCGGCCAATATCATTGCGCCCCAAATCGACCAGCATCACATGCTCAGCGCGCTCTTTCGGGTCAGCCAACAGTTCAGTTTCCAACCTTTGATCTTCTCTTAGATTTTTACCGCGCGGCTTTGTGCCGGCGATTGGGCGGACGCTGGCTATCCCATCTTCCAGGCGCACGTGCATTTCAGGTGAAGCACCAATCACTTGCAGATCGAGTTGGCCAAAATCAAAGTAAAACATGTAAGGTGAGGGATTTAGCATCCGTAATGCCCGGTATATCGCAAATGGATGGGCGCTGCTGTGGCGGCTAAATCGCTGGCTCAACACCACCTGAAATATGTCGCCGGCAGCAATCAATTCCTTAGCCTCACCAACAATTGCCTCGTATTGTTCCTGGGCCATGTTTGAATCCACTTTTCCATTGCCATTGGCCCCCCATTTGCGTTGGGGAATCGCCGGCAATGGCCTCAGTAGCTTCTCGCTTACCCGCTCAATGCGTTGAATGGCATCAACATAAGCGCCTTCGACATCCTGGCCGACATGGGCATTGGCCAAAATAATCAGACGATGTCGCGCATGATCGAAGACAACCAGCGTATCCGCCAGCAAGAAAATAGCATCCGGTATATCTAACACCTTCTCCGCTGTGGTAGGCAGTTCTTCAAAGAAGCGCACGACGTCATAGCCTAAATACCCAACCGCTCCCCCATTAAAACGGGGTAAACCGGGAACGTCGACGGGCGTACATTGTTCGAGTTCGGCTTTCAGAACATGTAAAATATCCTCACCATCATTTAACTCGCGAGTGTGGCTACCGTCCTGGCTTTCATGGGTAATGGACCGGCCTTCAAGTGTGATCAAACCTCTTGGATTCACACCCACAAAGGAGTAACGGCCGACTTGTTCGCCTCCTTCAACGGACTCCAGTAAAAAGGAAGGACCTACTTCGTTCAACAATTTGAGGTAAACCGAAACTGGTGTTTCCAGATCGGCCGCAAACTCACGATATACAGGGATCAAATTAGCCGGATCGGTAGCAAGCAATCGAAAATCCTCTAATGCAGGCTTGTAGACATCCATAACAAACTCCATTGGCGAGCCAGGCACGTTGATAGTGCCTGGCTTATCACTTTAACCAACTACCGGCACTTGCTTCATTGCTTCATTAATAGCTTCTTCCGGGTAATCGTAATCTTCCAGATCACCCTTAAGATATGAATCATAGGCAGCCATATCGAAATGACCATGACCGCAAAGGTTGAAAACAATCACTTTTTCTTCGCCCGTCTCTTTACATTCAAGCGCCTCTTCAATCGCAATCGCCAGGGCATGGGTCGGTTCTGGAGCAGGGATAATCCCTTCGGTGCGAATAAAGGTCATCGCGGCCTCAAATGCGGCCTTTTGACGGACGGACCGGGGTTCCACATAACCATGCTCCACCAGGGAACTAACGATTGGGGACATCCCATGGTATCGCAGCCCTCCAGCATGAATTTCCGGTGGAATAAACGTGTGGCCAAGCGTATGCATTTTTACAACCGGTGCCATTTTAGCCGTATCGCCATAATCAAAGGTATACGTTCCCTTAGTTAAGGAAGGTGATGCAGCCGGTTCGGCAGCTATAACGCGTGTGTTTTTGCCATTAGTGAAATTTTGATGCAAGAATGGGAAGGTAAATCCGCCGAAATTGGATCCACCACCCGTACAGCCAATAATCATATCCGGGTACTCACCTGCCATTTCACACTGAGCCAAAACTTCCTGGCCAATGACTGTTTGGTGCATTAACACATGATTGAGCACCGATCCCAGGCTGTATTTTTTTGTTCCTCCAGACGTTGCGGCAACCTCTACAGCATCAGAAATAGCAATTCCTAATGATCCGGGATTATCCGGATCTGAAGCGAGGACAGTTCGCCCATATTGCGTGCGATCGCTGGGGCTGGGATAGACTTCCGCGCCATAAGAACGCATGATAATGCGCCGGTATGGTTTGGCATCGTATGAAACTCTGACCATATAAACTTCTAGATCCATGTCGAAGAAATTGCAGGCCATGGCCAGAGCAGAACCCCATTGACCCGCACCTGTTTCAGTGGTGATCGCTTTGATACCCTCTTCTTTGTTGTAAAAGGCCTGGGGAACGGCCGTGTTTGGCTTGTGAGATCCAACCGGGCTGACCCCTTCATACTTATAATAAATATGAGCTGGTGTATCCAAAGCCTTTTCCAATCGCCTGGCTCTGATGAAAGGTGTCGGCCGCCAGAGCTTATAAATTTCACGAACCGGTTCCGGAATTTCAATATACCGTTCCGTGCTGATTTCTTGCATTATCAAGCTCATCGGAAAGAGAACGTTTAAAAAATCGGGCGTCACCGGCTCCAGGGTTTGCGGATGTAGCACCGGTTCGGGTGGAACCGGCATATCTGCATTAATATTGTACCAGGCCTTTGGCAGCCGGCTTTCATCCAATATGTACTTATATTTATCGCTCATCATACTGCTCCTTTTTAATAAATTGCCTTTGCCATCATCCTTGTTGATGCAACAGCCAAAAACAAAAAACGCTCTCATCCCTATATTGGGACGAGAGCGTCATAAAACAATTCCCGCGGTGCCACCCTGCTTAAGCTGATATTGTTATCAAACAAAAAACGCGCCGTGATGCGCGTTTGTGCCAGCTTCACTTCAGTCCGGTTGATATTGATTTAAGTCTATTCAACGAGACCTTTGCCTGATAACGGTGGCATTCCGGCTTAGGCTACTGACAAACAACTTTCACCTGAGCAACTCCTCGGTCCATTCACCTGTTGCGCCGACATTGGTCTTCCAGCAAATTGACCAACTCTCTCTGACCCGCTTTACAGATTACTAGTCCGATTCCAAGTCGTTAAATTTATAATTTGTAGAATAGTAGCATGGTAAATGAGTGATGTCAAACGCGAAATCCCTTTCGCGTTCCGACACAAGAGCGCGATATGGAAATCGCGATTACAATGGAATACTAAAAAATCCGGGCATTCTCTAAGTTTATGATGAAACTAACCAAAACCAGGACCATAATATTGTATAAATACCAAACAGGTTCTAGTGAGCGAAATCATGAACTTCGATCCACTTAATTAATTTTACATTAGGTTTGTCAATTTACTCTGTGGGATTTCCAGAGGTAAAGGAAAAAATTGACAAACCTTTCGAATATTTGGCTAATAAGTCAAAAGGAAAAGGTCTTGAAAAAGATAAATCTGGCTCTATTACTGTTGTCATTGTTCCTGCTTCAAAGTTGTTTGTCTAATACTCCAGATATCGAGCAAAGGATAACCCCTTTATCTCCAACTGAATCTGGCGATTTGTCACCAACTGAAAGCTCACCAATTCCGACAATTGAAGATACTCAACCACCTCCGACAGTAGTGCCGTCTCCTCAAGCGACGGATACCAGCATTCCTCCAACAGTTGAGCCATCTCCACAAGCCACAAATACTAGCGTCCCCCCATCAGTAGAGCCAGCCCCGGAAGCGACAGATACCAGCATTTCTCTAACAGTAGAGCCGTCTCCACAAGCCACAGATACCAGCGTTCCCCCAACGGTAGAACCGTCTCCACAAGCTACAAATACCATAGTTCCTCCAACGGTAGAGCCGTCCCCACAAGCTGTCGATCCCGATGCCCCGCACCAACCTTCACTTTTCAACATCGCCTGGGATAATAAGGAAATTTTCGCTGCCAATCTCATCGATCAAGAAGAGGGAATTTTAGATGAGCTGGGTGGCGCGAGTATTTATCATCTCATGGTGGAGATTGCGGACCTAACCACTGTGAACGGCCGAATGGAGGTACGTTACAGCAACCAGGAATCAACACCCTTGGATGAAATCTATTTTCACCTTTTTCCCGGCCAACTAGGCGGTTTCATCACAACAGAAAATGTCACAGTGAACAAACAACCGGTGGAGGCCATCAACGAATCGACGGTGCTGCGTGTCCCTCTTCCCTCTGCCATTCAGCCGGGCGAGGAAGTAACAGTAGGTATAGATTTCACAACGACCGTACCGGTCGAAGATACCATTAAATATAACATTTTAGCATATGGTGAGGATATATTAGCCCTGGCCCATTTTTATCCTATGGTCGCCGTCTACGATGATGAAGGCTGGCAAATTGAGCCATCTCCCCCACATGGTGACGAAACTTATGCCGACATGAGTTATTACCTGGTACAGGTAACAGCTCCACAGGAGCAGGTCATTGCGGCCAGCGGTACGGATGTGAACAAAGCAGAAACCAATGGCGTCCAAATTAAGACAATTGTTGCCGGACCGGTGCGGGATTTTTACATGGTTATGAGCGATAGATTTTCGGTCGTGAGCAATACTGTTGGCTCAATCGAGATCAACAGCTATGCGCCGCAACGATTAATGGATGGCGCTCAATTTGCTCTTGATGTTACATCGCAAGCAGTGCAAAGTTTCACCAATCGCTTTGGCCCATATCCTTATAGCGAACTGGATGTTGTTAGCACGCCGACTTTAGCCTTGGGAGTAGAGTATCCGGGGATTTTTGTCAACGCCGTGCGTATATATGATCTAGAAGAAACGACATCCGGAACCTCTAACGTTGCATATTTAGAAAGCACGACGGCGCATGAGACTGCCCATCAATGGTTCTATAATTTAGTCGGTAACGATCAGTTAAATGAACCTTGGCTCGATGAAGCGATCACACAGTATGCAACGTGGACATATTTTATCGACCGCTATGGTGAACAAGCTGCTCAAGGGTTTTACGATAGCCTGGAAGGACGCTGGTCCCGCACCGGATTCGCAGATATCCCAATTGGTTTGCCCGCTGAGGATTATAGCGGGGCAGAATATGGGGCCATCGTATACGGCCGAGGACCCATCTTCCTAAATGAATTAGCCATGACAATAGGGCAGGAGACCTTTGACCAATTCTTGCGCGATTATGTTCAAACCTATCGTTGGCAAATCGCTACGACCGAAGAATTTCAATCACTGGCTGAAACACATTGTAACTGCGACTTAACCGATCTTTTTAACGAATGGGTTTATGCCCAGTAGGTTTTTGATTCCTTTATGGCCCGGCCTCCTTTACAAGGAGGAAAACCCTTACGATAAGGATGAATAAGAACAAAAGAATCGGCTGGCTTTCGCTCAGCCTGGTGACAGCCCTCATTTTTCTGGGAGCTTTATTCAGTCTCCCGAATCATGTATTTGGCTCTCCTTCGTCATTCCCAAATTTAATTCAATCCGACCCCAAAATTGATGACGCCCTGATAGAGGCCATTGAATCCGCCCAGCCCAGCCAGGAAATTCGATATATTGCTTACTTCGCCTCTGAAACATCATTGGATCTGGATTCTCTACCATTAAAGGATGATGCACGACGCCCAATCATCGTTTCCAGGCTTAAGGAAACGGCCGCATCCTCCCAGGCCACCCTTCTAAAACAGTTAGATGTCTTGAAATTAGAGGGGCACATTTCAAATTATTCCTCTCTCTGGATCATCAACGCCATTGCCATAAATGGATCGCCGGCTTCTGTAGAAATTGCGGCCAAACATCCTGGTGTGCAGCGCATTGAGCTTGACCAGGCGCATAGATATTTCGATCATCCTGCGCTCAAAAATTTTTCGGCAGTGGACAACGCGTTACAAAGCCCAACCGTTTCACCCGCCTGGGGCGTACAGCGGATTCAAGCGGACAAAGTTTGGCGCGAACTTGGCATTCGCGGCCAGGGCGCAACAGTTGCCGTAGTTGATACCGGGGTCGATCTTTTCCACCCTGATTTAGTTGATAATTATCGGGGTAACCTGGGTAATGGAACCTTTTCCCATGAGAAGAATTGGTACCATACAAGTGTTTCCACAAGCACGATGCCTTTTGATTTCCATGGCCACGGCACCCATGTTACCGGCTCGGCAGTCGGCGCCAATGGCATTGGCGTCGCCCCCGGTGCAAAATGGATCGCTGTAGCCATCACCGACGAAAGTGGGTTGATCCATGACAGCAGTGTGCACAAGGCATTCCAATGGCTGCTTGCTCCAGGAGGTGATCCGGCGGCAGCCCCTGATGTTGTAAACAATTCCTGGGGTGGTGCTGGAGATAGAACGGAATTTCAGCAAGATGTTGAAATATTACACGCTGCCGGCATCATCACTGTTTTCGCCGCAGGAAATGCAGGTCCTGCACCGGGTACTATCCTCTCCCCGGCCAGCTTCCCCGGCACGCTAGCTGCCGGCGCCAGCGACGATTTGAATCGGCCGGCCTGGTTCTCCGGACGCGGACCGTCCCCCTTAACCAATGAAAATAAACCCCTTCTCGTCGCTCCAGGAACGCAAATTCTTTCCGCGATGCCAGGCGGTGCTTATGCGCGGCAAAGCGGAACTTCAATGTCCGCTCCCCATGTGGCCGGCACTATTGCCCTCATGCTTTCGGCCGACCCGGCCATGAATCGATCTCAAGTTATCCAAACCTTAACCGAAACGGCGACTCCGCTTGCTTCTAACCATCCAAACAGCAACAGCGGGTGGGGATTGCTCGATGCCTTCAGCGCAGTCTTGTCTCGCCAAAATCATGGGGTCATAAGCGGCAGGGTTTCAGATGGAGAAAAAGGGTTAGACAAGATCCAGGTCTCCATCTGGGACGATGATGGATTGCAATTAACGAAAATGAGCGATGAAAGCGGCCGCTTCTCTTTTCTTTTTCCCCCAGGATCATATAGATTGAGTACCCAGGCATTTGGCTTTGCAGACTTAGAAACGGCCGCTTTCCAGGTAGAGGCTGGTGCCAGGATTCATCATGAATTGACCTTGCAAAAACAGCCGGGCAGTCTGCTGCAAGGCATCGTCTCCGACAATCAAGGGCCGATGGTTGATGTCACTATCACCATACCCGGCACCCCAATTGCGTTAAAAACCGATGCCGAAGGGAAATATCAAACCAACCTTCCTCAAGGAGATTACACACTCATCATCCAGAAAGCAGGATACCGGCTAATAAATGAAACCATCCGGGTCAATGCCAGTCAAGAATACACGCTGAATGTCAGGATGGATACGGGTCCCTCAATCCTTTTAGTTGACAGTGGTCAGTGGCAATATGTTAGCGCTTCAAATTATTATCGCCATGCCTTACGAGATACAGGCTACAGCAGCGACAGTTGGGTCATCGCCGATCCCAATAACTCACTACCAACACTGCAAGATTTACTGCCCTACGACATCGTGATCTGGTCCGCACCAAATGATTCACCTGTTCGGCTGGCGGTAAATGACACCTTAATCCAATATCTGAATCAAGGTGGGAACTTGCTTATAAGCGGGCAAAATTTAGCGAGCCTTGACGGCCGTGCGGGGTTTGAAGAAAGCTGGTTCCTCAGGAAGTTGGAGGGGGTATTCGTTGATGAACTCAATCTTAGCGGAGCGGAATCAAACATCATGGGCGTCGAAGGCTCCCAATTTTTTGACCTCAATGTCACCTTAAACGGTCAAAATAGCGCAAAAAATCAAGAATCGCCTGACCTGGTAGAGCCAAGGCCGAACTCATTTTCAGAACCGATTATTATCAATAAAGAAGGAATGGCGATGGGGTTGCAATCCGGCTTCTGTGAACCTTACCGTATTGTATATCTCGGTTTTGGATTAGAGGGTGTGAACCAGACAAGTGCGCGCGCTGAACTCCTAAAGCGCTCTTTGGACACCTTGCTGGCACCAAGAAATCCCAGCGGTGTGGGTTGGATAGCGGAACGAGATCGAGAACTGGTCATTCCAGGTCAGCAGTTGGCTCTGGATATAGAACTGCAAAATTTTAGCGAATTGATAACCGACACGTTCGACATCACCCTGGCCGGCAACGGTTGGACTGGCGATCTGATCACGCAAACTCTCACGTTAGAGCCTTGCCAGGTAGGACAAACATCCTTGATTATGAACATACCGGAAGATGCTTTGATGGATGAGGTTCATGAAGTTGAATTAACAGCCGTTTCCCAATCGAACCCACAATCCAGCAGCAAATTAAACCTCGAACTCAAAACTCCTGGTCAAATTTTACTTGTCGATGATGACCGATTCTTCGATGGCGCTCCCCCCTACCGATCCGCGTTAGAAACGTTGAACCTTAACTTTGATGTTTGGGACACGGAAGGAAAAGATTTAAAGCCAAACATCCTTCAATCAGATCTTTTAAATGCCTATGAAATTGTCATCTGGTTTACCGGTTACGATTGGCATGCGCCGGTAACTCAAGAGGAGAATTTCGCTCTTACAACGTATCTGCGCCAGGGCGGCCGATTATTTTTAAGCAGCCAGGATTATCTTTTTTATAATCTCCATAGTTCTCTAACCCGTGAGTTGGGCATCGTTGATTACCAGGAAACCATAACCCCGACGGTTGTTTATGCCGAACCCACACTTGCACTGCCGGCAGACCTGGCAGGTCCACTACCTCTTTCATACAGCCCTTACCAAAATTTCAGCGACGGTCTCATTCCTTCCGCAGAAAGTGTGCCCTTTTTCTGGCATAATCAAGGTATGGCGGCAGGTGTCGGGCGATCTGAGGGAACCCCCGGCCGTTCCCTGTTTTGGGGCTTCCCATTTGAAACCTTGCCCGCTAATCAGCATGCGGCCGCCATGAATGGGGTGATGGGCTGGCTTACGGATTGGGGTGATTCCACACTTGAGATTGACCGGCAGCGCGGCGCATTGGGCGAAACCAGAACCTATACCTTAACCTTGCAAAATGGAGATTTATCCCGATCCAACGCTGTGGCAATCACCAACACTTTACCAGCCGGGCTTCAACTGCAAATTGAAACCCTGGCCGGAGATGCCGGTTATAACGCCAACAAACAGCAAATTACCTGGCAGGGAACCCTTGAGCCTGGGGAAAGTCATCAAATCATCTACCAGGTGCAAGCCGACAACGCCGTTCAACCCGGCGCAAAATTGGTCAATCGGGTGGAAATTTATGACCCCCAACAAGGTTTTTCCTTTGAAAAATCAATTCCTACATGGTTCAATGTCCCTGATCTGAGCCAATCGCAAATAAAATCTCAAGCAGCACCAGGACCTCTGTCGGGGATTATCACTTATTCATTGTCTCTTCAAAACGATACCCCTATCGAAGCCAGGAACATCACGGCAACGCTTCGCCTGCCGGACAGTCTGCATCCGTTGACAGAAACCCTGGCCACCAATCTGGGTAATATTGACTTGCTCGACCACAATATTATTTGGAATGGATCTATTGCAAAAAGGCAGGATGTAACGGCCACCCTGGTGTTAACGCGATCAACGTTTCTTGATTTTTGGCTGCCGGCAACGACCGTCATTGAGGATGGACTAACAGACCCACTGATACGACATGATTTGCAATATCTTCCCCCCTACCAATCCTTTTTCCCTGTTTTTCCAGTTGAATGATAACCCCGGATTTTAAGACAGCTCCCACTTCAAACGGCATCGACATACCTGGCCCTGGTAAGCCGTACAAGATCGGCCGCTGCCAACGATACCTGAAAACCACGCTGCCCGGCGCTCACCGTAATTTGGTTGAGACCCTCGGCCGATTGATCAATATAAATAACGAATCCGCGATTAATCAACGCCAGTGCCGAAATGCCCCCAACTTGCAGTCCTGTCAGGCGCTCGGCCTCTTTTTGAGTGGCCATTTTCAATTTCTTTTCCTTCACTGCTTTTGCCATTTTTTTGAGATTTAGCTGTTGATCGGCCGGGATCATAACCAGCATCGGTTTTGCGGGTGCACTTCTTGATACAACGAGGGTCTTGAACACCTGCGATGGCGGAAGATTGAGCGCCGATGCCACCTGCTCAGCATCGCGCAATGAAGGGTGATAAGTTAACCCTTCGTAGGGTATATTTTTACCCTCAAGAAGTTTCATGGCCAGGGTCTTTTGTTTACTCATGTCTTAACATCCCGTTTTCTTCAACCGCGTCCACGCCTTACAAGCAGGACAACAATACCGGCAGCAACCAAAATTGCCAATAACGGGATAAGCAAAGAAAGTGAATTACCCTGGCTCCTGATATCTTCAGGAGGGTCAATGACTGTGGTAGCTGTTGGAGGTAGTGCTGTTTCACTGTTTGTCGGCGTTGGGCTGGGTGTATTCGTTGGCGTTTGGGTTGGCGTAGCCGTCGGTGTAGGTGTTGGTGTCAATGTGGCCGTTGGACTGGGTGTAATCGTTGGCGTTTGAGTTGGCGTAGCCGTCGGTGTCGGCCAGGGCGTATACGTGGCAGTAATTTCCGGCATCGGCGTTAAGGTTACCAGTGTGGGGGACTGAACGACGACAGGGAGATCCCCTGACAGCTCAGCACCTTGTTCAACCAGGAATAGGGGTGGGCCACCAATATCACAGGCATCAGAGCACCGTGCTCCCTCCAAATAAATCTCATACCGGCTTTCTCGGTCCGCTCGGATCACTTCTTTATTTCCAAGAAAATCGACAACTTCGGCCGAATTTTGCAGCGCCGGCACCTGCAAGATAACCGCTCGATCGCGCCTGGCCCAAATGACCCTGGTAACTGCATGCGGCAGCTCGAAGGTGACGATGATGTAATCTCTTTCTCCCTGAATATCAGCCACATTAACAAATCCCGCTAACTGCTCAATCGTCGTCTTATATGCCAGGTAAGCGGGCCTTGGAGAATAATCCGGCCGCAATATGCCAAATGATTCTCCCCCCTCCGGCAGCAGAATATCAATTAACTTATAAACACCGATGCGCTGTGCCCCGGCGCCAAAACCTAGAGCATGTGCCTGGATGATGTACCAGGCCTGCTGGTCCAGATCTACCTGGAATTGTGGCCGCTCCACCGGCCACCAGGGATCGAGATTAGGCGCCGCATTGGTTTCATTTATCCAAATAGGTTTATCTAAATCATATTCTTGTTGTTTTTCATCCACCAATCGGAGCAGTTCAGCCACGGTTTCAACTCGGAAATAAATATGCAGAGAAATAGCGTCAAAATAGAAGTCGTTTTCGGCCGCATCCGGATCGGCTGTTATAGTCTCAAAAAGCGCATCCAAATAAGTTGGATCATGCCAATAGGAATAACCGGCCAGAAGAATAACAGTCTGTGGATCATGCTCTTTAGCGATCAGGTAGGCTACCTGTAGCAAACGCACATAATCTTCAACCGTCCCATCGAATTCGTGACCATAGACCCCTTCTTCAATTTCCGGTTCATTCCAGATAATCCAATGATGCACGCCTCTTGGACCATAGTATTGAACAACACGCCGGATGTAATTGGCCCAAAGATTATCCGGATCGTCGTGCGGTAAATATAAGCCACGCGGCACGCCCGAAAATGGGGGACCGTCCGTAGCCCAAGCCGGTGTGTTTTTTAGCAAACCCACGACCTGCCGGTCCTGCTGCCGGGCCTCAACCAACCACTCTTCTAATACGTGCAGGGTATTCCAATCATCGGCATCTTTTGGCTGGATCTCGTTCCAATAAAAAAGGATACGCTCCCAACCAACCCCCGCTTCGGCCGCTTCTTCAGCAGCCCAGAAGGACTCAATAGCGCCAAACCGGGGATCGATGGGTTGTTGGCGACCGTCGTCATCCTCTTGAGCCAGCCCCCCGACCGTCCAAAATCCCAAAAGCAAAAAAATAATAAGAAATAAGAAGCTAATCTTTCTCTGCAACTAAAGGTTTCCTTACAATATCAGGATTTTCAGCAGTTGGTTTTGTAACCGCGATTTCGCAATCGCGTTTTGTGGAAAACCAGAAAACCCCGCGTGTAATATGCATCAGCAAACGAGCGGGATTATAATCCCAATGTTTAGTAAACGGTAATGACAACCAGGAATTATCATGGAGTACGACCAGCACATCATCAGCCGGAAAAAACGGCCGAAGGAGAATATCGAGTATGTATAAGGGAGCCAGGCATCACCGCCTAAAATATGGTTTGCTGGCCGTCGTTCTTTCATTATGTCTGATTACGGCCGCGTTTTTACTTTCAATGATGTCCACGCCCCAAGCGGTCTCGGCAAATAAGTTGGATTTTAACCGGGTTGAAGCGCGGCTGGCCAGCACACCTCGCGACTTTATGCTGCCCGGAACCCAACCGAATAACCTTATCCACCAAATAACCCCACCCAATGAATGTGCCAATTGTCATGCCGGCTATGCAGAAGTCACCGGCCAGGCACCGGAAACCGAGACATGGGCTGCCTGGAGTGGTAGCATGATGGCTCAAGCCGGGCGCGACCCGATCTTTTTCGCTGCCCTAGACATCGCCAACGCCGATGCCGCCTTCAGCGGCGAATATTGTCTGCGTTGTCACATGCCGCGCGGATGGTTAGACGGCCGCTCATCCGCAACAGACGGATCAGCCATGACCGACGAAGATCGTGAAGGGGTACAATGCGCCGTCTGCCATCGCATGGTGGACCCCATTTACAGTGATGAAAACCCGGATCGAGACCAGCAAATATTGAACGCACTTGCTGACCCGGTTTCCCTTTCAAACAGTGGCGCTATGATCATTGATCCTGAAGATTATCGCCGCGGCCCGTTTGATGTTGTCAACGACTTAGGGGGCCTGGACCCGCACAAACTCTGGGGCGCTCAGGACACCCTCGTATCACCTTACCATCAAGAGGCAGCATTTTGCGGAACCTGTCATGATATAAACAACCCGTTATTTTCCTGGGATGAAACAAAGCAAGAATTCATCCCTAACCCGTTAGACCAAGCCGGCGATCTGGCCGAAGGGTTTCCCATTGAACGCACATACAGTGAATGGCAGGCCAGCGCCTTCAACAGTGAACAGGGTATCTACGCTCCGCAGTTCGGAGGAAACAAGGCTTATGTCTCTACCTGCCAGGACTGTCATATGCGGGATGTTACCGGAGCGGGTGGTGCCTTTTTTGGCAGCACATTCGTCATCCGAGATAACATGCCTTTACACGATCTCACGGGGGCTAACACATGGGTTCCGCAGATCATTCCTATACATCCCGTTTTCAGTAGTACCTTCAATTCTGATCCCGAGCGCCTCAATGCGCTCAACGCGGGGATCGATCGCGCCCGCTACATGCTGCAAAACGCGGCCACCCTAGATGTTTTTCACCAAGGGGATGAACTGTCCGTAACAATTTATAATAATTCCGGCCACAAACTACCCTCAGGTTATGTTGAAGGGCGGCGCATGTGGCTGCAAGTTGAAGCTTATAACCAGGAGGACCGGCTAATCTACGCTTCCGGGGAATATGATCAGCAAAGTGGAATCTTGCAAGGTTATCACAGCGACCCGATATTAAAAGTGTATGAAGCCAAACACGGATTAACGGAAAGTTGGGCCGGCCAACTCGGTCTAGAACCGGGAGAATCTTTCCATTTTGTGCTGAACAATCAAATCGTTAACGATAACCGCATTCCTCCGCGCGGATATGATTTCACCGCATTTAATGATTTAGGTGCTGCGCCTTATGCAGATGGTAAACCGGACGCGACTATGTACGCCTATGGCCAGTTTTGGGATACGACGCTTTATGAACTGCCGGAAGAGACGGCTTATGGTGTTGTGCGGCTGCTTTATCAAACAGCTTCTAAAGAATATATCGAATTTCTGCGCGATAACAATCCATATCCCGGTGATAATAATGGCCAAATTCTCTATGATCTTTGGGAAAGGAGTGGCCGATCCCGGCCTGAGATTATGGCCGAACGAACCTTCACCAGGGAGACAAATCGCCAGTTCTTACCCGCAATTCAAAGGCGGTGAATCATGATATTAAGGCCGGCGCAAAAAGCGATTCTTGAATATAAAAAAGGATACTTGGCGGTCAATGCTGTCCCCGGTAGTGGAAAGACGTTTACCTTGTCGCTCCTGGCTGCCCAGCTTATTTCAGAGATGAATACCGAGCAGGACACACAAGATTCGGCCAACAACCCGCAGGTCTTAATTGTCACCTATCTCAATTCAAGCGTGGAAACTTTCAAAGCGCCGATAATGGCAAAGGCGTTCAGCAAAACTATACGGAAGCCTTGAGGTGGTATCGCCTTGCCGCAGAGCAAGGGTA
>JANQGC010000036.1 GCA_028277515.1 Anaerolineae bacterium
TAATTCGGAAATGGGGACCACTGTCGCTCCTTCAGGAATCTCGAAGGTGAAAACTGCATCATCTATACCAGGCTCATCCGCGCCATAAATCTGAACGTCTGCGGCGGTGATCGCGGCCGAACCGACAGCGCCGTCACTATATTCGGCCGCTAAGGGTGCGTCGTCGCTTGCCCGCAAATAGATATGGAATAAACCACCATTGGCGCGGAATTCCTCGGGCATTTTCTCAGCGATTGGGATTAGACGGAGATGATTCGCCGTTTCTCCGGCAATATCTACCGTTCCTGCCCGTTCGGCGTTGACGTATTCCAGCAGTTTGTCGACCGCTTCCTCAGGTGTTTGCGGATGGTCGCCTTCTTCATGATCGGGGATGTCATGATCAAATCCATCCCATTCATCAAATTCACGCCCTGCGGCATATTCGCGCATTTTCGCTTTCAATTCTTCAACTGTACCCATATAGACGGTATTTTTGTCCGGACGGTAAAGGTATCCCTGGACCCCATCACTAACGGCGACAACGCCCTGGGCTTCTTCCTTGCTGGACTCTATGATTTCGATACGGAAAGCCGGTTCACCTTCAGGTCCGGCATCCTTACGGCCCCAGACTTCAACTATGCCGCTGTGCGTTTTCTCTGGTGTTTCCACCTCAAAGGAAACAATGGCGTGCCCGCTTTGAGCATCGGCCATCAAGCGAGCGGCGTTATGCAGCAGTTCTTCAGCATTGGCACGCACGATCATCACCCCAGCGGCCAGGGCGATGATGGCCAACAGGGCGCCTATGGGGAATATTATTTTTCGACTAGCGGTCATCTCTAGCTCCTACTTTTAATACATTACATACTGTTTTTGTTGTCATTGTTTGCTGATGGATAATGGTGCTTACCTTATCCGTCAATCCGTTCATTCATTTCCTATCCCCATCGACGGCTATTACATCATATCGGCCGTCTCCCTCAATTAAGATTATGGCACATAAGGTGGCCAATAGCGAATGAGATTAAGGATTGTCACATGACCTGCGATGCATGTGGTCGGTTGGCGTGGTGGGCGAGATGGCGTAGTGGGTAGTCTATGTCATGCCGCGCCATCCCGCCCGTACAAAATAATACGACCGCTGGACTAGAACCCTTGACCCAGGTGCGATTACTTTTTGTGTATGATTTGACCAGGTATGAAATGCCGATTTTACAATGCTTCGATCATTGGGGTAAGGGCGGGGCCGCGCGGTGCGAAGTTGGAGGGACCCCCATGACGGTGAATCCGCCGGCCTCGCCCATTTCGGCCGTTTCATGATGGGGTTAGACCGGCGGATTTCGACATCAGATGCGTCCTTTGCACCTTATCCCGCCGGCCTAACCCCTTGTATGATGGCTGACGAAAAAAACATCAAAAACTCCATAATAGTTGAGGTATTCTAATAGCAAGATAAATGTAGGGCTGAGTTTTGCAAGAAAGACGCACAGATTGGTTCTCCCGCCTCTGCCCTACAGACTTGATAACCACAACCAAGATAATGGAGGTAAATATGAAGCGTTCAAAGAAAACCCATCTACACGGCCAACCCGGCCAGTCATTCGCCGACCGGATACGCGGCATTGCGCCCGAGCAGGTCCTGTGCGTCTCTATAGATATTAGCAAAGATTTCCATGTCGTGCTCATTCACAACGGCTTGGGAGAAATAATTAAAGAGCGTTTTGAGATAGATATCTTCCGCCGGGGGTATGAGCAATTATGGCGAAGTATCAAGGAGGTCCAAAAGGAAAGTGATAGCCGGATCGTCCTGGTCGGAATGGAACCGACCGGGCACTACTATGAAAATCTGGCCCGTCACATCACCGGCAGCGGGCAGGAAGTGACCCTGATAAACAGTTTGGCCGTTAAGCAGAATCGTAGCCAACGGATGATGGCTCGAGAGAAGAGTGACGCCATTGATGCCGCGGCGATCGGTGACTTATTGCGGCGGGGAGAAGGCAATTGCTTCCGACCGGTCAGCGGCATCTATCTACAGCTACAGCAGCTGGACCGTATGCGCACGCGCGAGGTGAAAGTGCGCACAATATACAAGAATCGCATCATCGGCCGTCTTGATGTGCTGTTTCCTGGGTTGGTGCTGACGAGGAAAGCCAGGGAAAAAGGGTATGAACCCTTGTTCAAAACACCCTTTTGGGAATGTCTGACCATGCAACGATTAATCCGTGTCTGTCCGGACCCGCAACAATTAGCGAGGATGACGGAGCATGAACTGAAGGCGCAATTTTGCGAGCATGGCTATACGTTGTCCTAACCATATGCCCGGCGCATTATCGCCTTTGCTGGCCAAATCTTATGGCCGGAGAGCGAGGTAGCAGAGATACACAGCAGACTTTTAGCGCTAGAATTGAGTTCTTTGGAGCAGGTTCAAGAGCGAATTGCCGTTCTGGAGCAGGAAATTGGCCAATTGTTACCACAAACCCCATACCAAATCCTGACCCGTGTCAAGGGGCTCAGCGCCGTCACGGTGGGTTCGATGGCCGGGGCAATAGGTGATCCGGCCCACTTCAAGAGCAGTAAACAGGTTTTTCGATAATCCGGTTTGGTCAGCGGTCGTGATGATTCAGGAACAAGGCAAGACCAGGGCAAAGGTCAGCCCGTCCTTAAGACAGGCAGCGTTCATCTGCGCCGGGCCTTGGCCGTTATGTCCAAAGGCTTGCTGCTGCACCAACCTGTTTTGAGCCGTTACTATCACAAAATGAGACAAACCAAGGAACCGGGCGTCGCTCTGGTGGCCACCATGCGTCGCGCAAATGGCATCTTGTGGGCTACCATGCGCGACCAGGAAGCACACACCTTGGTGATGAGAGGTGAGACAACCATGTAAAGCGTAAAATAGTGCTTGGCGTCGCGGACAAATAACCGCCTTCGTGTGGTTGCATAGACCTGAGTTGCTTGAACAGCTATGACGGTAAGGTCAAAGGGCCGGCTGACCAACCTCTTGAGGATAACCATACACTCGACCGTAGCTTAGTCGCCTTTTCATTTCGACCTTGGCTCGGATAGACTGGATAACGTAAGGTAAGCCACTGCCCGGAGCACGCTTGAATACAAGGATAGTCTATGCCTGACCTGCTGCTTTTTATCAGTAACTGCCACCTGTTTGGCGAATGACCCGTTTGGTAATCCTTACGAGGGTTGGTTCATTGATTATTTTGCTACTCCAATTGATGTACTTATTGGCTGACGGATACCTCTTGCTGAAATTATGAACTTGACAACTCAATAGTAAGCTACTCAACTCAAACCCTCCCGATTTACACAATTTATAACCGCACCCTTCTCCCACTTTTCGATTTACAAACGGGTCATTTTATTATATAGTGTAAAATATAATAGTTAAAACTATATAAATTGATATTGTTGAACTGGCTTTGATGGCTTTTATGAAAAGCAGGACCGGCGTTTGCTCGCGAAATAATAATACTTATGCGAGATAGATGATAGGCTCAAAATCAATTGATTCGATCATAGATTTTTGGGATGGATCTAATGATATTTTGTCTGATTTAATTAAGCGCGGGAAGCTCATAGGCCAGTTTCTATAATAATGATGGCTTACTATCGTTTTTGTAAATGGTGCGGTTCATCTTTCGGCCGTTCATTGGGATCGGGCTTCGTGATTAGAGTTTTGCTGTTGTTATTAAAAATGAAGAAAGCCATTCGTCATAGAGTTAGAAAAGAAGTCTGTTATCAGTTCTCATAACCGTGACAAACAAAAAATTTGGTTGATAAGTACAATGTTACAAAAATCTTTGTACAGAAATTTGACAACTTCTCACTTGAAAATTGGACAAAAACCACAAAATAAAAGTTGTCAAATTTTAGGTAACCGTTTTGAGAAAATCGAACCAGATCGGAAAAATAAGGGTGTTTTGGGCATTTGTAGGCTTGAATTGATGGTATTACAGTCGTTTTGACTCCAATTTTGGGCAAAATTCGTATTATAGCCTAAACTATAATAGTTATAACTATTAAATATGGGAGAAAATGTTTGTTAATCGCCAGGAAGAACTGGCCTACTTTAACCGGATTTTGACCCAGGCCGGTTCGGGCACGGCCAAGCTGCTGCTCTTGTACGGCCGGCGCCGGGTAGGCAAAAGTGCGCTTCTGCACCATTGGGTCGAATACAGTGGTATGGAAGCCACCTACTGGACGGCTGCTCAAGAACCCCCTGCCTTGCAACGCCGCACGCTTTACGCTGCGGTGGCTAAAGTAACGCTTGATGAGGCGCCGCTGATGGAAAGCTGGGAGATCTTTTGGGATTGGTTAGCCGGCTATCTTGCCCAGGATTATGTGCGACGGATTATTATCCTTGATGATTTCCCTCTTGCCTGCAATGCGGATGACCAGCTTCTGCCCTCCTTGCAAAAGGCGTGGGACACGCAGCTTCGTTATGGCAACGCCATTTTCCTGCTCTGTGGATCGCAGATGAAAACGATGGCAGGGCTGCTGGATGATGGGTCACCCCTGGCAGGCCGGTTTACCGGGGAATGGAATTTACAGCCTTTGCCTTTCCACACCCTGCGCCAATTTTACCCCACCTGGGAATTGGAACAGCGGATCGCCCTATACCGTATGGTCGGTGGTGTGCCGGCTTATTTGAGTTGGCTGGACCCTGATCTCTCTCTGCTGGACAATATCAGCGAAGTCATGCTCGATCCCGGTCGATTGTTTTTATCAGAGCCACAGCTCCTTCTATACGACGAGCTGCGTGAATTGGGCAAATACACGGCCGTACTGGGGGCGATTGCCAATGGATGGCATATGTTGCGCGACATCAGCCGGGAAAGTCTGATCGGCCGCACCAGTCTGACCTTCTACCTTTCCCGTTTGCAGGAGATGGGGTTGGTGCAGCGACAACTGCCGGTCACCCTTGATGAGGAAGCTCAGAGGCGCTCGAAACGGGGTCGCTATTACCTGGCCGATCCTTTTTTTAGATTTTATTTCCGCTTTCTAGCCCTACATTTGAGATCACAGCGGCGGCGGGAGGAATCGGTGGCCATTATTGAAGAAGCTTTGCCTGCTATCGGCCGTGCCGGTTTCATTCAACTGGCCCGTGAATGGATAACATATCAGGCGCAAAGTAATCGGGCAACCAGCGCTTTACCTTTCATGCCCGAAGTTGTCGGCCGCCATTGGAGCCGCGGATTGACCTTAGACGTAGTTGCCCTCAATTGGCGCACCCAGGATATTCTGCTGGGGGTCTGTGACTGGTCACCAGAACCTACGGATGCTCCGCTTCTTCTTGATTTAACTGAAAGAAAAAGTCGGCTGCTGCAATTAGAACTGCCGTCCGGTGGAGAGCATTGGAATTTCCACTACGTGGTTTTCACGCGGACGGGGCTGACCGAGGCAGCACAGGCCGAACTGCTGCCTCTTGGTGGTTTGAATGTTCATCTTTCACGTTTCGAGCGCGGCCTCAGTGGTTAATATTTAACAAGTAATCATTCCATTTCGCTTTATATTCCGTAAACCATAGGTATATTGGATGCCTATGATTGGCTGTTCCTGGATTCAACTTGGTCATTTACACCTTAGATGTGCATTCCGGATACTTTTTGAGGTTAAACCGGCAGCTCATAAAATCTACCTGCTTGGAGCGATTCTGATTACCCTGCTCGGTTTTGGGATCAGATTGTATAACCTTGGTGGGGACAGTCTCTGGATTGATGAGCAGTTGACGCTGAAAACCGCCAATCTTAATTATCCTGAAATCTTAACGGACGCGCGGGATCACCCTCCCCTGATTTATATCCTGACATCTTTTTCAATCCGCCAATTCGGCGAAAATGAGTTTTCAGCTCGCCTGGCCTCTATGTTCGCCGGAACGTTGGCGATTCCCCTTCTCATCCTATTTGGTAAGGTGTCCCGCAGGCCGATTGTCGGACTGTGGGCGGGTCTGTTTTTGGCTTTCTCACCTTTTCATCTCAAGTACGCCCAGGAGTCACGTCACTATGCTTTGCTCTTGCTGGTTTCCCTGGCGACCACGATCATTTTGTACCTGGCTTTAGCAAAACCTACATTTTGGCGTTGGATGGGTTATGGTGTATTGACTGCTCTGAACTTGTACGTGCACTATGGCGCATTTATTGTTCTGGCATCGCAGATCGTGTTGATCGCCTGTTGGATGGCCTGGCAGGTTTTCCGGCGTAGAATCCGTAACATCCGGTATCCTTTTCTCGCCGGAGCGGTCACTTTTGTTCTTTATCTGCCCTGGCTCCCTAATTTCCTGGCCAGTCTTCAATATAACGTCGGGGAAGAAACCGTTTCTGATACGGGCAGCATCGCGCCCATGGGCGAATGGTTCCGAGAGGCATTCTATAAATTTGGTATGTATTTTGAGTATTTGCCCTATTTGATGTTTATCCTGGCCGTTCTTGGTTTGCTGCTGTTGCTATGGCAAAAAGATTTTCTGCTCCTGGGAATATTGTTGAGCAGCATCCTTCTGCCTTTCATTTTTATCCAATTAGGCAATATCGCTCGCGGCTCCTTTGTCCGCTATATTATTTATGTCCTTCCCCTCTACCTTTTTGCTGCGGCGATATCCCCAGCCACGCTTGTGCACAGCCTGTTGAAGGAAACCCGGCGAACGGCCGCCATAGCCGTGTCTGTTATGGGCGCGCTGCTGTTCGTCTTCCTGGCCTGGCATCCGGTGCAGAGCGAGCATGAGCATATTCAAGATGATTGGCGAGGTATCGTCCAATATTTGGACCAACAGGCAGAGGATGGTGACATCATTTTGGGTTGGTCGAAGCACTTCGCGAATGGATTCAACACGGTTGCCATTTCATTTCCCTATTATTTGCATAGGCACACAGATAAAACCCTTCATTTGCTTTCGGCCAACCGCTTCGACCGCGACAGTATGGTCCAATTGAGAGAAAGTGAGGGTCAAATTTGGATCGTACTTTACGATAGGGAATTTGATTGGCAACAAATGGAAAGTATTGGCTATGCACCCCAACACTTTCAATCACGTCTTTATATACTACCGGGCCGGGAGACAGCAGGCACGACCCTGGAGCGATTGATTGCCGAATATGAAACATTAATCCCGCTGGCCGACCCGCCATCTCCCCGCTGCTTGCTGCAAAAAGACCTGGCGCTTCTACATGCTGAAGCGGGAGATTATGAGACGGCCGAACATTTACTTTTTGATGCGCTTGATGCCTGTCCGGACCGTTTAAGCGGTGATTTTGTGAAGTACACTCTTGAAGAAGATGTCTTGAAAGTTGTGTTTCAAGGTGCGGTGTCCGCTTATCTGGCGCAAGGAAATTTATCGGATGCCCGGCGCGTGGCCGGCAAACTGTATGGATATGATCCCAAAAATGAAATCGGGTTGGCCGCGCTGACCGAATTCGACTTGCTTGACCTATATAAGCGGGGTGAAGCGAAAGTTGATGATGCAAGATCCTTAGAACCAGTTCGAGTGACAGAATTTATCATGCCGGACAGCGGTGACGGAGGCCAGGCATTGTTCGTTCACCCCCCTTCTTCTGTTACTTTCCAGGTTTCCTTGCCCGAAGAACCGACCCGCTTTGTTTCGCGGGTGGCGCTGGACCCGCAAAGCTGGGATTGGGGTGGTGATGGCAGTACATTCATTCTTTCTATTCGCGATGAAGATGGAGAATATTTTGAACTAGCCCGGCAGCATATCGGGAATGGTTCAGAAGAGAGACGGTGGTACCCGATGGAAGCAGCTTTAGATCCGTTCGCGGGCCAAACTGTGGAAATTTCATTAAGGAGCGATCCAGGACCAAATGGAGATTTTTCGGCCGATTGGGCCGGTTGGGAAACGCCGCGTATTTTGGCCCAGCCTTAG
The DNA here is from genome assembly GCA_028277515.1 of Anaerolineae bacterium. Next base: position 7,859 of record JANQGC010000036.1, read on the forward strand.
ACCTGGCGGGTTCATTTCTTTGAAATACCCTGGGAAATAGTCCAAATCGTCTCAATTGAAAATCAATGGCTTTGGCCGATTAACCCCACATATATGGGGTTTTATATCAAATATCCTTATGTGAACCCAGGTTCAACATATGGTTCAATCAAATAGATCGGGTAAATCGATTTCGCGTGATATGCTTTCGTTGTAAACCGGCCGTTTCCCTTCCTCAAAGTAAGCGATCAGGCCCATCGTGTAAATCCAACGTTCAATATCGGCCAGGGATTTAGCACGCACTTCCTCGCGGTAGACTTCACGGGTCAGTTCCTGGTATTCGGGTGGCAGGCGCAGCGTGCGCAGCCAATACTTGCCCTGAAAGGTTTTTTTGCGCGCTGCTTTGGCGACATCACGTGATGTAACTTTGCCCAGGGCCTCGTCGAAATTAGGCGTATTGGCGCGTTTTGGTTTACTCTGCTTTCTTTGCTGGCGTGCTTCTTTTTCGGCCTGCTCTAATTCTTCAAAAGGGTCATCAAAACTCATCTTAAACTCTACCCTGCATAAATGAGATCGACTAAGGATTGGTAAGCGATGCTGGCCGGCGATTCCGGGGCATATTCGATCACGGTCAAGCCACCCGAGGCCGGGGCTTCGGCGACCCGCACTGTATTGGGCACGGGTTCGCTGACCAGGTTGCCGTAGGTGCGTTTAAGTTGAGCCAGCATGCTGCGCGTCAGGCGCAGGCGTTGGTCGACGAATGTGGGCACGATAGCCTTGATGGATATGTCAATGCCGCCGGCCTGGTCGTCGAGAATGTTGCGCGTGTGCCGGCCGACGGCCGAGGTGCTGTGGAAATCAGCTTTGACCGGCACAATAGCCGCGTCGGCGAAATTGTGCACCGCTTCTTGCAGCATGTCCAGGGTCGGCGGACAATCGAGAATGATGTAATCAAAGACTTGGCGCGCTGGTCCCAGTGTTTCGTTTAAAACCTCAACCATCGGGACCGCCCCGTTGTTACTGCCCCTACCCCGAATTTGGGACATGACGGTGTTGACCGTAAGCTGGCTGAGCAGTACTTCTTTAGCATCGCGCAACTTGTCACTGGCTGGCAGGACAAACAAGTTGGGTCGGGCCGGGCCACCGGATTGGGATCGGTCGGCGGGCATGACGTTATCACGCAGCGTCCCTTCGCCGGTCAGTACCTGGCTGACGCAGCGATCCTCAGGCTGCAAACCCAAGGCGCGCGCCGTATCCCCCTGGGGATCGAGGTCGATCAAGAGCACCCGCCCTGCCCCATTGCCGGCCAAGCGTTGGGAGAGACCATAAGCGAGGGTCACGGCGGTTGTGGTTTTGGCCACACCCCCCTTCCGATTTTCCACTGTGTATACAGTTGCATCCATAATCATTCTACCTGCTAATAAGTGTATGAACGTACACGAACCATGTACGATATGAACTATAGTATACACATTCGTACACGGTTTTCAAGTAATCAGCTGAAGGTGCTGTCGCTTTGATGAACGAGCTGTGTTGTGTATGAACGTACACGTTACGTGTATATTATGATACAAGGCGTGTACGATCATACATGAAATAGGGATTATCGTCCACTCTATCTCACCTTTCTCCTGTTTGCTCAAGAATTTTGCTTAGAAAGGCTCTCAGGCGAGATGCACAGTCTGATCCGCTCTTCATGTGTGCGCCAGGGGCTGTTATCTTTACTGTTGGGAATGAAGGCTGCGGATGACCGCCAGGCATAAAGTGAGATAGTCTGAAACAGTTCCTGTTTGATAATAGAATAAGATATATTCACCTGGTTCCCCGGGAAACATTTCCCGAATTACCAGAAAATGGGAAACATGAGTGTGCCCTTAGGTTTATAGATGTGTTTTTGGGCTTGTTTGCCGGAAAATAGGGGATATCCGTGTGACTGCCTCCTTATAGGTAACACAAATTGCTCAACTTGTGCGAGTCAGCAATTTCGTCAAATTGCTTTACAGCAAACCACCTCAAATGGTCATTCCAACACGCAGCCGGAAACCTTATACATCATTATGTTAAGGATGCAATGATCCTTCACGCCGCAAGCGCCTTTCAGGATGAAAAATAGATCCCTCATTCCATTACTCAAAAACTAGATTTTTTTATAAGTCAGGCATCCTGGATGCCGGTTTGACGGTGCGCATTCACAATAGTTTCTTTTCTCATTGGACATCGTCTTCGACTTAGTGGCTTACTCAGAAACAAAATTTTGCCGATGTCATTTTGAGCGGAGCGAAAAATCGTTATGAAGGCTAAGGAGCAGATCCCTCATTTCATTCGGGATGACATTTACAGTTTCTTTACTCATAGAGTAGAGCCTGCAATGTGGCGGTTCTCAAATGACAATTGCATAATGGGTGAAGTAGGGTGATGGAATGGCCCTGCACACTGCTACAAAAACTATTTGCACAGAAGTTTGACAACTTTTCACTTGAAATATGGGAGAAAACTATTTAATGAAAGTTGTCAAATTTTAGGTAACACAATATTCAATCATCAAATTTTCCGAAAACAGGAAATGAACCATCGTTCAATGTATCGTTCGGCGCAATGATTGGTATAAGATAATATATATTGGGTGTGATGCTTGCCTGATTCATTCAAAATGACATCAAATATTGGAAGCAACTTGACAAGTAAATGGATTTAATATATTCTAACACTAGTATATATTAGCTATAGAATATAAATTTAAAAAATGATTGCCTGATCGGCAGCATAAGGGGGATTTGTCATGAATCGCACAATATGGATCGTTTTTGGTATTGTTGTATTCGTTGGGGTTGTTGGCAGTGTATGGTATTTCTGGAATATGACCACCCAGCCTTTATATCAGCCGGGTTCTTTACAAAACGGAAAGTACTTAAGCGGATCGCTAGAACCGCCAGAACAACTGGCTACTGAAAATTTTTGGCAGGTTGAGCCAGATATTCAGTTACATCATTTTTCGGAAGGGCGGGGGCGTAATGTGCTGATTGTTCATGGTGGGCCGGGTCAACCATATGTGGAACCGTGGGAAGGATTGGATGATCTAACAAGCAGCTATCGCTTTCATTATTATGATCAGCGAGGTGCCGGGCATTCGACACGGCCGATTAACACATTTGATTCCAGGAATTTCTACGCCAACGCCCAAAAATTGGAAGAAACCCTGGGTCTCAGCGCCCAACTGGCAGATATTGAACGCATTCGCCGCATATTGGGTGAGGAGAAATTAATTCTAATCGGCCATTCCTTCGGTGCTTTCCAAGCGGCCTTGTATGCGGCCGAATTTCCCGAAAATGTGGAAGCTTTGGTCCTGGTAACGCCGGCACCGATGCTAGTCATGCCAATGGAAGTTCCTGGCTTGTTCGATAGTATTGAAAATCTACTACCACCAGAGATGTTGCCTGATTACCAGTCCTGGCAGGAAGCGTATTTTGATTTTGGTAATCTATTTGAGCGCAGTGAAGATGATTTAGTGGCCATGAATGAAGAAATAGGGCATTATTTCACGGCAGCGATAGGTGCAGAGCCTGAAGAATTACCTGAAGATTACCGGCCAGGTGGTTGGATGGTTCATGCGATGTATTTGAGTATGGGTCAACGCCATGATTACCGGCCGGCAATGGCAGATGTGCAGGTGCCAGTGTTGGTGATCCATGCAGCCGATGATTTTCAAAGTGAAGCGGCAAGCCGAACCTATCTTGAGGTCTTTCCGAAAGCCCAATTTGAGATTATTGAAGGTGCAGGACATATGGTATTTGATGATCAACCGGCAGCTTTTGGCCAGATCACAGGTAAATTCTTGCAAAGATATTGATCATCAGATTTTTTGATAGTGTGCGATTTTCGATTGGCCATTTAGATTAACGGCTTGAAAAAATGGCGTGAGAGTTGAAAAAAATCCCTGGTTTTAGTTGGGTAATATTGACTGAATATGACAAATGCAGAACTGGCGATACTGAGTTTGATCGCCGAACGGCCGCGGCACGGCTATGAAATAGAACATATTATTGAGTACCGTGGTATGCGCGAATGGACGGAAATCGGCTTTTCATCCATTTACTATTTGCTCAACAAATTGGAAAAGGATGGCCTGGTGCAAAGCAAGATGCAAAAGGTGGAAGGAAAAGGGCCGGCGCGCAAAGTCTATCACATCACCGGACAGGGCCGGGGGGCGCAAGTTGAAGCCGTCATTTCTGCCTTGTCCGTGCCCCAAAAAGGATCGACACCTTTCCTTTTAGGACTAGCCAATTTGCCGATAGTGCCCAGGGAACAACTGTTGCAGGCTTTAAGTTCCTATGCCGCTCGTCTTGATGAAAGATTGCGACATATGAATGCTCGGGAGGCGCAGCAACAGCCACTTCCGCCCTTCGTTGAGGCGATGTTTGATTACAGCCGCGTGTTAATTAAGACTGAGCAACAGTGGATTCATCATTTTATACAAGAGGTAAAAACAGGAAATGTCTAAAATTGATTTTAAGAAAAAGCACAAAGAATTATATGCACCGCCAAAGAAGTTTGTGATTGTCGATGTTCCGCCAATGCAGTTCTTGATGGTGGACGGTCATGGCACACCGGGCGAAAGCCAGGCCTATCAAGAGGCCTTGGAGGCGCTTTATGCGGTCGCATATAAAATCAAGTTTCAAAGTAAAAAATCATTGGGTAAAGATTATGTGGTGCCGCCCCTGGAGGGTCTGTGGTGGGCCGAGGACATGGATTATTTCACGGTAGCGCGGGATAAATCAAAATGGGATTGGACGATGATGATCATGACGCCGGATTGGATCAGCAGCGACATGTATGAAGAGGTTATTGGCATCGTGCGCAAAGGAAAGAACCCCGCGGCTCTCGACAAGGTTCGCCTGGAAAGCTTTCACGAAGGACTGTCGGTGCAGATAATGCACGTCGGCTCCTATGATGATGAAGGTCCCATCATAAAGAAAATGCATGATGAATTCATTCCAGAGCAGGGTTTTACCGATCGAGGCAAGCATCATGAAATATATCTCAGCGATCCCCGGCGAACAGCCCCAGAAAAATTAAAGACAGTGTTACGCCAACCAGTTCGCATAGTCAACTTAAGTGGGGAACGAGCGAAAAAACAAACTTAGGAAACCGGCCACCTATTTCAAACAATTAGGCGATTTAAGTATAATCAAATGAATGTTATTATTCGGGTATAAACTTAGATCGCCATGACAATCTACATAACGGCCATAAGTGTTATTGCCGGCATTTGTTTGGGCTATGCTATATTACATTTTTTTACGGGGATACGCGCTCCCAGGAAGCGCACCCTCAACCTGACATTTGCCGCTTTTGCTCTGGGTTACGGGGGAACCCTCTTGTTGGGTACCTGGTATCGTAGTCAGACCAGCGTTGAGGCATTCCAGTCGATCAGCCGTTGGGATGGCATTTTTATCTGGCTGGCTTTTGTTGGTCTAAATTGGTATGTGGAAACGTATACTGGTTTGCGAACCAGACGATATTTGTGGACATTCACAGCCATTTTTAGCATCGCGATTATTGGAGCGATGCTCTCACCAGAAGTCATCTATTCGACCACGCCGCAGCTTCTAGAAATTCCCTTGCCTTGGAATGAAACTGTCAATGGCCTGGAAGGTGAGGAAAATATATGGGGCACGCTTCTGCTTGTTGGACAGCTTAGCACTTTAATGTTTATTATTATTTCCGGGATTCGACAATGGCGGAGAGGGGATCGCGGAGCGGCGGCCGTCCTGCTACTGGGAATGGCCTGGTTTATCGTTGCCTTGTTTTATGAGATATTAGCAGAGGTTGGATTGTGGCCATATATTCCCCTGGCTGAAACAGGATTCATCGGTATCGCCATCGCCCTAAGTCTACAAATGGCCAATTCTGTGATCCAAACGGAGAAAGCTTTAGCCGCCAGTGAAAAGAACCTGGAACGGACGGTGGCCCAACGCACGGCCGAATTAGAAGCTGCTCAGGAAATGATAATCGAAAAGGTACAAGAAGCGGCCGTTTCTGCAGAGCGCAGCCGCCTGGCCCGCGAATTACATGATGTCGTCACCCAGATCTTGTTTTCCATCAATTTAATCGCCATGAGTCTGCCGCGCCTGTGGAAACGCGATCCTGTAATGGCGGAGAGCAGCACAAATGAACTTCAGCGGCTGACCCGCGGCGCGTTAGCCGAAATGCGCATCCTGCTGCGCGAACTGCGCCCGCAAACCATTATCGCCACCGATATGGGCACCTTACTGACCCAACTTAGTCACAGCATCTCTGCCCGGCATGATATTCCGGGAACCGTTGAAGTCGATGAGAATTGTACATTTCCGCCAGATGTCCACGTTGCCTTTTATCGCATTGCCCAGGAAGCATTGAATAACATCACCAAACACGCTGAGGCCAGTGCTATTTCGATTACCTTATCCTGTAACGAAGAAGAAGTCACCCTGATCATTCGTGACGATGGTCACGGTTTTGATAGTGAAAAAGTACCAGGAATGCATATGGGCCTGGATATCATGCGCGAGCGGGCCATCAATATTGGTGCACATTTGGCTCTAAACAGCCGCCAGGACGCGGGCACCATGATTACCCTCACCTGGGCTCCACCAGAATGGGATACTAACACCGATAGAGAGGATTCCAAAAAGGGTGGAAAAAAGGTTGTTGAAAAATGATTGCTCAACAAAAAATTCGCTTGTTGATAGTCGATGATCACAAAGTTGTACGCAACGGTTTAAAAATATTTATATCGCTTTATGATGATATCGACCTCGTTGGCGAGGCCAAAAATGGGGTTCAGGCCGTTGAGCAGGTCCGGCTTCACCAACCTGATGTAGTGTTGATGGATTTGGTTATGCCGGTGATGGATGGACCAACGGCCATCCGCCACATTCGCCAACAGTTCCCGACCGTGCAGGTGGTAGCTTTGACCAGTTTTGAACAGGAAGATTTGGTCCGCCAGGCATTGCAGGCGGGGGCGATTAGTTTTCTTTATAAAGATGTGGAAGAAGAAGAGCTGGTCGGAGCCATTCGCGCCGCCCAAGCCGGCCGATCCGTCCTTGCGCCGGAAGCGATGCAAGTATTGGTCAAACAAGCCGCTGCCCAGAAGAGAGTGGACTCCTTGGAAGCGTTAACCCCCCGCGAAGAAGAAATTCTTATCCTGGTGACCCGGGGTTTGACCAATCCCCAAATTGCCGAAAAGTTAATCATCAGCCCGTCAACCGTCAGCTTTCACATGCATAATATCCTCAATAAACTGCGGGTCCAAACCCGCACTGAAGCGGTAGCCCTGGCTTTGCAAAAAAATCTTATCCAACCCTGATCATTCGATCAGGTTCCAAACCCACCATTATCACAGCTCGAATCCCCACCATCTATTAGATGTGCCGGGGATTTTTTTCTTTTAACCTACTGATAAGAGAAATAAGTCCAATTTACGGAAATTGGCCCCTTATCGAGGAGAACAAGGTGGCTGCCACGAAGAAAACATCAAACCGTTTGCTATTGGCTTTACATACGCGGGAATTAAAGACTGCTTTTTTCCTGGCCCTATCCGCCGAACCTGAAGTGCAAATTGTGGCGACGGCCGTCAACAGCGCCGAACTCCTCACTTATACCCGGGCTTTTCAGCCTAAGATCATCGTTATGGAGTGGGAATTACCCGGCCTGCCGGTAAGCGAGGTCATTCCCAAGCTCACGGCGACCGAATCCGGACCTAAAATTTTTATTACCGGCAAACCATCATCAGAGCCGGAACTACAGGAGTTTTCCAAGGTGGAAAATATCTTCCTCATTGACAGGTCACCAGAAAAATTCATCAAGGCTTTACAAATGGGAAATCCTTCTATGGATCCGCTGAACAGATCTGAAGGAGAAGAATAATATGAGCGAGAACCGGAAAAATGGCCGTTCCTTTGAATGGTGGATGATTTCCTTTGTGGCTGCCGGAGCAGGTTGGGCAGCCTTCATCTCGCTGTTAGTGCCGCCTTTTGTCACTGAGTCAACGGGCAATCCGGCCGATGCGGGTGTTGTCATGGCCATCATCAGCTTAGCTGCGGTGTTAGCCCCTGTACTGGGCAGCTTTGCCGACAAGTATCGTGCCCACCGCCTGGTACTGACCCTGGGCGTGCTGGGCATGGGTCTTGGCTTTCTGATGTACTCATTTTCGGCCGAAGCCAAAGCTATCTTTGCTCTGGATGCCATCATTCTTGGTATCTCTGTAGCGGCCATTAATGCCGTGGGTCCGGTTTTCATCTTGGGTGCCAATTTATCGCAAAAATTAGAGGCCAGCCGCTTGACGGTATTGAATCTGTTGCAGCCGGTCGGGCAGGTGATTGGCGGCGCGATCTTGGCGGCGGCCGTTACTGCCAACCTGGATTTCAGCGCCCGCTTTTTGATCGCCGCCGTATTTATGCTTATCAGCGGGATCATTACCTGGATCACCGCTGACGGTCCGGCCAAACGCATCGTTCTACAAGAAGACAAACCGGATGAGCATCTCGATGAACAAAAGCAATCGTTTGGTTTGAAACAGGTCTTATTCTCTAATTTTGGCATTCTACTGTTCATGCTCACCCTCAGTTCGATGGGCAACAATGGCGTCAATGCCCAAATAGCGAATATCCTGCCCAATGTTTACGGTATGGATCAGCAGACCACCTCAGCTTTAATCTCATTGGCCGGCTTGTTTAATATTTTCCTCTTCATCGTCGCTGGACGTTGGATGGCCCGGTCAGGGGGCATGACAGTGCAGACAGCGGCGCAGGTGATCCGATTGGTTGGTGCCCTGGGTATGGCTGTCGTGGGTTTGGGCGCCAGTTCCCAGGTCTTGCTTGCCGCAGCTTTTATGCAAATTGTTTACCAGAGCAACCCCTTCTCACGCCTGTCGCAGGGTGTGGTGGGCATGCGCTTCACCAACATCCCAGCGGGCGCAACCAGCGGTTGGGTGATCGCCGCTTCAGCTGCCGGCTCTTTCCTGGGTGCCTTGGTCGGTGGTTTCCTAGCCAGTTCTATTGGCTTTAATGCCATTAACTGGATGGCTGCAATCGTTGTGGGATTGGCCTTGCTGCTGCTGATTTTCTTGTTATGGCCAGCCGAACGGAAAAAACGAAAGGCCGAACAAATACCCAATACGACATCATAAGATTGGTGCCTCAAGAAGTAGGGACCTCATTTGAAGATGGATGACATTTTTTATCAATAATTATTGGAGATAGTGATATGTGCTGTTTATTAACTGCTTTACTCTTTTTAGGACCTCGTTTCGCAGGTATTTTGTGGTGGATCGTTGATCCGGTGCGCTGGAACCTGGCCTTCAGCTCCTGGATCTGGCCAGTTCTTGGCCTCATCTTCCTGCCGTTTTCCACGATCATGTATGTTATCGTAGCGCCGGGAGGCAACATCATTGGCTGGGATTGGCTCTGGTTAGGCCTGGCGGTCATCATTGACATTGGTAGTTACACGGGTGGTGGGTATGGCAACCGCGACCGTATTCTCGGCCGCGCCTAAAAACACAGTTAGGGCAAGAAAATTGGTGTAAAAGGAGAGACGTATGTTAAGCACACTGATCATTGTTTTGGCCATCCTTTTTCTTCTGGTGCTGATTTTGGCACCGGTTTATTACTTCTGGAACAAAGACAAAGACAAATGAAGGCTAGATTTGCCGCAAGACTAGAGTGAAATCGGCCGTTGCCAAACGGACATGACCACAGCCGGAAGAGAGACCTATGTTTACATTCTCCCTTGCAGAAGCATTTATCACCCTTTTTATCGGCATGGGGCCAGTAAAAGTATTGCTGATCTATATTGCTAAATCAAAAGGCCTGGATAAAGTGACCAAGCGGGTCATGGCCCAACGCATTGTCCTTGTCGCCGGAGGTGTAGGAGTAGGTCTGTTCGTGTTAGGAGCCTTGCTGCAGCAGATCCTCCATTTTTCAATAGGCGCGCTCAATATTATCGGCGGCATCATTCTCCTTCTTTTGGCCTTAAATATGGTCATGGGTAGCAAGCCCCAGGCAGGGAGTGGGGAAACGGTCGAAGATCCCCTGAGCATTGCCATTTCGCCCCTGGCCATTCCTTTGACCCTCAACCCTGTTGGCATCGTTTCCCTGGTCGTCGCCTCGTCACAGGTGATCGATTGGCCCAGCTCAATCGCCATCTTGGTCATGATTGTGATCATCATGGGTATTGATTTTGGCGTACTCTTACTATCCGACCGTGTTGCGCCCTATCTTTCCGAAGGGATCATCATGCTGTTTGAAGTGATCCTGGGCATTTTACTGGGGGCACTGGCCATTCAGTTGATGCTTGATGGTCTGGCTGAAGTGGGCGTGATTACCTTGAGCAGCACTGGACATTGATCATGCCTGAACAAGACAAGGCGAAATAAATCCCAAAAGTTTCTAGGAGATTCCCAATGCCGGCCGAAACCCTAAACAACATTATTGATTTGCTGCTCAAAACCTATATCGTTTGTGTCATGTTCGCCATGGGCTTGACTTTGACCACTGGTCAGATCAGGGAGCAGATCAAACGTTTTGGCTTAATGGGCAAAGCACTATTGGCTAATATCATTATTGTACCCCTGGCCGCCGCCATCTTGTTGTTCCTCTCTAATCAACCGGATGCTGTCGTCGTGGCTATTGTCCTGGTGGCCTGCGCTCCGGGATACGCACCGATGTTAACCGCTTATTCCAAGGGAGATCTACCCTTTACGGCCGTTCTTATGTTTGTGCTTGCGGTTGTTTCAGTGGTTACACTGCCCCTCACGGCCAGTCTCATCCTGGCCAGCCTGGGGGGCAGTATTAATCTCGACCCGATGTCGGTCATCGGCACTTTAGTCACCCTGCAGCTGATCCCTTTGCTGCTAGGCATGGTCATTAATCGCCTGCGTGAACAAATAGCCGCTCGCCTGGTGCCCATATTCAGTACGATCGCAAGGGTGGCAGTGATCCTGGCCTTGGTCGCCATTCTTGTTCTCTTTTTTGATGAAATCACCGGCACAATCTGGTCAGCCCTGATCATGATGGTTGCCCTGGCCCTCATTGCTCTATTTTCCGGCTTTTTGCTGGGTGGGCCGGGAGGCGATACCAGGCGCACCCTGGCTTTAAATACCGTTGTGCGTAATTTGGGGTTAGCCTTGCTTGTTTCTGGCAGCCAGTTTTCCGGACTGGGAGCGGAAATTGTCATCATCGCCTTCGCTTTTGTGATGTATGCCGTTGCCGCCATTGTAACGCGCAGTTGGTACCATGAATTTCTAAAACCTGTTTAAGTAAGGAGTATCCGATGCAAAATAAAACTTTTGGACGTGACGTTTTACCTATCCCCGATAGAGCCTACACGGGCTTAATCAAATACGACGCCAAAGACCCGGAGTCGAAATTCCCAAAAACGGAGATGCTACGCCCGCCGGAAGGCGCGCCCAACGTTGTAGTAGTTCTGCTGGATGACGTAGGCTATGGCGCCTCAAGCACCTTTGGCGGCCCTTGCCGGACGCCCACTGCTGAGCGACTGGCCGGCAAAGGCCTCAAATATAACCGTTTCCACACCACGGCTTTGTGCTCACCGACGCGCATGGCCACCCTAACTGGTCGCAACCATCATTCGGTCGGCTTCGGCTCGATCACCGAACTGGCCACGGCCGCACCGGGCTACAACGCCACCCGCCCCAATTCGGCGGCCACCATCGCTGAAATCTTGCGCCTCAACGGCTACAGCACTGCCCAATTCGGCAAATGCCACGAGGTGCCGCCCTGGGAAGCCAGCCCCATCGGTCCCTTTGATCGCTGGCCGACCGGCATGGGCTTTGAGAAGTTTTATGGGTTTGTCGGCGGCGACACCCACCAGTACGCTCCCGCCCTCTACGATGGCACCGCGCCTATCGAACCGCCTGACGATCCGGACTATCACCTGAGCGAAGATATGGCCGCTCAAGCCGTCTCCTGGATGCGTCAACAAAAAACCTTTGCACCGGACAAGCCCTTTTTCGTTTACTTCGCACCTGGCGCCACCCACGCCCCGCACCACGTGCCTAAGGAATGGATCGAGAAGTACAAGGGCCGGTTCGACAAAGGCTGGGATAAGTTGCGCGAGGAAATCATCTCCAGTCAGAAAGCGTTGGGCGTCGTGCCGGCCGAGGCCGAATTGACCGACCACAATCCGGAGATTCCCCACTGGGATGAGATGCCCGAGAACCTCAAGCCTGTGCTGGCCCGCCAGATGGAGGTCTACGCCGGATTCTTGGAACATACCGATGCCCAGGTGAGTAAGCTGGTAAACGCGTTAGAAGAGTTGGAGATCTTAGATGATACCCTTTTCATCTACATTATCGGCGATAACGGTGCCTCGGCCGAGGGCACGCCGCAGGGCACTTTCAACGAGATGATCCCCTTGAACGGCTTCAATGAGCTGGAGACGCCGGAGTTCATGGCCTCGCACATGGAGGGTTTCGGTGGTCCGGATTCTTACAATCACTACGCAGTCGGCTGGGCCCATGCCATGTGCACTCCTTTCCAATGGACCAAGCAGGTTGCATCCCATTTTGGCGGAACCCGGAATGGAATGGTTGTTCATTGGCCTGGGGGCATAGGTGTCAAAGGGGAATTGCGAACCCAGTTTCATCATGCGATTGACATCGCCCCCACTATTCTAGAAGCAGCCGGACTGCCGGAGCCAACTTTTGTTCACGGCGTACAGCAGAAACCACTGGAGGGTGTTAGCTTTGCCTATTCCTTCGACGATCCTGTTGCCGAAGAGCGGCACACCACTCAATACTTCGAGATGTTCGGCAACCGGGGTATTTACCACAATGGTTGGACGGCGGTCACCAAGCATCGCACCCCCTGGCTATTGGGTGCGATCGAACTTCCCGCTTTCGACGACGATAATTGGGAATTATATAATACCATTGAGGATTGGTCGCAGGCTAACGATCTGTCTAAAGGGAATCCGCAAATGCTACATGAGCTGCAACGTTTATGGCTGATTGAGGCGGTCAAATATCAAGTACTGCCCATCGACGACCGCACGGCCGAGCGCTTCAACTCCGAGCTGGCCGGTCGGCCCGATCTGATGGCCGGGCGCTCTTCGATACGTCTGGATGGCTATGCTCGTCGTATCTCTGAAAATGCCGCGCCCAACACGAAGAACAAATCTTTCGCCGTGACGGCAGAATTGGTTGTACCCGAAATAGGGGCCGAAGGTGTCATTGCCACGCAAGGCGGTGCCTTTGGCGGCTGGAGCCTGTACGTCAAGGGGGGCAGGCTGAAGTATTGCTACAACTTCATCGGCCTGGATTACACCTATGTCGAAGCGGAACAGCCGCTTGAACCAGGCGAGCACCAGGTGCGGATCGAGTTCAAATATGATGGCAAAGGCGTCGGGAAAGGGGCTGATCTGCTACTTTTCGTAGAGGGCCTGCAGGTAGGCCAGGGGCGCACTGAGCGATCCATCCCTTATCTAATTTCTCTTGATGAGACGCTCGACGTGGGTGTGGATGTCGGGACACCGGCCACAGACGACTATCCAGCCCGAGGCAATGAGTTCAATGGGAAAATCAACTGGGTGCAGATTGATCTGGAACCGGATGACCACAGCCACTTGATTGATTCCGATCATATGGTCCACGTGCGGTTAGTGAAGCAGTAAATCGGACCCGAAGCGCTGCCTCATGGCCGGGAAGCCAACCATCAACAATATCAAAGACTTTAATATTTTGACTTCGCGGAGTAAGATTTAACGTCTGGCTCTATAAGTTATGGGTTTACCATGATGGTGTGGTTACCATTTTTCGACCGAATCAGGAACTGCGCGTGAGGGGAACATTGGAGTTTGGCTAACTAATTGCCGGTTTTGCCTTCCTGGATAATGATCTGCATATCACGTTAAAAGCTGTGAAAGGCTTGACCCATTTGTCTTTGCGTCACCACCTGGAGCGCAGCGGCCTGGCAGGACAAGATAAGCTGCTGGATGGCTGTTGGTGTGACTTACTTGAGCGGTTTCAGCAATACCTGGACCAGGGGATCGTTTTTCAAATGGGGAAAGCAGCGAAGGGGCCGCTCAATGGATTCGCATAGTGATAAGGCTAAACTATTTTTGAATTGACCAACTAAATGACCGGCAACGTTTTGTCATTGTGAGAACCGCCGCATCGCAGGCTCTGTTCTATGAGGAAAGAAGTATCAGTTTGTCATCCTGAATGGAGCTTGCGGAGTGAAGGATCTTTGCGCTCTCAACGTTATGATACAAAAGATTCCTCGCTTCGCATCGGAATGACAATTGGTGACGGTTTGATTCGTAGCATAACCGCCAGGTCGCGAGCGATGCCTTATGAGTAGATGACTTATAAAAATGCTGCCGTTTTACGATATGTTGAACAAATTGCCTAATTTGCTCAAGCACAAGCTGGAAAGCATGTGCTACAAGTCAAACCTAATTTCCAGGCCTGTCCTGGGCATGCGCAGAGTTGACCTCTGCACAAAAAGGGCTTTTTGCGTTACCGGAGCAAGCCGGAAGGCTTGCGCAACAATGTCATTAGCAACAGGAATACCGATATAACTCGGCTAAATGCCCGTATCGGAACCTTACATATTAATAGGAAGCCATTATCAATGAAACTGTTTAATACCAAGAGCCAAGAGATTGAACGATTTGAGCCGCAGGCTGGTGCAGTCACCGTGTATGTTTGCGGCATTACCCCTTATGACACGACCCATTTAGGGCATGCCTTCACCTACTGTGTCGCCGATGTGTTGGTGCGCTATCTTGAGCAGGTGAAAAAGTGGCCGGTCAAATATGCGCAAAATGTGACCGATATTGATGATGATATCCTGAAGAAGGCCGCAGCGGTTGGTGAGGATTGGTATTCGCTGGGCAACCGCTGGACACGCCACTTTATCGAAGATATGCAAACGTTGAATGTTCGGCCGCCGGATTATTTCCCGCGGGCAACGGGCGTCATTCCCCAAATCATCGGAGCGGTGGGAGCCATGCTAGATGCCGGGGTCGCGTATGAAGTAGCGGGTAATGTTTATTTCGAGGTTGACGCCTGGCCTGATTTCGGCCAGTTAAGCGGCATCCCGCGCGTAGAGATGCTGCCCATCGCCAATGAGCGGGGGAACTTCCCCGATGATAAAAATAAGAAAGATCCGCTGGACTTTGTGTTATGGCAGGCAAAGAAAGAGGGAGAACCATCGTGGACCAGTCCCTGGGGAAACGGCCGTCCCGGTTGGCACATCGAATGCTCAACGATGGTCGATCACTTCTTAGGGCAGCCGGTTGATATTCATATGGGCGGAGCGGATCTGCTGTTTCCACATCATGAGTGCGAAGTTGCGCAGATCGAATCGGCCAATCGCAAAAAACCTTTCTCCCATTTCTGGCTGCATACGGCGATGGTCGAACATGAAGGACAGAAGATGGGCAAGTCAATCGGCAACTTGATCATGGTGCGCGATTTACTTGAATATCATGCGCCGGATGCGCTGCGCATTTATTTGGCCCAGCACCATTACCGCCAGGCCTGGGCTTATGATGAGTTGAAGCTGAAAAGGGCCTCGCGGGCTGTAGAAAAATTGAATGCGGCGCTGGCTGCGGCAAGTACAGGCGGCCAGGCTATTAATGTTACCCCGGCGCAGCGACGCTTCATAACAGCCATGGACAATGATTTGGACACCATTAAGGGTGTGGCCACCTTGCTGAACCTGGCTGATGAGATCATATTCAGAGCGCCAAATGGTTACCAGGTTGAGGGCGCACAGGATTGCCTGCGTGATATGGCTTCCGTTTTTGGCTTAAGGCTCGACCAGGAAATGTCGCAGGAAGCGGTGATCAGCGGTTGGAACGAGCACAAGCAACAATTTGAAGATGAAAATTAACCCTAACCGTAGGAATACCCATGCACCTAATTGGCGGGATAGGTTAACACGGCCGCATCGCTGACGTAAATTTGATAACCCTGTCCGGGCTGCATTTCTTCAAGATCGAAAATAGAAAAATTTGGCCAGTAAAGTTGGCCACTGCCATCTTTGACCAGCACTAAATTCGAGCTTATGCTGTTTAATGCCTGGTCAACGGCCATTGGCGAATCGCGTAAATAGCTGACCAAGTTAAATCCCGTGTTCAGATTGACCGGCGTGCCGGCCGGATCAATCTGCTCCCCAGTGATGACCAGCGTGGCTGGCTGCTGCATGTAAACCTGGTAGCCGTCTTCGATGGACCAACTGCCTATCTGATCGATGAAAAAGTCGGGCCAATAAATATCACCCCGGCCATTTTTTGCCAGAAGAAGCTGATCCTCTATGCCGGAAAACAGGATATCAAGCTGGGGATCGCCTGGCTGTACATGGGTCGAGATCATATTCCACCCGGACTGTAGCTCAATTTCATGGACATCAGGGTCGGGTAGTGTGCTGAATGTATCATCACTGGTGGAGGCGCTGTTGCCTTCGATGTCCTCAGAGGTCAGTTGGAAATGATATTCTTGATTCCAGCTAAGACCCTCGATGACGACTTCATGGTCGGTGACGCACTCCGTTTCGGCCGTCATTGTCGTTCCATAAGCATCGGTCAGACCAAAATCAACCTGGCTGGTGGCCGGCTCGTCGGTGGTCCAACTAATGGTGGCCTGGTCCACGCCGGGCAGCACCTGGACATTGGAGATGATGGGATCGGCCGTGTCCGGATTGTTACTGACCGGACAAATGGAAAAGTTGCCGAAGGTGACATCAACATGATGGGCTAAAAGCAGGATCGATCCATTTTGCAGGCTGTCGCTGGTTCCATTGTATTCCATCAGCCAGTCGGCCGGTTCCGGATCGCTGGTCTTCCATATTTTCATCTTGAACAGGCCGTTTGTACCCTGGGGAGATTCAGCACGCGCTTTCCAATAATAACTTTCATTCATTTCCAGCATCAGTCCGGAGGTGTCATGGGTGCGCTGGTTGTGGTTGACCCAGAAGCTGAAAACACCGTCTGTCCCTCCATCACGATCATAGTCATACCAGCTGGCTGCGCCGGGATACAGCCAGCCGCAATGGGGTTTACAGCCGGCAACACCGGCCGGTAGATCGGTGTGTCCCAACCAGCGCAGGATAAAACCTAGGGCCGGGGCAACGCTGATGCGATTATAGGCCGCAGGGTCAAGGGCATGGACGGTCACGGGCACTTGCACCTGGAAATCTTGCCACACCATGTCGCCCAAATCCAGCAGCCGATCATAACCCAGCCAGTTCGGGTCGGTGCGCACGCCGCCGGGAACCAGGTTCCACTTGCCGTCCACGACCTGCGCCACATCCTGGATGTTACCGGTGGCGTTCCAATCCACATGATGGGGCAGCGGCCAGACCTTGCCGCTGGCAAAATCAACGGTCAGGCTGATTTCATCCGTATTATTAAGGGAGTCGGTCGCCACAACGATGATGTCATTCTGGCCTTCTTGTAACTCGTTGAGAGCCAGCTCAATGTTAAAATCGCCCACCTCTTGCAAGCGTCTTTTGTCTACCATGCTGCCGTCCCCACCGATGTTGAGGGACACCGGTGATCCCCCATTCAATGTGTAAGCAAGGGATGAAACATCTTGTTGCGGATCGGCGACATTGCCAACGATGTTGACCCAAACCTGCGGCGTGCCGATTTGGCCAAATTTCTGGTTTTGCCCGTACCAGAGATCGATTGCGGGCGGATCGCTGTTGATGGCGTTGGGACCTTCACTGCTCAGGTTGCGTAGGGCGGGGGGAACAATCGGGATTTCCTCAATTAACTGCCCGCCCCGGTCATACATGGGTTCGTCCAATGGCTGATAGGTCAGGCCGGCTAGCTCAAAGACGGCCGTTACTGCCATCCCTGCATCAGCCCTTATCACCTGCGAATTGGCCTGGGCAGCGGGCACATGCTCCCAGCGCACAAACTGCCAGCGTTCATCGGGAATGGCTTGCAGCCGGGGCATTTCGCCACAAGGAATGGGTGCCTGGTTGGCTGCGGCCGAGAGGAAATTGGAACGGCCGCTGCTTTGTACCAGCCGCACCTGTCCGCCGCCGCGAATATGTACGGTCAGGTCACATGTTGGCCGTTGAGCGGCCGCAAGATTCTGCTCACTAAACAGACTAAGCGGCAGTATGCCCAAGATCAAAATGGCGCCTATGATCAGCCGGCGCATAAGAGATTGTTCCTTCTACATATCGTAAGATTTTTCCTGATGTTCCATTGTAACACAAGCGATTTTTTTACCTACAGAACAAGATTATTTGTAAATCAGGCATCCTGGATGCCGGTCTGACGGGGCGCATTTGAGAATGCGCATTTACAACAGTTTCTTTTCCCATTGAGCGGCCGCGACCCTGGATTCTCTGCTAAGAAACAAGCCATCACCAATTGTCTTTCCGAGGCCCTCAAGCCTGTCCTGAGCTTGGCGAAGGAAGGAATCTTTCGCCGGTCGAGAACCAGATCCCTCATTCCATTCGGGATGACATTTTAGGGTTTCTTTTCTCATTGGACATCGTCTTCGACGTAGTGGCTTTCAGGGGGATCAGTAAGCGCCAAGTTCGTGCAGGCGTTCGTCGCTGATGCCGAAATGGTGGGCGATCTCATGGATGACCGTATGCTTGACCTGCTGGCGAATGCGCTGCGGATTAAATCCGGATACGCGCTCAATAGGACCCTGGTATAAGGTGATTGTATCCGGGGGAACGAGATTATAACCAGAGGTGCGTTCAGTTAAGGGGATTCCCTGGTATAGGCCCAGCAGTAAATTTCCGGATTTTATTCCTACGGATTGCAGTTCTGATGGCGTTGGCCAGGAAACGACCAGAATTTCGACGTTGTCTAATTTTTCTTGAAAAAAGACAGGCAGGCCGGCAATGGCTTCAACAACCAGGGCTTCAAATTCTTCGGGACTTAGTTTAAGCGTTTTGTTCATTGCGTTAGGTGACAGTCACTTCAAAAGTGACTGTCACCTTATATTTAGCGATAAAAGTGATGGATGCCGCCGCGTTCGGCTAATGTTAAATCAAAACAGTAAGATAATCGAGAAGATTGAAACAAATTAATCTGGGACCGATTTTCGCTGCGGGTATGGAAATAAATTTGGGGGAAGTGCCAGCTTATTGCAAACCAATCAATCAAAGCATCAAGCGCAAGACGTTCCAGATCGCCGCCGCTGTACGAACGGCGTAGCCAGAATCGGGCCAACGCTTCTCGATCGGAAATATGGTCAAGTTTCCCTGGGTTGTGTTGCGCCAGCTCCTTGAGCGGCCGAATATAGAGACAGCCCAGGCAAAATGTGCCATCCGGGTTTAGGATGGTGTAGGTGAAAGCCTTGCGCTGTTCGTGTTCTTCATAATGCCATTCTAGATCAGCTAGGTTATCGGCAAGGGTGAAGCCGGCCGTGGGCCAGTTTGTACCGCTCCAGAGATTGAGCATTTCCCGGCTGGCCATAACCGCTTCGTAATCGAGGTCCAGGTGCCTGGGATGGAGCGGCTGCAATTGGATGCCGGCCGTTTGCAAGGTTTGTGGCAGTTGTAAGGGTGGAGGGTAGAAGGACATATTTTCAACCTGTAAAACAAACATTCCTGTTTGTTTTTTCCGCAAACAAGAATGTTCACGGTACGGGGCGCGAGTCGGCCAGCCGCCGGTCAGGAAAATAACCTGAAATTTTCTTCCTGCACGGCCGATGCCTGGTGCATCAGCACCGCATTCAGCAATTCAATAGCCATGCGCGATTCCAGGGTCACGCCGGCGCGGATGCCCACGCAGGGGTCGTGGCGGCCTTTCTTGAGCGAAAAATCAATTTCCGCAAAATTTTTACGAATAGATTTTTGCGGTTTAACGATTGACGAGGTCGGTTTAAAGCCCACCCGGCAGACGAGGGGCATGCCGGTGGTTATGCCACCGATCAAACCGCCGTGGCTGTTACTCTGATAGCCTTTGCTGCGGATGGGGTCGTTGTTTTCGCTGCCGAAACGGCCGATCACCCCCACGCCATCCCCAATTTCACAGGATTGGGCGGCATTCAACCCGCCTAGGGCGCCCATCAGGCGCAGTTTCAAGCTTTGATAGAGCGGGTCGCCGGCCAGGGCGGGCACATTGACTGCTACGACTTCTACGGCCGCGCCCAGGGAATCCCCGGCGACACGTGTTTCCTTTATGAGTTGGGTCGCCGCCTGGGCAAATTCGGTGTCCAGGGTATGGATTTCCGATTCATGCAGCCGGGCGTGAACCTCTGCAATGGATTGGGACGAAATCTGCTGCTTTCCTTCCGCCCCCATGATGGCGCTAAAGTGATCGCTGAGGCTGAGATTGGTTTGTAGCGGGCCAACGGCGCTGATTGAGCTGAGAAACACAGTGCCGAAATGCTTATTGAGGAAAATGCGGGCGATGGAGCCGCCGATGACGTCGGAAATAGTTGACCGGTAGCTGGAACGGCCGCCGCCGCGAATATCGACGAAGCCGCGCGATTTATGGAATTTGACCAGGTCCGTATGTCCCGGACGCACTTCTCCCTCCGGCCCGGCAAACTGCTCATAATGCGCCGATTTTTTCGCTGCGGAAAGAACAATGGCGGCAATCGGTTCGCCGGTTGTGTAGCCTTCTTCGTACGTTTGGCTGATCGAGCTGTATTCTGCGCTGCTTATCTCAATTTTTGGCCCACTGCTGAGCCGATCATGGTCTTCCTGGTACAACCCGGAGAGGAAAACTACCCTGTCCTTTTCCTGGCGCGGGGTGCCATGGCGGGTGCCGCCCGGTCGGCGCCGGTTGAGATAGGCCTGGATTTGCTGCCGGGTGAGATGCAGCCCTGGCGGACAGCCATAAACGATAGTGCTAATGCCCGGTCCGTGTGATTCACCGGCTCCGGCGACAGCGAAAAGAGGACCACCTAATATTTCCATAACGATTTATTATACTTCAAGGGAGCAAATTTTTAATCTTTCTGCGTTATAATAAATCTAAAGATGAAAACAACACGTTATTTTGAAGAAAAAGTTTTATTGAAACGGCACTGTACAATGCTTTCCCAGACCGTAATTTTAAAGGAATTATATAATGAAATTTAATTATTATCCGGAAACAGACACATTGTACATTGAACTTTCTTCTAAAAAAGGTTCAGACGTTGTTGAAATCTCTCCGGGGATAGTTATTGATTACGACCATGATGGCAATCCTGTGGGGATTGATATTGATAATGCCAGCAAGGTTGTTGATCTTTCTCAATTGGAGGCTGAATCACTACCTCTAAAAGCGGTGGCTATCGGTTAATTGCCTGAGCGGCGCGAAATGGATTTCGCGGTTACAGAACGGCCGCAGCAAAATTTTGAATGGCCTCAATATGCTCACCGGCCGTTTGCAAACCGGCGCGCATCGTGTTCAGGGAGATATGAGTCGCACCGGCCGCCTTCCATTCCTCCAAACGCTTGACAAGAAAATCCAGGTCTCCGTGCTGCCAGTGCAGGCGTGGTTCCAGGCCGAACTCAGCCGGCGAACGGCCGTTTTCCTGCAAGTATTGTTCCAGTTTTTCCAGGGCGGGTGCGGCATCCTGGGCGGTGCGGAAAACGGGCATCCAGCCGTTGCCCAGGCGGGCCATGCGCCGTAAAACGACATCGGCATGTCCGCCGAACCAGATGGGGATTGGCCGCTGTACGGGCAGAGGGTTGATCCCGGCATCAGGAATGGTGTGCCATTGACCTTCAAAATTCAGCAGTTGCTCTGTCCATAAGCGGCGCAAAAGCTGCACCTGCTCTTCAATTCGCTTTCCGCGGGTGTGGAAATCCTGGTTTTGCGCAACATATTCCACCTTGTTCCAGCCAATCCCTACACCCAGGCGCTGCCGCCCGCCGCATAGGACATCCAGCGTGGCCGCCTGCTTGGCCACCAGGGCGGTTTCTCTCTGTGGCAAAATGAGAATACCGGTGACAAATTCGATCCGCCCGGTTATCCCGGCCATGTAGCTGAACAGCACAAAAGGCTCCATAAAGGGGTCCTGGTGGGTGTAAGGTCCCGACCAGCCGCCGGGGCGATCCGGGTTGGCGCCTAAGATGTGGTCATAGGCCAGGATATGGGAGAAGCCCAAAGATTCGGCCGTTTGCGTATAATCGCGAATGGCGGCCGGATCAGAGCCAAATTCTGTTTGGGGAAAAACAACACCAATATTCAATTGATCGCTCCTATTGTTCCGCTCAGGAAAAGATGCCAACTTTTCAGCTAAATTATCCTTGTATTCATAAGGAAAGTTGGCATCTTGTCATTATTTATTTAACCAAAAATTTCCCGCAATTTCACGCAATTATCACATAAAATCCGCCAAATGTCAGCCGGATGTGTTATGATCAAGCGTGACAATAAAACCTGTCTCCGCTGTCATCAAAATCTATCGGGGCAGTGTTGTGCTTAGGAGGTCATAGCATGCGCATTGTAAAAAGAAAATGGTTAAAGAGCAGTTTGATCTTTCTCGTCATAAGTATCATCGCCCTCATGCTGGCAACGACGGCACTGGCTCAAGGACCCGGCCCTAAACCGGACGGTCCAAAAAAGGACGGCCCGATGAGACCAGGACCAATGAAACCCGGCCCGGAAAAAGTGCCGGAGGGTCCAAAATGTGTTGGAGGCGTCATTACCGGCGTCGCCTGGTATGATGGCAACGGTAACAACAGCTTCAATCCTAATAATCGCAATCCCAAACGGGGAGAGCATTATATGGATGGGGCGATTGTCCATCTTTGGGCAATTCGCGGGGCCAAGGCCGGCCCTCATGGTAAGGCTGGACCACATGGCAAGGCTGGTCCGGGATCTATCCGCGTCGACACGTTTATTACCCGTGATGGTGGCGCGTTTAAGTTTGATTGTGTCCGTCCCGGCCGCTATTCCTTGCAGGTTATTCCCCCGCCAAGCCATGTGGTCGATACGTTGACCCTGCCGCATACCGAAAATCCAACGGTCCCCTTTGAGGTTAAGGGAGGCGATGAACTGGAATTTGCCTTCGCCTTTAAGCCTTACCTTGAATTCACTTCTTATCCTTATTTGAATGAACCGCCCCGATTAGGTTCGTAGAAACGCAATTTCCGCGGAAACCGGCAGTTCCCAGAAAATTATCCAGCCCATCATCTTGATGGGCTTTTTTTGTTTTGGATGGGCGATTGAGATAGGGATAGAGATTGAGAGCTAGAGGGGATCGATGATGTCCGGGGTGTCGTTGCGCGGATTGTTGACGGCCGTGCTCACGGGGTAGGCGGCCATTTTTTCCGCGTCATAAGGGCGCAGCAGGTGATGGGCATCTTCCGGATTGTCGCCGGGGTCCAGCCACATGCTGTAATCTTGGGGCTCGATGATCACCGGCATGCGGTTATGGATTTCAGCCATGAAATCATTGGGCGTTGTGGTCAGGATGGTGCAGCTTTGGATCTCGCTGCCATCGGCCGCATGCCAGATTTCCCACAAACCCGCCAGGCCAAACGGATCGCCATCGGCCGCATGAATGAACATTGGCTGTTTGCCGTCAGGCAATTTCTGCCATTCATAAAAACCGGTGGCCGGAATGAGACAGCGCCGTCTTTTGAAAGCGGCGCGGAACGATGGTTTTTCGGCCACGGTTTCCGAACGGGCGTTGATCATGCGCGAACCAATTTTGGGGTCTTTGGCCCAGGAAGGAATCAATCCCCAGGTTAAATAGGTGAATTCACGGCCGTCACTCGCCTTATTGAGGCGCACGGCGGCTACCGGCTGAGTAGGAGCCACATTGTAACGCGGTTCCAGATCATGGTCGATGGCTACGCCAAATTGGTTTTCGATACGTTCTCCGGGGGTAAACAATGAAAAACGGCCGCACATGGGATGCTCCTTTGGGAAATTTTGAATGGTTTAATTATATCTTTTTGAGTGGCGAGTGGCGAGTGGCGAGTAGAGCGATTTTGGCAAATCGCTTTACATTGGCTGAACATGGAGGGCTTGATACAATTTGAGGAATACTCGGGAGGTATGTAATTGGAGTCATGCCTGTTTGTTGTGGATATTAGTCATATAAAAGAGCAAGCGACTCTCATCTTAGCCAAGGAGACGATGAATGTTAGATTATTCAATTGAAAAACATCATGCAGCCGCGAATTCAATTCGCAGTTTATCTATGGATGCCGTGCAGCAAGCCAATTCCGGCCACCCCGGCATGCCCATGGGCATGGCCGATGTGGCCACCGTCCTCTGGTCACAATATTTGAGACACAACCCGCAACAACCGGATTGGCCGGACCGCGATCGTTTTATTCTCTCTGCCGGGCATGGGTCGATGCTGTTGTACAGCCTGCTCCATTTGAGCGGTTATGAGGGGATGCCCCTGGAGGAAATTAAACAATTCCGACAATGGGACAGTAAGACCCCAGGCCACCCGGAATATGGGCATACGGAAGGTGTGGAAACAACCACAGGACCGCTCGGCCAGGGCTTAAGCAACGCGGCCGGTATGGCATTGGCCGAGAAATGGCTGGCCGAAAAATTTAACCGGCCCGGTCATGACGTGGTCGATCATTACACGTATGTGATCGCCAGTGATGGCGATTTGATGGAAGGCATATCTCATGAGGTGTGCTCATTAGCCGGGCATCTCGGTCTTGGTAAACTAATCGTTTATTATGATGACAATGAAATTAGCATCGACGGATCGACTGATCTATCTTTTACAGAGGATGTCATGCTCCGCTTTGAAGCGTATGGCTGGCACACACAGCGTATTGATGGACATGATGCGGAGGCGATCGTCGCCGCAACGGAAGCCGCCCGGGCAGAGCGCGATAAACCTTCCATCATTGCTTGTGTGACCAAAATCGGCTTTGGCAGCCCCAACAAAGAAGGGACGGCCGGGGCGCATGGCGAACCGTTGGGTGAGGATGAGATCCTGCTGGCCAAGGAACGACTGGGATTGCCCACAGATCAAAAGTTTACGATTCTGAATGGTGCAAAAGCGTTCCTAACCCCAGATGAAGGTCCATATGAACAATGGCGGGAACGCTGGGCAGCCTATGCGGGGCAGTTTCCGGACCTGGCGGCGGCATTTGAAGATGCATTGGCCGGTAAGCTGCCCAGTGATTGGGAGGCGATTTTACCCGATTTTGAAATCGGCAAAGGGTTGGCTACCCGCGCTTCATCTGGAAAAGTGATTAATGCCCTGGCTCCTGAAATTCCTTACCTGGTCGGCGGTTCAGGTGATCTCACCGGATCGAATAAGACGGCGATCAGCGGCTCTCCTGATTTGCAGGCCGGCGATTTCTCCGGCCGATATATCCATTATGGGGTGCGCGAGCATGGCATGGCCGGGATGATGAACGGTATGGCGCTGCATGGCGGGATTCGGCCGTATGGCGGTACATTCCTGGTCTTTTCCGACTATATGCGTCCTTCGGTGCGCCTGGCGGCAATGATGGGTATGCCAGTTATTTACGTCTGGACCCACGACAGCATTGGCTTGGGCGAGGATGGTCCTACGCACCAACCTATTGAACATCTGATGAGCCTGCGCCTGATCCCGGGCATGACCGTTATCCGGCCGGCCGACGCCACTGAGGTGGCTTATGCGTGGCAATCTGCCCTGGAGAACCAGGTGGGGCCAACCGGGCTGGTGCTCAGCCGGCAGGGCGTGCCCACGCTTGAGGAAACCGACTCAAGGGCGCTGCGTGGCGCGTATGTGGTACGGGATGTTGATGATCCGCAGGTGATATTAATCGGCGGCGGCACGGAACTGCATATTGCCCTGGAAGCGCAATCGCTTCTTGCTGCTGAAGGTATCAAAGCCCGCGTGGTTTCCATGCCCTCATGGGAATTGTTTGGCCGGCAGTCAAACGAATACCAGGAAAGTGTCTTGCCATCCGGCGTGCAAGCGCGGGTCTCTATTGAAGCGGGAGCGACGCTGGGCTGGCAGAAGTATGTAGGTGATGATGGTATCGCTATTGGTCTAGACCGTTTTGGCGCTTCGGCACCCTATCAGACGGTGTATGAAGAACTGGGATTGACGGCCGAGGCGATGGCGGAAGCGGCCAAGTCCTTGTTGTAATTTTAATATTAACACGTGACAGTCACCTGCAAAGTGACTGTCACGTTTCTTCATTTATGAATACGGAAACCCTGGATACCCCGGCGGCCGTCGTCGATCTGGATGGCCTACAAGAAAACATCAATCGCTTGCAGCGCCACCTGGACCGGCATGAGATCCTTAACCGGCCGCATATTAAAACCCACAAAATTCCTGAAATCGCCCATATGCAGATCCGGGCCGGCGCGGTGGGTATCACCTGCCAGAAATTGGGTGAGGCGGAGGTGATGGCCCAGGCCGGCATTGAGGATATTTTCCTGCCTTATAATATTCTGGGGGAGGCCAAGCTGGAACGGCTGGTCAATTTGCGGCGGCGGGTGAAGCTAAGTGTGACCGCCGATTCGCCGGTTACGGTTAAAGGGCTTTCCGGCGCAATGGCCACATCGGGCAATGTGCTACCGGTGCTGGTGGAGTTTGACAGTGGGCTGGGGCGCTGCGGCGTGCAATCACCTCAGGAAGCGGCCGAACTGGGTTCGCTGATAGCGCGCGCTCCCGGCCTTCATTTTGGCGGCTTGATGACTTATCCCAGCAACGAGCATTTAGGCCCATTTGTGGCCGAAACCGGGCGACTGCTTCAGGTGCAGGGGCTGAGACTGGAGCGGGTCAGCGGTGGCGGATCGGCCGCTGCCTGGCAGGTGCAGAACCAGCCGCAGGTGACCGAGCATCGCGCCGGGACTTACGTATATGGCGACCGCCAGGGTATGCAGCAAGGCTATGCTTCCCTGGAGCAGTGTGTTTTCAAAATCGTAACGACAATGGTTAGCCGGCCGACGACCGATAGGGGCATCTTAGACGCAGGCAGCAAAACATTGTCCTCGGATCTTGGACCACTTGCAGACTATGGCCTGATCATTGAATATCCCCAGGCTCAAATTTACGCACTGAATGAAGAACATGGTTATGTTGATTTCAGCGCCTGTGAGCAGCGCCCCGACATTGGCGAACGATTGACGATTGTACCCAATCATGTTTGCGCGGTTAGTAATTTGATGAATGAGGTTTACGGCCTGCGTGGGAATCAAGTGCAAGTGGTTTGGCCTGTAGCGGCGCGAGGTTTGGTAGGTTAGTCATGATTTTCGTTATTTTCCCGAGACTGATATGCTCTATGTTCAATTGGTAGAGGGCATTTCAACTGAGTCGGAAGAGGTGACCCCTCATATTGTTGAAGATTGATTGGATGCTGATTCACGCTGATGACGCTGAATTATTTATTTTTATCGGCGTAAATCCGCTCTTGTCCGCGTCCTATTTCTAAACTGTCGGACAGCTATTTTTTTGATCATTCATATGTAATGAGTACACCGTTACAAAAAACATTTACACAGAAATTTGACAACTTTTCACGTGATATATGGACGAAAACCATATAATAAAAGTTGTCAAATTTTAGGTAACACAATAATGAGTGCCCGTATTGTTAGCAGATGAGTGTTTTTTCTTCGTGAACCTGAATTTATTAAAATGGTTTTCATTACTGTACTGTTGAGGAGGGATCGTATTATTGAGGAATAGGAAAAATGAATTATCGACGCCAGGCAGTGATCTTTTTGGGTCTTGCCGTCATCACAACTTTTACTGTTATTATCCTGAACGCACCGGCAATCGCGCTTAATCAACCGGCCTCCCCCAATCAACAAGACCTAAATAGAAATAGTTTAACGGCCGTTCAAGCCGCCCAGAACATCCCTTTGACCACGGGTTGGAATATGATATCCAGCTACATCGCGCCCACAAATCCGGACATTGATGCGGTAATAGCCGGTCTGGGCGACAATCTGGTTATCCTCAAGAATGGGCAGGGGGAAATCTATTGGCCGGACTTTAGTATTGACCAGATTGGATCGTGGCAGGTTCGTCATGGGTACCAGGTCTATGTGGAGAATCCGGCGACCCTGACCATGAATGGTGATATTGTCGATGTGGCGGCGACGCCGATCACTCTTGGATCGGGCTTTCATCTAATTCCCTATTTCCTTGGCCAGCCAATGGCCATTGACCAGGCGCTCAACAGCATCAGCGGGCAGTTGTATTTAGTCAAGAACGGGCAGGGCCAGATTTATTGGCCGGACTTTAATATATATGAGATTGGTGATATGCAGCCGGGTCAAGGGTATGAGATATACATGACCGACCCAGGAACTTTGACCTATCCCCAGGCCGGCAACACACCGACACCGACACCCACACCGGACAGTTCCTGCCCGCCACCCAACCCCAACAATATTCTTGCCAATCCCAGCTTTGAGTCCGGAGAGAATAATTGGACGTTTTATACCAACGGCAGCGGCGATTTCACGGCCGACAGCCCTGCCTATCATTGTGATCAAGCAGCCCGAATCGCCATCAACACGGTGAATAATAACATGCAGCTCAATCAAACGGGATTCCCCTTGTCCAGCAACACGACCTATCGTTTGAGTTTTGCCGCCTTTTCCAACAGCGGGCGGGACCTGAATGTCTTTATACATAAAAACCAGGCGAACTATGCTAATTATGGCTTGAATCAGGCCGTTAATTTAAATACCGGCTGGCAAACCTACGCGTATGAATTTACAACTTCCGGCTTCAGCGGCACGACGAACGATACACGGTTAAGGTTCTGGTTCGTAGGTGGTGCCGCCAATGGGGATGTGTACTGGATCGATAATGTGGTGTTAGAACCGGTCGGCGGGCCTCCAAATACGCCTACCCCGACACCTGTCACTTCAGAGACGCCACCACCACCGACCGCTACGCCGGACAATCCGCCAACCGCTACCCCCACGCCCTCCTCCGGTGGTGGCGATAATGAGATGTTGGTTTTCGACTGGAACAAACCGGCGACAGAAGCCAATCGTGGTTTTCCGTTTGACCAGCCGCCGATGGAGAATGGGGATTGGACCCAACCGATCAACTATGCCGAGGGCACCTTCTATTTCCGGGTGGAGATTTTTGACCAGCCGGAGCCTCAAAACATGCGCCTCCAGTTCTGCGTCTGGCAGGCTAAAAATGGTTACAATTTTGAGTTAGAAACGTGCGGCCCGCAGGAACCGGTGGTCGGTACCCCCGGTACGGTGGCTACCTGGTCGCGCGCGATTGACGATATGTGGAAGAAAAATAAGAAATCGCTTGAATGGTGGCGACCCCGGTTCCGCAATGGCGTGGCCATTAAAAACAGCCAGGGGCAGCCGGTCAGCAATTACAATGGCTGGAATTGGAATGGCGAGGATCCTAAGAAATGGTATCCGCTGGATATGCGCTTTACCGTTGTGGTGGTGGAAAAGGGCGGCACCTTCTCCGGCTGGCAGAATTATATAAATTAAGAACGACAAAGATGGCAACTTCCATAAAAGTTGCCATCTTTTTTACACTTTCCAGGCGTCAGGGAAAACGTGAAGCTGCCACGGCTGCATGACTTTCAGGCTTTCGCCATAGGTGAAATTTTCCGCAGCGGCCGTGTGCCGTGCCCACGCTTCCAGGCGTTTTTGAAGCAGCTCCATATCGGCCGAACTGAACTGCATGCGATATTGATCTACCGCTTTCTTTTTTTGCGACCAGACTTCGCTGATATCGATCACGCTGTTGGGATAAGCCGAGGCGTAAAAGGCGATGCCCTTGAGTTCAAAAGATTCATAAGCGCGGTCCACGGAAGGGTCCGTCGGCAAACGGGAGAGGTCGTATAGATTAGCCGCCGCGGCCGCTGCTTTGCCGGTTATGATATGGTCGTTGTGGAACTCGTAAGGCATCCAGGGGTCGCAGGTCATAACGAAATCGGGGCGTATCTCGCGAATGTATTGGATGATGTCGCGGCGCAGGTCAAAATAATCATACTTACCGGCGTCCGGATAGCCAAGCCAGAATTTGCCTTTCACACCGATGATTTCCCCCGCTCGATCCAGGTCATCCTTCAGTCCGGAGAGCATTTTCTCCTCAGTTAGGGATTGGTCAACTAC
Organism: Anaerolineae bacterium; assembly: GCA_028277515.1. The sequence continues at coordinate 37,856 of JANQGC010000036.1, forward strand.
GCCTACCAGGTCGTCGGTGACGGTCAGATAATAGATTTCTACGCCCGCTTCGGCTAATTTAGCCAGTGTGCCTCCCGCGGCGATGTCGTTATCGTCATAATGGGGCTGTACGGCTAATATGCGCTGGGCTTCAAAGAGATCAGGTTTAGCGAATAAATCTATGTTCATTTTTACCCCCGGCTAGATTCACTGCTTTAAAGAATTTTCATCATGTGACAGTCACACGAACTGCTTTTCTTGCGATACATACAAAAAGTAACTGTCACTTATTACGGCCGATCATTTTCCAGCCCAGCGGCAGGAGAATGGCGGCCAGGATCACTTTTAACAGATCACCGAGCAAAAAAGGGGTGATCCCTAAAGCGATAACCTGGTCCCAGCCTACGAAACGTGATAACCAGAGCACGCCGGGAAGATAGATAATGACGGTGCCGGCGAGCATGGCCACGGCCGTGCGCCCGAAGCTGCGGTCCCAGCCCCGTTCACTCAACCAGCCGGTAACGTAGGCGGCGATGACGAAACCGGCCAGATAGCCGGCTGTGGGTCCGACGAGAACGGCCGCTCCCGCGCTCCCACCGGCAAAAACAGGTAAACCGGCCGCCCCATAAGCGAGATAAGTTAAGACGGTTAAGGCGCCCAGGCGACGGCCGAACAAAGCGCCAATTAAGAGCACGCCCAATGTTTGGCCGGTGATTGGCACGGGAAATAAGGGTATTTCTACCTGGGCCAGCAGGGCGATAAATAGAGAACCGCCGAGGATTAAGAGGACGGAACGAATGAGGCTGCGCTGCGGCCAGGCAGCATCAATTAAAACTTGTGGCATAGGGGTGGTTTGTTGCATCTTTTTTCTCCCAAATTTTTTATATCAAAAATTTGACAACTTTTATGAACTGATTTTTGCAATGACTCTGTCCAGGAAAAGTTGTCAAATTTCCATGCAAATGATTTTTGTAACAGCGAACTACAGGTATTTTACTCTTTTAACTGCCCACCTATTAGTGGATTGTCAATCAAGGAATTATTCTAGACTGTCGCGCCCTTTTTGCCTACCTTTTAGGCCAGATTGGCCCAAGCGCCGTCTACAACAGGGGAAGGCGAAGGGTGCGATTACTTTTTGTGTATGCTTTGAACAGGTATGAAATGCCGATTTTTACAATCCTTCGATCATTGGGGTAAGGGCGGGGCCGCGCGGTGCGAACTTGTCGGGACCCCCATTATGGTGAATCCGCGCGGCCTCGCCCTATTTCGGCCGTTTCATTATGGGGTTAGGCCGGCGGGTTTCTACGTCAGATGCTTCCTTTGCATCCTATCCCGCCGACCCAACCCTTACCGAACGGCCGTCGGGTGGACTTAAACCC